>JAKAOH010000270.1 GCA_021812285.1 Acidobacteriota bacterium | reverse complement strand
GAAGGCGGCGCGCCGAAGCAGGGGAAGGGGCGCAGGGCGATGACGATCGTGGCCGCGCTGCTGCTGGCCGCGGCGGGCGGAGGGATTGCGGTGCGGATGATGCGGCGGCCGGCGTCCTCGTTGCCGTCGGTGTATCATCGGCTGACGTTTCGCCGCGGCACGATCGAAACCGCGCGCTTCGCGCCGGACGGGCGCACGATCTTCTACGGCGCATCATGGGACGGCCAGCCGCCGCAGATTTTCTCGGTGCAGCCCGAATCGCCGGAATCGAAGCCGCTCGGATTGAACGGCGCGACGATTCTCAGCGTTTCTCCCGCCGGCGAACTGGCGATTCTGACGGGACTGCACGATTCCGGGCTGGGAGAAAGAGAAGGAAACCTCGAAAGCGTGACGGCGGCGGGCGGCGTGCCGCAGACCATCCTGAAAAACGCCGAAGACGCCGATTGGTCGCCCATCGGCAAGGGCATCGCCGTCGTGCGGCGGGTGAACGGTGAGGACCGGCTGGAATATCCGATCGGGACGGTGCTGGCGGAAACGAGCGGAGCGATCGGCGACGTGCGGTTTTCTCCGGATAGCAGCCGGATCGCTTTCATCGAGCGGCCCGAGCCGGGCAGCGCGGGCGGTGCGCTGGACGTGGTGGACGTGAACGGCGGGCGCAAGACGCTTTCACGGAATTGGGCAAGCATCGAGGGGCTCGCCTGGTCGCCGAATGGCAAGCAGATTTGGTTTACCGCCGCGCGGCACGCGGGCCAGCAAGTTTACGTGGAAACTCTTTCCGGCCAGTTGCGGCAGATGGCCGCCATGGCCGGCTCGCTGCGCCTGGAAGACATCGCCGCAGACGGTCGGATGTTGCTGGTGCGCGACGACGCGCGGCGCAGAATGACCGAAGTGGAACGTGGACAGAAAAACAAACAGAACATTTCCTGGCTCGACGGCTCCGAGCTGCGCGGCCTTTCCGCCGACGGCAAAACTGTGCTCTTCGATGAAGCGGGCGAAGCTGGCGGCGTGGAACAGGCAATTTATGTTCGCCGGATCGGCGCTGGCGATCCCACGCGGCTCGCGGCGGGCCGCGCGCTGGCGCTTTCTCCCGACGGGAAACAGGTGCTGGCGGAAACGCCGGAACCGGACCGCGATCTGGTGGTGCTGCCGACGGCCGGGGGCGCGACGGTGAATTTGCCGAAGATCGCGGTGAGCCACGACTGGGCTGCCTGGCTGCCGGATGGCAAGCGATTCGTTTTTCTGGGTCGGGAATCGGGCCAGGGATTGCGGCTGTTCGTCGAGAACGCGGAGGGCGGCTTGCCGCGCGCGTTCAGCCCGGCGGGAGTCGGCGGCTCGGCGGCGCTTTCGCCCGACGGGAATCGCGTGGCGGCGATGGGCCCCGACGGCAAAGGGTACCTCTATCCCGTAGACGGCGGCGCGGTTCCTACCTTTCGCGGACTGACGCCTGAGGACACGATCCTGGGCTGGAGCCGTGACGGCTATGCGCTCTACGTAGCAGAAGGAACTCTGCCGGTGGCCGTTTTCCGGATGAGCCTCGCCACCGGCCGGAAAACGCCGCTGTGGCAACTCGCGCCGGCAAACACCGCGGGTGTCACGCATCTCGATGCGATTCGCGTGACTCCGGATGGAAAATTCTGCGCCTATTCCTATCGCCGCACATTTTCCTACCTGTACCTCGCCCAAGGACTCGAGTAGCAAAGACGCGCTTGCATTGATTTGCGGGTTCGTGTATCGCTGAAAGTTCCGGCAGGCTGCGGCCGGCCGGCAAACCCATCTGGAGGGAGACATGCGGGCATACGAGCTGGGCGACTTCGCGATCGGCCAACTGAAGATTGTGGAACATCCCGATCCGAAGCCGGGTCCGGGGCAGGTGGTCATGGGAGTGCGCGCGGTTTCGCTGAATTTCCGCGATACGCTCGTCGCCAAAGGGCTTTACAGCCGCAAGCTCCCGCTGCCGCTCGTGCCCTGTTCGGATGCCGCGGGAGAAGTGATCGCTGTGGGCGAAGGCGTGAAGCGCCTGCGCGTGGGCGACCGCGTGGCGGCGAATTTCATGACCGGCTGGATCGAAGGCGAATTGGACGAAACGAAGGCGCGCACGGCTCTGGGCGCCGCCGTGCCGGGCGTGCTGGCCGAGCAGGTGGTTTTCGCGCAGGAATCTCTGGTCCGGATACCGGACGCGCTGTCTTTCGAGGAAGCTTCGACGCTTCCCTGCACCGGCGTCACGGCGTGGAACGCGCTCATGGTCTCCGGCCGGCTGCAGCCGGGCGAAACGGTGCTGGTGCAAGGCACGGGCGGTGTTTCGATTTTCGCGCTCCAGCTGGCGCGGATGGCCGGCGCATTCGTCATCGCGACTTCCTCGAGCGACGAAAAACTCGAGCGGGTGCGAGGACTGGGCGCGGCGATCGGCATCAATTACAGAACCACGCCGGATTGGGGCGAAAAAGCGCTGGAACTCACGGCGCGCCGCGGCGTGGACCACGTGATCGAAGTCGGCGGCGCGGAAACCCTGCCGCAATCGGCGCGCGCGGCGCGCTTCGGCGGCCACATCGCGCTCATCGGCAACCTGACGGGGCGCGGCGGCGTGGACCTTGTGCCCGTGTTCATGAAGGCGCTGCGCCTCGACGGCATCTTTGTCGGCTCGCGGGCGATGTTCGAGGACCTGAATCGCGCCGTGGCGCACACGGGATTGCGGCCGGTTGTGGATCGCGTGTTCCCATTTGAGGAAGCGGTCGAAGCGCTGCGCCACATGGAAACCGGCGCGCATTTCGGCAAGATCGTGGTCCGCGTAGCCTGAGCGGCGGCAGCGGAC
>JAKAOH010000269.1 GCA_021812285.1 Acidobacteriota bacterium | reverse complement strand
TCCGATCTTCGAGACCCATTTACGCGGAGCGCAACGGGCTGGGGCAGGTGGTTTACACCAACCAATGAAAACGAGACGAATTTCCGGAATCCGATGGGTCGCGTTGATCGTTCCGCTTGCGGCGACGATGTCGCTCCCTGCGGCGCGCGGTCCGAGCGGGGCGAATCCGGCAGCGGCGCGGCGGCAATTCGCGTACGCGGAAGGGCTCAAGACGAAGCTTGGGAAGAAACTCGGCGGCATGCGGACGGCGCCCGATTATAGGAAAGTGATCGAGGCGTATCGCCGCGTGGAACTGCTGACGCCATCGGCGAAGCTGGTGGCGCCGTCGCTGATGGAGATCGCGCGGCTTTACCGGCAAATGGGGCATCTGTTTCATCAGAAATATTTTCAGAAAGCGGTGGATACGTACCAGGATCTGGTGCGCCAATATCCCCGCTCCCGGTACGCTCCGATTGCCGTCTACGCCATTGCCAACCTGGAGCAGGGGCGGATGGGAGATCCGGCGCTCGCAAAGAAATACCTCGAAACATTGATCGCCCAATACCCCTCGTCCGATCAGGCGGATGCCGCGCGGCTCACGCTCGCAGCGCATCCGCATTTGGGCGAATCGGCCGCCCGAGCGACGCGCAGCGCCACCGCGGCTTTGGCAGCCTCACGGCAGAGCCGAGGGACCGAAGAACCCGGCGATGAGGAAAACGCGGCGAGGGAAATTTCGACGCGTGGCGCTTCGGCGGGCGATTTGGCCTCGGCCGCCAGCGGGCTGAGGCCGGTGACGGTCTCCATCCACGGCGGCGAAGCGAGCCGGCGCATGGCGTTGGTGCGGCGCGTATACACAGAGGATACCCTCCATTCGACGGCCGTCGTGATTTTGCTCAGCGGCTCGGTGAAATATCGTTCCGCCGCGATCGAACATCCCGAGCGCGTGTTTTTCGACCTGTCGCGCGCGTATCTGGCGCATCCGCACGGCGAAACGCTGATGCCGCATTCGCGGTTGGTTCATGCCGTGCGCGTGGCGCAGAATGAGCCGAACGTGGTGCGCGTTGTGCTTGACGTCGGCAGCGGCGCGGGATATTCCGCTTCCCTGCTCCGCAATCCGTACCGGTTGGTGATTCGCGTGGGGCCGCTCAACGGCTCGGCGCAGGGAGCGGCACTTAACGGCACGCCGGCGCGGGGAAATTTGACGCCGGCGCGACCGCTGCCCAGCGGCCACACGTCGCTCGTACGCGCGCTGGGACTGAAGATTGACCGCATCGTGATCGATCCCGGCCACGGCGGATTCGATACAGGAACGATCGGCCCGAACGGCCTGGAAGAAAAAAACATCGCGCTCGATATCGCGCTGCGGCTCGGACGGCTGATCCAGAAACGGCTGCCGGGCACACAGGTAATCTACACGCGCGACAGCGACGTCTTCGTGCCGCTCGAAGAGCGCACGCGCATCGCGAACAAGGAAAAAGCCGACCTGTTCGTATCGATTCACGCGAATTCCAGCTCTGATCGTTCCGCGCGGGGTGTGGCCGTTTATTATCTGAATTTCACGACGTCGCCGGGCGCACTCGCCGTGGCGGCGCGGGAAAACGCGCTGGCGCAGGAGCCGGTGCACAAGCTGCAATCGCTGCTGCAGAAGATTTCGCTCAACGACAAAATCGAGGAATCGCGGGATTTCGCCGCCGATGTGGACCATTCGCTCTACGACGAGCTGCACCGCTTCCACGTCCACACGGACAATCGCGGCGTGCGGAAGGCGCCGTTCGTCGTGCTGATCGGCGCGCACATGCCCTCGATCCTCGCCGAGGTGTCGTTCCTCAGCAATCCGCGCGAAGATCACCTGCTCACCACGGTCCGCTACCGCGAGCAGATCGCCCTCGGGCTGTTCAAGGGCATCAAGCGTTACCTAGCCGGCCTGAATAGCCTTTCCAGCAAGTTTTCACGGCAAGCCGACTCCAGCCGGCGCTGAAACGGACGCCAGCCGGACTATCCAGATTGTCTTTGTGCTGCTCGGCATTCGGCGAATCCGTTTGACCGCGTAGGCGCGGGAGGAGGGCTGGTGGAAGGGATGGGCCGGGCGGGTTAAAATACGGGCAAATGCGCCTCTGGGTGCTCTTGACCGCGCTGATCGTTGTGCCGCTGGGGATGGCTCGGCCGGCCGTAGCGCAGGCGCTTTTGCCGGCGAACTTCGCCGGATGGCAAGCGGTTGCGGGAAGCGCAGGAACGGTTTCGATCGGTAATCTGCCGGCTGGTGACGCATCGCTTCTCGAAGCGTGCCATCTGCAATCGGCCCAGCAGCAAAGCTACCAGAAAGACGGCCAGACCATTTCCATCCGCCTGTACCGCCTGGGCGATCCTACCTACGGTTATAGCGCCTATTCGCTTCTGCGCCCTCAACCCGTCATCGCTCTCCGGCCCTCGCCTCACTCGGCGATTGGTCGCGACCGGGCCATGATTCTGGTGGGGAATTTCCTGATCGAGGCGGACGGGCAAAATCTGCCGGCGTACGCGCACGATTTTTCCGCGTTGGTTGCCGCGCTGCGGCCGCATGCGAGCAGCGAAGCGTATCCCACACTTTGGCAATACCTGCCGGCCAAAGGCTACGTGCAGCACTCCGATCGCTACGCGCTCGACCCGCAAACGCTGGCGCGGGCGATTGCGGAAACCGGCGGCGGGACCTGGGCTCCGGGCGACTGGCTGGGATTCGACGACGAAGTGGAAGCGGAAACGGCGCGGTACGTTGTGGACGGGCGGAAGGTCACGCTGCTGCTGGCTTCCTATCCGACGCCGCAATTGGCCGCCGCGCACGTAGAGGAAATGGCGCGGGTGTTCTCC
>JAKAOH010000095.1 GCA_021812285.1 Acidobacteriota bacterium | reverse complement strand
GAGCCGCACTGCGGCGATCAGATTTTCCGGAACGCCGCACAAGCCGAATCCGCCAACCAGAATCGTCGCGCCGTCGTGAAGCTCACGGATGGCTTCCTCAGCGCTCGAAACGCGCTTGTCCATCGGATCGTTTCCTCAGTGCAATCTGAGCCGGGAATCGCGCCCTTTCGAGTCTACTCTATTCGACGAAGCATTTTATAGAGCCGGTTCGCCCGCTCGAAATCGTCGCCCAATTCCGCGTTGCCCAGCCTTCCCCGCACACGTTCGAGCGCCGCGATCAATTCGTCCAGGGCGCCGCGAAGTTCCGGATTCGTCCGGCAGATTCCCGACCACACGTCGTAGGGACTGCCCGCCAGGCGCAGCGCATCCACCAATCCCGGCCCGGCAAGCGGCGCCGCTTCGCCCGCGCCGTCGAGCACCGTCTCCGCCAGCGCAACCGCCGCGAGTTGCGGCAGATGCGAAAGGTACGCGAACAACCGGTCGTGCTCGCTCGCTTCGAGCCACACCGGCCGCGCGCCGATCGCTCCAAGCATTTCGAGGAAACCCGCCACGCGGGCGTCGCGTCGCTCTTCCGCCGCGGCGAGCGTACTTTTCGCCGATGCGGGCTTCGCAAGCACGTACGGCGCGCCACGAAACAGCTCGGCATCAGCATGTTCGATGCCGCCGCGCTCGCGTCCGGCAATCGGATGTCCGCCGAGGAAAAGGCGCGGCGGCGAAAATGCCGCGTCCGCAGCCGTGCATACGGCCACCTTCGTGCTGGCTGCGTCCGTGACGATTGCTTCCGGCGAAACGGCGGCGGCAATCTCCGGCATCAGCCGAATCGCCATTTCGACAGGCAACGCGATGTAGACAAGATCGGCGCCCGCGCACGCCGAAGCCGGATTTTCCGTTGCCTCGTCAATCGCGCCGCGTTCCCGCGCGCGAGCCAGCACCTCCGAGCGGTCCCATCCGCTAATGTGCACGGTGGGAAACGTGCGTCGCACCGCCAGCGCGAACGAGCCGCCGACGAGTCCGGCTCCGAGGACAGCGACGCGGCGAAAAGGAAGTGTCATGGACGGGCTGCGCGAACGCCAGCGCTTTTGAGCGAACGCGCGAGCGCGGCAACGGCTTTTGCCGCGTCCGCGCCCGAAGCCGCGCGGCCCACTTCCGCAACCAGCGCCGAACCCACCACCGCCGCGTCCACCTGGCCTACCAGCGCTCGCACGTGCTCGGGCCGCGCGATGCCGAATCCCACCGCCAGCGGCAGCATGGTCGCACGCCGCACGCGCTCGACCAGCGCGCCCAAATCTTCCGGCAGGGTGTCGCGCTGTCCGGTCACGCCGGTCCGCGAAATCAGATAGAGGAAACCGCTCGACGCCTGCGCGACGCGTTCGATCCGCTCCTCCGGCGTCGTCGGCGCGGCCAGAAAAATCGTGTCGAGTCCCGCGCCGCGCAAAACGCGCCGATATTCGCCGGCCTCTTCCGGCGTCAAATCCGTGGCCAGCACGCCATCGGCTCCCGCGGCCACGGCGCGCCGCGCGAAAGTTTCCAGGCCCATCTGCAGAATCGGATTGAAATACGAAAAAAGCACCAGCGGAACCTGGCTCGTTCGCCGCAAATCGGCCACCAGATCCAGAACGCCCGAAAGCGTCGTGCCCGCTCGCAGCGCCCGCTCGCTCGCCCGCTGAATCACCGGCCCGTCGGCGATCGGATCGCTGAACGGAACGCCCAGTTCCACCACGTCCGCGCCGGCCTCGACCGCGGCCAAAACGATTTCGCGGCTCGCCTCGAGCGACGGATCCCCGGCCGTCAGATACGCCACCAGGCCCAATTCGCCCGCGGGCCGCAATTCGGCGAACCGGCGGCCGATTCGCGTCGGCGCGGATTCGGAAGCGGCGGAGGAAGTCGTTTGGCTCATCGGATTCGTTCCGCTCACAGGTACCGCGCCAGAATGTCCATGTCCTTATCGCCGCGGCCGGAAAGATTCAAAATCACCACCTGCTCGCGCGGCATTTCCGGTGCGCGCCGAATCAGTTCGGCCAGCGCGTGCGCCGATTCGAGCGCGGGAATGATGCCTTCGGTGCGCGCCAGCGTGCGCGCGGCGTCGATCGCGGCGCCGTCGTCCGCGGCGGTGTATTCGGCGCGGCCTTCGCCCGCCAGCCACGCGTGCTCGGGGCCGACGGCCGCGTAATCGAGTCCCGCGGAAACGGAATGCGTCGTCGAAATCTGCCCTTCGGCGGTCTGCAAAATGTAGGTAAAGGCGCCGTGCAGCACGCCCGGCCGCCCGCCTTCATATCCGGCGGCGCCGGCGAGACGCGCCGCGTGCTCGCCCAGCGCATGTCCACGCCCTCCCGCTTCCACGCCCAGCAGCCGCACCGTTGCGTCGCCGATAAACGCGTGAAACAGCCCGATCGCGTTCGATCCCCCTCCCACGCACGCCACCAGCAGATCGGGCAATCGGCCCTCGGCGCGCAGAATCTGCTCGCGCGCTTCGATCCCGATCACTTTGTGAAATTCGCGCACCATCAGCGGATAGGGATGCGGCCCCAGCGCCGAGCCGAGCAGATAATAGGTGGTCCGCACGTTCGTCACCCAGTCACGCATCGCTTCGCTGATCGCGTCTTTCAGCGTGCGGCTGCCGGCGTCCACGCCCACCACTTCTGCTCCGAGCAGGCGCATGCGGGAGACGTTCAGCCGCTGCCGCTCCATGTCTTCGGTGCCCATGTAAACGACGCATTCCAGGCCCAGCCGCGCCGCCACCGTCGCCGTCGCCACGCCATGCTGTCCTGCGCCCGTTTCCGCGATGACTCGCCGCTTGCCCATCCGCTCGGCGAGCAATCCCTGGCCCAAACAGTTGTTGATTTTGTGCGCGCCGGTATGGAGCAGGTCTTCGCGCTTCAGGTAGATTTTCGGTCCGCCGAGCTTCGCCGTCAGCCGTTCGGCCAGTTGCAGCGGCGTCGGCCGCCCCGCGAAATTGTGCAGCAGATCGTCCAGCCGGCGCGCGAACGCGGCGTCGGCGCGCGAGGCCGCGAATCCGCGCTCGAGCTCTTCGAGCGGCGCCATCAGCGTTTCCGGCACGTATCGCCCGCCATAAGGCCCGAATCGGCCGGTCGCGTCAGGCCAAATCCGCGCTGCCGCGCTCATCTCCGTTTTCTCCTCGCTCGCCGAACCTGCCGCAAAAATTCCCGCACTTTCGCCGCGTCCTTTTTCCCCGGTCGCGCTTCCACGCCGCTCGAAACGTCCACGGCGTAGGGCCGCGCCCGCGCAATTGCTTCCGCCACGTTTTCCGCGCGCAATCCTCCCGCCAGAATCACCGGGCCATAGCGCGCCGCTTGCCGCGCCAGGCGCCAATCGAACCTGATCCCCGTGCCTCCATGCACGCCCGGCCGATAGCCATCGAGCAGAAACGCGGATGCCTCCGGAAACGCCTTCAGCCGGCTAAGCGGAAAGTGGGGACGCACGCGAAACGCTTTGATCGTAGCGCGGAATGCCGCCGTCTGGCGAACGCGCCCCGGCCGCTCGCTTCCGTGGAGCTGCACGGCGTCGAGTCCCACCGCTTCGGCGATTCGCCGGATTTCGACCACCGGCGCGTCCACGAAAACGCCCACCTTCACCACACGCTTCGGCAATCGCCGCGCGATTCGTACCGCTTTCCGCGGCTCGATGTAGCGCGGGCTCGGCGGATGGAAATTGAAGCCTAGCGCGTCCGCTCCCGCCGCGACGGCCGCTCGCGCGTCCGCCCAGCAGGTGATGCCGCAGATTTTCACGCGCGGCTCGGGGCCCCGGCCAAAGGGCAACTCACGCACCCGGCCCCTCCAGCAGCACACGCAGCGCCGCGCCGGGATCGGGGGCGGTCATCAGCGTCTCGCCGATCAGAAACGCGTCGAATCCCGCCGCGGCCAGCCGCTCCATTTCCGCTCGCGTGCGCAAGCCGGATTCGGCCACGGCGACCACTTCGTCGGGAATCGCTTCGATCAACTCAAGCGACGTGGCCAAATCCACCTGAAACGTCCGCAAATCGCGGTTGTTCACGCCCACGATCGCCGCCCCCGCTCCCAGCGCCCGGTTGAGTTCCGCTCGGTTGTGCACCTCGACCAGCGGTTCCATCCCCAGCGACCGTCCCAGCGTCACCAGGTCCCGCAGCAGCGCCTCGTCGAGAATCGCCGCGATCAGAAGAAACGAATCCGCGCCCGCCGCCCGCGATTCCCACACCTGCCACGGATCGAACAGGAAATCCTTGCGCAGCAGCGGAATCGAAGCCGCGCCGCGCGCCTGTTTCAGGTATTCGAGCGCGCCCTGGAAAAATTCCTCTTCCGTCAGCACGGAAAGCGCCGCCGCGCCGGCCTGTTCCAATTGCGGTGCCAGAATCGCCGGCGCAAAATCGGCCCGCAAAAGGCCGCGCGAAGGCGAAGCTTTCTTGATTTCCGCGATCGCGCGCAAGCCGGACCGCGCGAGCGCCCCGCGAAAATCCCGCACTGGCAGCGGCGACCCGCGTTCCACGGCCATCCGCAGAGCGATTTGCGGCAAGACGCGCTTGCGGTGATCCACTGCGGCGCGGCGTGCGGCGACGATTTTATCGAGTATGGTTCCCGTCGTTTCGGTGGCCACGGTTTCGCTCGCTCGATTGCGGCAAACAGGAAGAATCCATGCTATTCGCCCGCCGCAAGCGAAGTCAATCTTCCAACCGTTTCCCCTGTGATATAGCTTGGCGCACTGCGCAAGCTTTCGGCCTGCGGCAGGCGGCTGTCGTTGCCCCGCCGCACGGGGTGTGAAAAAATACCCGTGCCATGGCTCCCGGTTCCGCTTCCCGCGCCGCGCTTCTGCGCAAGATTCCCTCGGTGGACGAATTGCTTGCCCGGCCGGCCCTCGCGGCGCTCCGCGAAAAGGTTGGGCACGAACTCGTTCGAGACGCCGCGCGCGACGTCCTGGCCGCGTTGCGAACGGAACTGGGAGCTGTAACCGCAGCCCACGCGAAGCGTTCCGCCAGACCATCTTCCATCGAAATCGAAGCGGTCGAGCGCCGCGTCGCCTGTGAAGTCGAAGCGTGGCTGCGTCCCTCGCTCGGCCCGGTAATCAACGCAACGGGCGTAATTCTCCATACGAACTTGGGCCGCGCGCCGCTTTCCCGCGAAGCGCTCGACCGGATCCGCGAAGCCGCCGCGGGCTACTCGAATCTCGAATACGATCTCGCGGCGGGAAAGCGCGGGAAGCGCGACGTCCATGCCGCGCGCCTGCTCGCTCGCCTCGCCGGCGCCGAATCCGCCATCGTCGTCAACAACAATGCCGCCGCGGTCTTCCTGGTGCTCCACGCGCTGGCGCACAACGCCGAAGTCATCGTCTCTCGCGGCGAACTGATCGAAATCGGCGACGGTTTCCGCATTCCCGACATCATGGTTGCCAGCGGCGCCCGCCTGCGCGAAGTCGGCACGACGAACCGGACGCGCCTGGCGGATTACGCCCGCGCGATCGGCCGCGACACGCGCCTGCTGCTTCGCGTCCATCCTTCGAATTTCCGCATCACCGGTTTCGCCGGGCGTCCCTCGCTCGAGGAACTCGTCGCGCTGGGTCGCGAGCACGATCTTCCCGTTTACGAGGATCTCGGCTCAGGCTGCCTTGCCGATCTTTCCCCGGCCGGAATCGCCGAACCGGTGGTTCGCGCGAGTTGCCGGACGGGCGCCGCGGTGGTGAGTTTCAGCGGCGATAAACTGCTTGGCGGCCCGCAAGCCGGAATCATCGCCGGGAAAAAAGAGGCGATCGAGAGAATCCGCCGCAATCCGCTGTTCCGCGCGTTGCGCGTGGATAAACTCACGATCGCCGCGCTCGAAGCCACGCTTCGCGCTTATCTGCGCGGCGCGTTCGACGATGTGCCCGCCCTGCGCATGATTCGCCTGCCGGCGGAAACGATCCGGCGACGCTCGGAGAAGTTTGCCGCGCTTCTCGTAAAGGAAGCGGGGACTTTGGTGGAAGTCGAAACGATCGAGGGACAATCGGTCATCGGGGGCGGCTCAACGCCGGGCGAATCACTTCCCACGTGGCTCGTTGCCGTGCGTTCCCCAAGCCATTCCGCCGCCGCGCTTGAAGAACGCCTGCGCCGGCCCTCCGCCGCGCACAAGCCCGTCGTTGCGCGCATCGAGGACAACCGGCTGCTGCTCGACCTGCGCACGGTTTTCGAGGACGAGGAACCCGCGCTGGCCGCGGCGGTCGCCGCCGCGCTCAGGCGCGATTGATCGCGCTCGCCACGCACCCGGCGCCGAATCCGTTGTCGATATTCACCACCGAAACGTTCGCCGCGCAACTGTTCAGCATCGCGAGCAGCGCCGCCACGCCGCCCGTTCCCGCTCCGTACCCTGTACTGGTCGGCACGGCGATCACCGGCGCGGCCACTAGGCCCCCCACCACGCTCGCCAACGCGCCTTCCATCCCCGCCACGCAAATCACCACGCGCGCTTCCGTCAGCCGCCGGCGATGTTCCAGCAGACGGTGCAATCCGGCCACGCCCACGTCGTAAATCGTTTCCACTCGGTTGCCCATCGCTTCCGCTGTCACCGCGGCTTCCTCGGCTACGGGAATATCGCTGGTTCCCGCCGAGACCACCAGAATCAAGCCCTTGCCGCGAATGGCGCGGTCGCGCCGGATCAGAATCGCGCCGGAAAGCGGGAAAAATTTCGCCGTTCGCGCCGCGCGGCGCACCGCGCGGAAAATCGTGCGATCGGCTCGCGTGATCAGGATATTGTGCGACGAGCCGTTCCCGAGCATCCCTCGCGCAATTTTCGCCACCTGCTCCGGCGTTTTCCCGCGCGCGTAGATCACTTCGGGAAAGCCCTGCCGCAGCGGCCGGTGATGGTCGATTTTCGCGAAGCCCAGATCCTCGAAAGGCAGCTTTTTCAGGTGCGCCAACGCGCGATCGAGCGTCGTTTGCCCGCCGCGTACCTCTTCGAGCAGTTTTCTCAGTTCCTGTTCGGTCATCCCCGCCGCCGGAAATTCATTCGCTGATTTTACCATCCGCCTTCGCGCCGCGGCGAAACCCTCCGCGGGCGCTATTGCTGCTCCGCCGCACTCGCAGTATTCTCGCCGGGTTCGGACCAGTCCCAAAGCCGCGATTCAACGCAAGCGGTTCCGGGGCGCCGGCGCGGGCACGCGATGGACGCCTACAACGACAAAGCGAAAGTCCGCCATCATTACGACGTGGTGAGTCCCTATTATCAGGCTCTTTGGGGCGCTCATCTCCACCACGGCTACTGGATTCGGGGCGACGAAACCAAAGAGCAGGCGCAGACGCAGCTCGTCGAGCATCTGGCCCGCGCCGCGAACATCCTGCCCGGCGCGCGCCTCGCCGACATCGGCTGCGGCTTCGGCGGCAGCAGCATCCAGTTGGCGAAAACGCACGCCGTGCGCCCGGTCGGCATCACGATTTCCCCGGTGCAGGCGAAAATGGCGGCCGAAGCGGCGCAAGTGGCCGGCGTCGCCGCGCCGTTTCTGGTGATGGACGCCGAAGCGCTGGGATTCGCGCGGGAATCGTTCGACGTCGTCTGGTCGCTCGAATCCATTTCGCATTACCAGCACAAACCGGAATTTTTCGCCTCCGCAGCCGCGCTCGTGCGCCCCGGCGGCGTTTTCGCGATTCTCGATTGGTTTCGCAAACCGGGCCTTGATCGCGCCGATTACGAAAAATCCTTGCGCCCGATCGAGCGCGGCATGATGGTGTCGCTCGACACGATGGACGACTACGCGTCCCTGCTCGAACAAAACGGCCTGCGAGTGACCGGCCGGGAAATCCTCAACGACCGCTGCGCGAAAACCTGGGACCTGTGCCTGGAAATCATCCGCAAAAAAGAATTCTGGGCCCTGGCGCTGAAGCTGGGCCCGGAATTCGTCCATTTCCTCGAAGGATTCCAGGCGATGAAATCCGGCTTCGCCTCCGGCCATTTCATCTACGGCCTCCTCGTCGCCCGTAAACCGTGATTTCAGAGGCGGCGCCTTGGACGTGCCGTCTGCTTGACAGTAGCTCGTGCCAAAGGCTATCAGTTGAAGTTCCCAGCTCCTGGACGAGCACGCTTGGGGCGCGCTCGCTGCGTGGTCCGGGGCGCGGACGACGCCACTGGCGGATCGCGAACCTCGGATCATGGGCAACGAACTGCGATGACCGGAAAAACAATCGTCGTTGGCATCACCGGCGCGAGCGGCGCCATCTACGCGCGCAAGGTCCTCGAAATGCTGGAAGCCGATCGCTCGGTCGGCCGCGTCCATCTGGTCACCAGCGAAGCCGGCCAACGTCTCGTCGCCATGGAACTCGGCGTCGTCGCCACGGATTTGAAGCGCTTGCCGCAACAGCTCGTTCCCGGCGCGAAAAAGATCGATTTCCTGCCCAATAAAGACATCGGCGCCTGCATCGCTTCCGGCACGTATCCGGTGGACGGGATGGTCGTCGTTCCGTGCACCACCGGCGCTCTCGCTTCGATCGCCACCGGCATGAGCGACGATCTGATCGCCCGCGCGGCCGATGTTTGCCTGAAGGAACGCCGCCGCCTCGTTTTGTGCGTTCGCGAAACTCCGCTCAGCCGCGTGCACCTGGAAAACATGCTGCACGCCGAAGCCGCCGGCGCGCTCATCATGCCGGCCGTGCCCGCGTTTTATTTCGGCCCGAAAACGATCGACGATATCGTGACGCAATACGTTTGCCGCGTGCTCGATCACCTGGGCTTGCCGCAAGCCGAGGAATATCGCTGGCTGGGCGCGGCGAAAAAGGAGAAAGGATAGGGGCGCCCGAAACGCCCGCTGGCCGCTCGCATGTTTCGCCGCATCCGCACCGTGCTCGAAATGATCAAATTCGAGCACTCCGTTTTCGCCCTGCCCTACGCGCTGGTCGCCGCGCTGCTCGCCGCGCGAACCGGAGGGCCGGGGGGCGCCTGGCCGCCCGTTTCTCATCTCGCCTGGCAACTCGGCTGGATCGTCGTCGCCATGGTCGGCGCGCGCACGGCGGCGATGACGATCAATCGCATCGCCGATCTCCGCTACGACCGCGAAAATCCGCGCACGCGCGGCCGCGCGCTCGTCACCGGCGAACTGACTCCGGCGTTCGCCTGGATTTTCGCTGTTGCCGGGTCGGCCGCGCTCGTCTTCTCGGCGTGGGAACTGAATCCGCTGGCGTTCCGGCTTTCGCCGGTCGCGCTCGCGATTTTGTTCGCGTATTCCTACACGAAGCGATTCACGATGTGGTCGCACGTAGTGCTGGGTTTCTGCCTGGGAATGTCGCCGGCGGCGGCGTGGATCGCGGTGCGCGGCTCACTCGATTGGCGCATGCTGCTTTTGTGCGCCGCGGTCACGCTCTGGGTCGCCGGATTCGACGTGCTCTACGCCTGCCAGGACGTTGATTTCGATCGCCATGCCGGCCTGCATTCGATTCCCCGGCGATTCGGCATTCGTCGCGCGCTCGTCATCGCGCGCGGAATGCACGTCGGCATGATTTTGCTGCTCGGCTGGCTGGCGGCGAGTTTCCAGTTGGGCTGGCCGGCGTGGGCGGGAATCGTGGTGGTCGCGGCGCTGCTCGCGTGGGAGCATCGGCTGGTGCGTCCGAACGACCTGAGCGAAATCAATGCTGCATTCTTCCTGATGAACGGCTATATTAGCGTATTGTTCCTGGTTTTCTGGGGCGCGGCCGTATTTCTGCTTCGTCCGTGAAGCCGCAGGCAGACATGACCGAACTCAAAATCAGCGACGCTCGTCTGGAGCCCATCGCTCAAAAAGTCCTCGCCGGCGAGCGCCTTTCCGCCGAGGATGGCGTCGCGCTGTTCCGCACGTCCGATCTTCTGAGCGTCGGCTGGCTGGCGAATTACGTCCGCGAAAAGCGGCATGGCGACGTCTGCTATTTCAACGTGAATCGCCACATCAATCCGACCAACGTCTGCGTGGCCCATTGCCGGCTGTGCGCGTTCGGCCGTTCGCCCGAAGCCGAAGGCGCCTATACCTACGCGCTCGAGGAGGTGTATCAGCGCGCCGCGCAGGGCGTCGCCGAGGGCGCCACGGAATTCCACATCGTCGGTGGCCTGCATCCCACGCTCACGTTCGATCACTACCTCGAAATGTTCCGCGGCCTGAAGCGGCGCTTTCCTCACGTCCATCTGAAAGCGATGACGATGGTGGAAATCGGCTACCTCGCCCGCATCACCAGGCTTTCTCCGCGCGAGGTCCTCATCCGCCTGAAGGAAGCCGGCATCGATTCGATGCCCGGCGGCGGCGCCGAAATTTTCCATCCGCGTGTGCGCAAGGTCATCTGCGACCACAAGACCAGCGGCCGGTTGTGGCTCGATATCGCCCGCACCGCGCACCAGATCGGCCTGCGCTCGAACGCGACGATGCTCTACGGTCACATCGAAACCCACGAGGAGCGCGTCGAGCACCTGGTCCAGCTGCGCGAACTCCAGGACGAAACCGGAGGATTCGTCACTTTCATTCCGCTCGCGTTCCATCCGGAAAATACAGCGCTCGCGCACCTGCCGAAACCCACCGGCATCGACGACCTGAAATGCATCGCCGTCTCGCGGCTCCTGCTCGATAATTTCGATCACATCAAGGCCTATTGGATCATGCTCACGCCGCCCGTCGCCCAGATCGCGCTCCGCTTCGGCGCCGACGATATCGACGGCACGGTGATCGAGGAAAAGATTTATCACGACGCCGGCGCCACCACCCCGCAGCATATGACTCGCGCCGATCTCGATCGCCTGATTCGCGCCGCCGGCCGCACCCCGGTCGAGCGCGACACCCTCTATCACCCCGTCGATCGCTCGAAATTGCCGCCCATCGCGCCGCGCCCCGACGTTATCCTCAGCATCAACGTCTGACGCGCGAACCCCCATCCCTTTTGCGTAACACCCCCCGCGACCGCCTACTCCGCGCCTCTTGTCCATGGTATAAGTGTCCCCCATGGCCAATTTCCGCAAACAGTCCATTCACCTGTTCCGTCTTGCCGGAATCGATGTCTCTTTGCACTGGTCGTGGTTTCTCGTCGCGCTGTATGAAATCAGCGCGCGTTCCGGCAGCTATTCCTCGCCCATCTGGAACGTGCTCGAATATCTGGCGCTGTTTGCGATCGTCACGATGCACGAATTCGGCCATGCGCTCGCCTGCCGGCAAACCGGCGGCAAAGCGGATCACATCATGCTGTGGCCGCTCGGCGGCGTTGCCTACGTGAACCCTCCGCCGCGCCCGGGCGCCACGCTCTGGAGCATCGCCGCCGGGCCGCTCGTCAACGTGGCGCTGTATCCCGTTCTGCTTGCGCTATCGCTTTGGAGCCGCTCGCAGGGCTGGGCCCTTACGATGCCCAACGTCTACACGCTGGTGCAGACGGTCGCTTTCATCAACATCGTTCTTCTGGTCTTCAATCTCTTGCCGATCTATCCGCTCGACGGTGGCCAGATCCTTCGCTCGCTGCTCTGGTTCGGGCTCGGCCGCGCCCGCAGCCTGGGCGTGGCCACCGCGATCGGTTTCGCCGGGGTCGTGGCGATGCTCGGTTTTGCCTTCTGGACGAAGGATTTCTGGCTTGGCCTGATCGCCATTTTCGTTCTGATGAGCTGTTGGGGAGGGCTGCAGCAGGCGCGCGCTCTTTCGCGTTTTGCGAAATTGCCGCGCCGCGCCGAATTCGCCTGCCCCGCTTGCAAATCCTCGCCGCCGCTCGGCGCGTTTTGGAAATGCTCCCACTGCCAGACGCGCTACGACACGTTCCTCACCCAGGCCGTCTGTCCCCATTGCGGCGCCCACGAAGCGATGACCCAATGCGCCGATTGCGGCCGTTCCAGTCCCGTTGGCGACTGGAGCGGTCACACCATCCTTTCGCCCCGCTAGCCTCGACGCGCCTCTCTCTTTTCGTTCGCGCAAACGCGGCGGGGCTCGGTCCCACGCGGGTTGGATTCGGGCGGCAATTCATGCGATGCTGGCGCCAAAGGACCCCATGACCCTCCGCGAAGCGTTGCAACAAGCCGCCAGGGAACTGCGCGCCGCGAACGTTCCATCGCCAGTACTTGCCGCGGAACTCCTGCTCATGCACGTCACGGGGAAAAGTCGCGCCTGGCTCTACGCCCACCCCGAAGAGCCGCTCGATACCGCCGCGGCGGATCGCTACTTTGAACTCGTCGAGCGCCGCGCCGCCGGCGCGCCCACGCAATATCTCACCGGCCATCAGGAATTCTGGGGTCTCGATCTGGAAGTCACGCCGGCCGTCCTGATTCCGCGGCCGGAAACCGAGCACGTGGTCGAAGTCGCGCTGGCGAGGCTCGGTCCGGCGTTCCACGGCGAAAGCGCGCCCCGGCCGCTGCGCGTCGTGGATGTCGGCACAGGTTCCGGCTGCCTGGCGATCGCGCTGGCGCGCGAACTGTTGCGAGCCCGCGTTTTCGCCACCGATATTTCCGAGCGCGCGCTTGCCATCGCCCGCCGCAACGCCGCGCGTCACGGCGTTCTCGATCGCGTCGGGCTCGTCGAAGCGAATCTTCTCGCCGCGTTTGCGCCGCGCGCGTTCGATCTGATCGTCAGCAATCCGCCCTACATCGGCCGCAAGGAAGCGGCTTCGCTTCCGCGCGAAGTGCTTGAACACGAACCGCCGGCCGCGCTCTTCGGCGGCGAGGAAGGCATCGAAGTCTATCCCGTGCTGATCGCGCAGGCGGCCGAACGCCTGGTTTCCGGCGGCTTGCTCGTGCTCGAAATCGGCTACGGCGTGAGCGAGCGCGTCGAAGCGCTGCTCGACGCTCCGGACTGGCGCGAAATCGAAATCACGAACGATCTGGCGGGCATTCCCCGCGTGGTTGCGGCGCGCCGCGCGTAGGATTCGCCGCCCGCGCCGCGCCGTCTCTTATAATGGGTGGAAACGGGAACCCTCCGTGCCCCGATTAGCTCATTTCCGCGCCGTTTCCTCACCGCCGCCGGGCGATTCGTCCGAAGCGACGAACATCCTCCATGTGGATATGGACGCTTTTTTCGTTTCCGTCGAACTGATCGAGCGGCCCGAATTGCGCGGCAAGCCGGTGATCGTGGGAGGAAAGCGCGACGCGCGCGGCGTCGTTTCGGCCGCCAGTTACGAAGCGCGAAAATTCGGCATTCAATCCGCCATGCCGCTGCGCACCGCCGCGCGGCTCTGCCCCGACGCCACGTTCCTTCCCGTGCGCCACGCGCTCTATTCCGAATACAGCGACCGCATCGCCACGATTCTCTCGCGCTGGTCTCCGGTCGTCGAAATGGCCTCGATCGACGAAGCCTATCTCGATCTCCAGGGTACCGCGCGCCTCCACGGCCCTCCGCTCGCCGCCGCGCACAAACTCCACGACGCGATCCGCGGCGAAACCGGCTTGCCCTGTTCGCTGGGGCTCGCCGCGACGCGCCTGGTCGCGAAAGTCGCTTCCGATCAGGCCAAGCCAAATGGCCTGCTCTGGGTGCCCTCGGGCGCCGAGGAAAAATTCCTGGCTCCGCTCGGCGTGCGCCGCATTCCGGGCATCGGCAAGGTGACCGAAGCGGCGCTGCACGATCTCGGCATCGAGCGCGTCGGCCAGCTCGCCGAGCTTTCCGAG
>JAKAOH010000005.1 GCA_021812285.1 Acidobacteriota bacterium | reverse complement strand
GGAAATACCCGTGGTCACGCAAGGAGCGACGCTCGATGAAGTTGTTGCGAACTTGCGCGAGGCGGTGGCGTTGCACCTGGAAGGCGAAGACCTTCGTCTGCTTGGCTTCGCCCCCAATCCCTCCATCGTAGCTACGCTCGAGTTGGAGCCTTCCCCTGCCACGGCTTAAGCGGCTTTCGGGCCGCGAAATCGCGACTGCGCTTGGCCAGTTCGGGTTCCGGGTGGTCTCCAGCGCGGCAGCCACATGAAGCTTCAGCGTATCGGGTCTGCCGGCGAACGGCAGACTCTTACGATTCCCGATCATCCCGAGCTCGATACAGGCACGTGTCGAGCTATTCTTCGCCAGACCTCACGTTTTGTGCCGATTACCGATCTCGCGCCGGCGCCGCGCATTCCGTCCGTGGGAGGTGATTGGGGGTGCCCTGTGGCTCGTCAGGCCGATGGGGAGAGTACCGGCAGAGGAGGCCAGTCCTGCCTCCTACTCGTCCGCGGCATGCGCGCAGGCCGGCCGCCCGGCATCTCACCCCATGTTCTCCCGTCCAGCATTCGGCCGCCGAGGTCTTTTCTTGGGCCGCCCCACTGCTTGAAGAAGAAAGGGACTCCGGCTGCGATACACCTCTGCCGTATATCGCGGACCCAGTCAGCCCTCATTGGCCGGCACCCGGGTCCGGACTCGCCGCCCACGATGACCCACGATATCCCTTCGAGAGGAAGCGATGGCATAGGTGCGAGAAGTGGCTCCAAGGATAGGAACCGCAGTCGGCACTGCACCTGCCGAAGCGAGGCGATGCGCCAGTAGAAGCGGGGGTTCTCCACAGAGACCCCGAGCCAGACGTTCTCGAGGGGCCAGTCACCTGGCAGGCGTGAGGCGATCTGGTCCGGCCGCTTGGTTAGGATTTGGTATCTGTGCTGCGGCGTGGCTCGAATTACGTCCCACGCCTCTTGGCGCCAACCGTCAGCTTCCCCTATGAAAAAATCCGACCACGAGCACGTGAAAATAAGGCGTGGTTCGCGCCACCTCAAGGGGGAGTCGAAGGTGGTCCTGCTCCTGACCACAGCGCTCGGCTCCTGTCCGTACCTGCGCTTCTCTCTGTACATATAGCAGTGGGCACAGCCTGGAGACACTCGCTTACAGCCGTGCCAGGGGTTCCACGTGGCCTCGGTCCACTCGATACCAGATGCCCATGCCATAGCGCCTCGCAGTACTCTTCAGAAGGGAAAATCTCGTTGCGGATTGCCGTACTTCAACACCTGATCCCAGTACTCGTAGGCGAGGTCGCTCCTAGAAAACAAAGCGAGGTGGTAAAGAGGAAGATTCTTCTCGTCGGAGCGGATTTGCTTCATTTTGTGAAACGGCACTGGTCGGTAGCCCAGAGTCCTTATCTGAGAAGCATACTCTTCAGCAAGAAACCGGGGGAATACCTTTCCTTCCCCCTGTGCCTCCGCCCACCGTTCCCGCCAATCGGCGCGCCCCAGAAAGTCGTCAATCTTCTGATTTCCAGGGTCTGCATAGTGAGCGGCGTTTCGGTTGGCGTCCATATAAAGGGCGAGGAGGAACAGGAAGTCGACGTAGTGCTCCGCAACCCTGCGCACCGTCGAGAAACGGGTGGAGATGTCGTAAGGATCCACGAAGCAAAACGAGAGAACGCGTTGTGAGGTCGAGGCCGATGGGATCAGTGCGCAAATTTCCTCGATGCCGTCGTTACAGTCTCCCTGAACGTATGACACGTCCGCGGCTGGGGCGAGCCTCTGTACGCGCGCCCTCAAGGCGCGCAGGGAGTCCTCGCTTTTCTCGCAGAAAACGTACTTGTCGAACGGGTCCCTCACTGTCAGCGCCAGAATGGGCGATCCCCAAAGGAATCTGCTCGTATTTCTGACGCGAGCGAGCCCAGAGCCTGAGTAGAGGTCCACGTAGACCCGTGTCCACTTGCCTTTCATGCCGGTAGAGAAGAGTTCGTCGTACAGAGAGACGAGCCGGTATTTGTCCTTGGTCCAGCTCCCCACCTCGTCGTGGTAGAGCCCGTCGTCATTCGGGGGCATCATAATTTAGCAGTAAAGCTCTTAGTTTAACCCTCCACAAGCGCTTATTCTCTTGGCGTGCCCTTGGCCGCAATGCACCGAGTGGCCATCCGGGCCGATTTACGCCATGTGGCTCAGCCCTGCGTCCATCGCTTCGAAGAATGCGTCGATTTCCGCCGGCTGCGTGAAGATGTGCGTCGAGACGCGGACGTGATCGGCGCCGCCGGAAACGCGAATCTTCCGCTTATCGCATTCCTGGAAAATCCGGCTCACCGTGGCTTCGGGCGCTCCAAACGTCACCATGCCGCCGTAGAACGGATCGGCGCTGGCGTTGAGCATTGGGAAACGGCCGTAGGCGGCCACGCGGTCGTGAACGCGGCTGGCGAGCTGATGGATGCGGCGATAGATCCGGTCGGGGCCGATCGTGTGGTAGAAATCGATGGCCGATTTCAGGCCGACCATGATGGAAAGATTCGACGTGCCGAGATTCGAGAAGCGATAAGCCTTCTGGGAATAATCCCTCCAGCTGCCCGAAGCGATGTTCACGTAGAGCCGCGGCTGCAATTCCTCGCGCACGTAGAGGAATCCGGTTCCTTTCGGCGCGAGCAGCCATTTGTGGGGGCTGCTGCCGTAGGAATCGCACCCGATATCCTGGATATCGAGCGGAATCTGGCCGATTGCGTGGGCGCCGTCGATATGCGTCAGCACTCCTTTGCTCCGCGCCATCGCGCAGATTTCTTTCGCGGGCAAGATGACTCCGGTGATGGTGGTGATGTGGCTGAAGGCGATGATGCGCGTGCGCGGTGTGATCGCCTTTTCGAACAGGTCCACAATCTGCGCGGCCGAGGCCGGGGGCTTGGGCAGCGTCACTTCGTTCACCTTGATCCCATCCCGCACCACCCGCTGGTCCCAAACGCAGCGGCCGCCGGGATGCTCCTGATCGGTGATCAGAACTTCATCGCCCGGCTTCATCGGCAGCCCGTTGCCGATCGTGTTGTTGGCTTCGGTGGCGTTGCGCACCAGCGCCAGATCGTCGCGCTTCACATTCAGAAAAGCGGATAGCGAATCGCGCAGTTCCCGCAGCGGCGGATTTTCCTCGTAGCCGAACCACGGGTAATAGGGGTCGACGAACTCCTCGTTGTGGAGGATATTGTCGATCATCGCGTGGAGGACGGGCAGCGGCGTGCAGCCCACCGAACCGCAGTTCAGGTCGCTGCGGTCCCTGGCCAGAAGCCACTGCGGGCGCATGCGGGCCCAATAGGCGTCCTCGTTTTTCAGGTAGAGATCCGGCGAAGGCAACGGCGGCGCCTCCTGGCAGAAATTCTTTTCGACGCGGGGAAGCGGAACGCCCAGCAAAGCCGCTGCAACGGCTGCACGCTGCAAGAACTCACGACGCTCGAGCATGATCGCCCTCCATTCTCTTTTTCAGGGGTCGAGGTTGTGGATTCGCCTGGCGCGAGTATTCCCGAGCCCTCGTCCCTCACTCCGCCGGTGATTTTGTGTGATGGGCGGCATTGCGCTTGTGGTCGTTCGGATCAAAGCCGGCTCCGGGCCAGATCGATCTGCGCGGCCATGGCTTCGAAGACGCCGGCGATGACCTGTTCGCCCTGGCGCGCCGCGTCCCAATGGCCCTGTTCCATGTTTTCGCGAATGGCCGGCAAGGTTTTCACGCCGTAGCCGGTGTAAACGCCCGGCGCGTAAATCTGGTTCTTGTACCAGCCGCCCACGCGGCCGTCGCTCAATCCCTGCGCGGTATCCATTTTCCGGTCCACCTCGTAAATCGCCTGATTCAGCGCGGCTAGCTCGGCGAGCGATTTCTGAAATACGCTGCCCGACTGCATCGCGCTCTGGTAGGCCCGGGCGTAGTCGTTTGCCGCCTGCTTGAGCCGGGCGAGCGCCGCGTCGAGCAGGGTGAAATCGAACGATGGCGCACTGGGCGTCGAATCGCGGAGCTGCTTGAGTTGCTCGACGTAGAGCGCCATCGTATCGGCGAAATCCGTGTAGTCGAACGGCAACACCGGCGCATCGGCCAGCCGCATCAGCGTCACGCCCATCACCCGCGCGAACGTCTGCTCGTAGGCGAACGTGGGATCGCCAAAATGCGTGTACCAGTAAAAATCGTCGTACGCGGAGTGGTAAACGCCGCCCGGGCTGCCACCTTCGAAGCCGAGATTGGCCGAGGCGATGCCCAGATGGTCGAGGAACGTGCTGTAATCGGAGCCCGAGCCCAGCGCTCCGAAGCGCAGATCGGCGCGGCTTTCGATCGCCTGCCGCATCCCCGCCGATTTCGCGTTTTTCAGCTCGCGTTCGCGCATCGCCTCGTAAAGCGATTTGCCCGAAACGGGATCGTTGAAATCGCGCGCGATCTGATTGAAAAATTTTTCGAGCGTGTGCGACGCCTCGACGCCCAATACGTTCGTGTCGGTCGAGTCGCTGTTGATGTAGGCGACCGCGTTCCGTTCGAGCTGGGCCGCGTGCTGCTCGGCCCATTCCGTCGAGCCGAAAAGCCCCGGCTCCTCGCCGTCCCAGGTGAACAGCAGAATCGTGCGCTTCGGCCGCCAGCCCTCCTTCAGCAACTCACCGAACGCGCGGGCGTCCTCGAGAACGGTCGAAGTTCCGCTGACCGGGTCGTCCGCACCATTCACCCACGCGTCGTAATGATTGCCGTGCAGCACCCACTGGCTGGGCCACTCGCTGCCGGGAATCACGGCGACGACGTCATTCACCGTGTGCTGGCCCCAATCGAATTTCAGCTTCATGTGCACCGTGGCGGGGCCCGGGCCGACGTGATAGGTGAATCCCAGCGCGCCGCGCCAGTTTTCCGGCGCCACCGGCCCTCCGAGCGCCTTAAGGAGCGGCGTCGCGTCCTCATAGGAAATCGGCATGGTGGGGATTTTGGCGAAGACTGGGCTCGCTTCCGCCATCGTCAATCTTTTCGCGCCGGGCGTCGACGCCCATCCCGGCGTCAACGGGTCGCCGGGCCAGGTGGCCGCTTCGTCGGCCACGTCGCCGCGCTGCACGCCCTCGGGCGGCCGGTACGGCCCTTTGGGGAAAACGTCGCCCTGGAAATATCCGTCGTCGCGGGGATCGGAATAGATCAGGCACGCGATCGCGCCGTGCTCGGCCGCCACTTTCGGCTTGATTCCGCGCCACGCGTGGCCGTAGCGCGCAATCACGATTTTGCCGCGGACGCTGATGTGCAGCTTCGCCAGTTCGGCGTAATCCCGCGGCAGGCCGTAATTCACGTAGACGAGCTCGCCGGTGACGTCTCCATCGGGCGAATACGCGTTGTAGGTAGGCGTTTGGCCCGCTTGCCCGGAAGTGGGATCGCCGGGCACAGGCAGTTCCTTCAGCTTCAGCGTGTAGCGGGTCGGCGCGATCATTTCCACTTGCCGCTCGACCGGCGTGGGGAAAAGCACGCGGTAGCTTTCGATGTGCGCGTCGAGCCCGAAACTCTTGAATTGGGCGAGAATGTATCGAGCGAGATAGTGCTGGTATGGCTGGCCGATTGTGTGGGGCTGGGCGCTGAGGACCTTCATGAAGCGGCGGATGCTGTCCGGTTGCGGAATCGCGTTGAATTTCGCTTCCCACGCGGCTTCGGTCTGTTCCGCTTGCGGCGAAAAACCCATCATGCTTGCCGGCTGGGACTCGCCGCCGGAACCTGCTCCGACCGCGATCATGGCGCCAGCCAGGGACACAACTCCCAGCCCCGTTCGCAGCCAGGTCTTCACCGACGAACCTCCCACCCTTGCTTCACGTCCCACCTGCCGCGTGCACCACGACGCGGCAGCGCCTCGCTTCTATCACAGCGGCGAGCGCGGTTGCAAGGAAGAGAATCCCGGCCTGCAGCCTGCGCGATGCAGGAACGCCGGGCCTATTGGATGGTTGGCCGCGCGGGATCGCCCGAAGAGGGAGCGGGGACGCGGCCCAACTGTGCGATCACTCCGAGGACGGCGCCGCTGACGAGTTCCGGATCCTCCAGCTGCACCCAATGGCCGCTGCCTCGCGCCACCACCAGCCTGCCCTGTGAGGAAAGCCGCGCGATCGCCATCTGCTCGGCGAGCCGCGCGGGCTCGGTATTCGCGGCGGAAATCACCACCACCGGTTTGCCCTCCAGGCGATCGCCGGCGCGCAGCACCTGCGCGGCGCTTTCCGGCATGGCTTCGATCTGTCCGGCCATCGTCTGGTAAAATTTCGGCTGCACCCAGAACCGCGAAACAATCGCCCGTTCGCGCGCCGAAAGTTTTGTCAGCGGCCCGATCATCGTGCCCCCATCGGCCACCACGCCGCTGCTCATAAAGAGCACGGAAAGCCGGGCCAGCGTGTGCGCGCCCGCATGCGCCGCGAGCGCCACCAGGCGCGGCAGCCCCACGCGAGCCAGCCGGGCCGCGCGCCGGCAGAGTTTCGCTCCGCCCGCGAGCCGCCGCCGTTCCCGCTCGCTGAGCGGCGACCATTCGCCGGGGCCCACGGGATCCACCAGCACCAACGCCGCGACCTCATCCGGATAGCGCGCGGCAAACAGGCGCGTCGTGAGCCCGCCGAACGAGTGTCCAACGAGCACGTAAGGTCCTACGATTCCCGCGCGGTCGAGCAGCGTATGCAATTCTTCGACGATGCGCTCGGCTGTCCTCGGCTCGGCTCCGCGTCCGCCTTCGCTCCAGCCGAGCCCGGCGCGGTCGTAGCTCACCACGCGCACCACGCGCGAAAGTTCCCGCTGCACCTGGCTCCAGCTGAGCACGCTTCCCGGCAAGCCCGCTTCGCAGACCACCGTCGGATGGCCCTTGCCGCTTTCGAGGATGTGCAGACGACGCCCGCCGATATCCACCATCCGGCCCGGCGGCGGATAGCGGCGCAGATCGGCCGCCGCGCCCAACGCCTGATAGAACACGCCCAGCGCACACACCCCGATCGGAGCGCCCAAAAGGAATCCGGCGATCTCCAGCAGATGCGGCAAATCGTGCTCCCCCGTTCCCTTGCCGTGCGTCGCGCGGTCAGCCGTGGAGCCGGCCGCGAATTTCCTGTTCGTAGGCGGGGAAATACCGGCTGATGTCTTGCAGGTCGAAGGCGCGCAGAATGGACTCCTTCGGCTCGTTTTCGAGCAGAAATTCGAAGGAAAGGCGGACCAGTTCCTCCGCCGATTCTCTCCCGGGAAGCAGGGCGCGCGCGAAGCCGGGTTCGACGTTGACGATGTGCCGCGTTTCGCTGCGGCCTTCGCGCACCGTCACCTCGAATCGCGTTCCGTCCACCGCTTGCACCAGAAGTTCCGGCTTCATCGCGTTGCCCCCTCATTTTCGATGGTAGGCAGGGCGCCCGTGCGGGTCAACCCGGCGTTTCGAACCTGCCTTGCGGGCGGGATTCGCACATAATACCGGTTTCCGCCGCCGGTGCGGCGCAAGGGACGCTTCCGCCAGGAGGAGCCATGGAGAAACTCGAGGATTTTCGCGCATTCCGCGCGGAGATGAACCGCCGCATCGAGGCGAGCGGTCATCTGGGCTTGAAGCGCTTTTTCGCGCTCGACCACCAGGCTTACGAACCCGGCCCGCTCGGCGCGAAAACGAAAGAGCTGCTGGGACTGGTCGCCTCGCTCGTCCTGCGTTGCGATGATTGCGTGACCTATCACCTGGAGCGCTGCGCTGAGGAGGGCTGGACGCGCGCCGAGGTGATCGACGCGCTCAACGTCGGGCTGGTTGTCGGAGGCTCGATCGCGATCCCGCACCTGCGGCGCGCCTTCGCCCGGATGCAGGAAATCCAGCAACTGGCGGAATAGGCCGGCCAAGCGAACCGCCCGTAGGCAGGCCCGGCCGCGACACTCCTATCCCGTTTTCGCCGCGAATCGCACTAGAATACACGCATGCCGACCCCGGCGGGACATCACCATCACGGCGGCTATCCCCACGCCCATGAATTTTTGGGCTCGGGAGAGGCGAGCCATTGGACCGGGCGCTTGCAATGGGCGCTCGCGGCGAATCTTGGCCTCGTCGTCGCCGAACTCGCGGGCGGCATTGCGATCCATTCGATGGCCGTCGTGAGCGACGGCGTCCACAACCTGACCGACGTGCCCACGCTGGCGATCTCCTGGCTCGCCGTGCGCTGGGCGACGCGCCTGCCCACCAGCGAAAAAACCTACGGCTACCATCGCGCCGGCATTCTCGCCGCGTTCACGAACGCGCTGGTGCTGATTTTCGTGGGGTTCTACATCGTCTGGATTTCCTACGCCCGTCTGCGCCATCCGGTTGCCGTGCATTCCCTCCCGATGATGGCGCTCGGAGCCCTGGCGCTGCTTGTGAACGGCGGCACCACGCTCGCACTCGTCCGCGGCCGCCGCGATTTGAATCTGCGCGCCATCGTCGTCCACAACCTCGGCGACGCGCTCTCGAACGTGGCCATTCTCGCCGGCGCGCTCATCATCCATTTCGCCGGCTTCTTCTGGGTCGATCCGCTGATCGGCCTGGCCATCGGCGCCATGGTCATCTGGACCACGATCGGAATCCTTCGCGACAGCAGCCACATTCTCCTCGAAGGCCTTCCCAAGCAGATGCGGCTCGAGGACATCGCAAACGCGATTCTCGAACTCACGCCCGTGCAGGAAATTCACGATATCCACGTCTGGACGCTCGGCACCGATCAGTACATTCTTTCCTGCCACGTGCGCATTCCCGATATGCACATGGAGGAAAGCGAAAAGCTTCTGCAGAGCATCAACGAGCGCCTTGCGGAACGATTCGAAATTCGCCACACCACAATTCAGTTCGAGCGTTCCGGCCTGGTCGGCCAGGACGGCCTCTATATGCCCCGCCCGCTCGATTCCGCTTCGCAATAACCTCAGACGCGCCCGAAGCGAACCCTCCGCATGGCGCGAGGAAAATCAGTCGGTCAAATGAAGGAACGTGCCGTGTTCGGCGTTGCGGTCTTCGGTGGCTTTCAAATTCAATTGGCTGATGGCGATCGTTTTTCGCCGCCCATCCGGCGTGATGTAAACCATCAGATTTCCCCGCTCGGTGAAAGCGGCCGCCTGAATCACTTTGCCGTCCCGCTCGACCAGCAACAGATTCCCCAGCGCCGGCAGCGGCGGAGCCGGCGGCACTGCGGTTTGCGGGGCCGGCGCGGGAGCAGCCTCTGCCCGCGCGCGAGCGGCCGGCTGCGTCGCCGGTTGCTGCAATACGATAATTTGCGGCTGTGCGGGCGCGCCCATCACCACCGGCGCAGCGCCGTAGCCGTAATCGGGGAAAAACGCCGCCGGCGCTTCCCGCGGCAGTTGCTCGGTCAGCGCCAATTCCTGCTGCGTGAGCGGATCAATGAGCGCCCGCTCGGCCAGATTCCCGTTGATTGCGGCCAAATGGGTGAAATCAAAGCCGAGCCCCGGCGCGGGATTGAGCAGTTGTCCGAGCGGAATCGGAGCGCCGCCCAGGTTTGTTAGAACGGGAGTGGAAAGCGGCAGGGTTGAGACGGTGCTCGTCGCGGCCGTGCTCGTCCCGCCAGTCGCCGGCGCCATCGTCACAACCCTCACAGGCGCGCTAGGCGCGCGCACAGCCGGAGCCGGGCGAACGTACGCAACCGGCCGCGCCGGAGCCGCTACCATGGGAACGGGGCGCACCGGTGCGGCTGGACGCAGCAAGGGCTGTCCCGTTTGCGCGCTCAGGGGAATCGCTCCGAGCAAAATCAACGCTGCTGCCAGACCAGGAATTCCGCGCATGGCCGTGCCCTCTGGTTAAACAGATGCCGGGCTCACACGCCCGGATACATCCATTTTACCCCCACTGCGGCGCGGCCGAACCGGGGGCTCATGCAATTCGTCTTTGCGCATTCCGCCGCCTGTGCTATAAGCTTTTGCCCATCGGATGGTAGAGAAGCAGCCGGACACGGTCGAGAGTGAAAAGAAGCCGGAGCTTGAAAATGCCTCGGACTTCTGCCCGGTGTGCTCGCGCCGACTGGAGAGCCGCTCCTGCAAGCTGATTTGCCCGCAGTGCGGTTATTATATGTCCTGTTCGGACTACTACTGAGAACGCCCGGCGCCCGCAACGGTGCCCGGAACACTGGAATCCTGAATTCTGACGCGTGAGGAGGCTCGAACGTGCCGCTGAAAATGACCGAGCGAACTGTGGATGGAGTTTCCGTGCTGGACCTGGAAGGGCGCATCGTGCTCGGAGAGGAGTCCAGCGCGCTGCGGGAACGGGTGAAGACGCTCCTGGGCCAGGAACGCAAGAAAATCATCCTGAACATGGCCCAGGTTTCCTATATCGACAGCGCGGGCCTGGGCGCGCTGGTCGCCTCCTATACGAGCGCGAAAAACCAGGGCGCGATCCTGAAACTGGTGAGCCTCGGCCAGAAGTTCCGCGAAGTGTTGCAGGTGACCAAGCTGCTCACCGTTTTCGAGGTCTACGATACCGAGTCGGCGGCGGTCGCGAGCTTCCCGAAGTAGCGCGCGTCAGCCGTCCAGCCGGTAAAGCGCGAGGCCGCTCAGCAGCTTGGGGTAGAAGTCCGTCGATTTTTCCGGCAGCACGCAACCGGCGAACGCCGCCGCAGCGATCTGCTGGATCTGCGGTGGATTCAGCAGCAGCGCCAGTTGCGCGCGTCCGGAATCCACCGCGCCCAGCGCGGCCTCGAATTCCCGTTCGTACGCCACGCGGCTTTCCGCCGAAACCTGCTCTTGTGTCACGCCCAGTCCCCGCTCGATCATCAGCCGGTGCAGCAGAACCACGTCCAGCCGCAGCGCTTCCGGCTCCACGCCGGAGAGCGTGCGATCCAGATCCACACTGCCGCGCAACAGAAACAGGTAAAAGGCGCCGCCGCCCGCGTACGCGCCGATCGCTCGCCGCGTCCGGCCGCGTCCTTCCAGATCGTGCCGGAATTCTGCCAGCGCCGTTTCACGCTCCTCAGGCCCGGAAAAAGGATAGCCGTACCACTCGAAAAACGGCTCGATCCTCCGCCGAAACTGCTGGAAATCGAACCCCGGAACTCCCGCAAGCAGCCGGTGCGTCGGCAGGATCGTCAGTCCTTCGCTTTCCGTATTGAAAAGAGCCATCATCGCCTTTTCATATGGCGCATCGGGCGCCGCCGCGCCGGCCGCGCGCCGGCATTCGTCGCGGAAGGCGAGCGCGGTTTCGTACCGATGATGGCCGTCGGCGATCATCAGCGGTTTCTGCCCCAATAGCGCCGCAAGCGCGGCGATCTTCTCGCCATCCGTGAGCGCCCAGAGCCGGTGCCCGACGCCGTTTTCATCCGTCAATTCGGCGACGGGATCGCGCTCGGCCGCCTCGGCCAGAATGCGGTCGGAAACGCGTTCGGGATCCGAATAGACGAGGAAGAGCAGCCCCGTTTGCGTCCGCGTCTGACGCAGCAGCTCAAGCCGGTCGGCGCGCGGCGCGGGCAGCGTGCGCTCGTGCCGGAAAATCACTTTCGCGTCGTAATCTTCCAGCCGCCCCAGCGCGATGAATCCCTTGCGCGTGCGCCGCTGCTGCGTTCCCGGCACGGTGTATCGCTGGAAGTAGGGGTAGATGGCGGGCTCGGTGTCCCTCGCCATCACTCGTTCGCGGATCCAGTCCTCCAGAGTGGCCCGCGCCCGCGTATAAACGTTGTTTCCTTCGCCGTCGCCCGGCTCCGCCACGCCCTTTTCCACCCGAATAAAGTTGTAGCGGCTGGCTGCCAGATAGCGTTGCTGCATATCCGGCGTGATCTTGTCGTAGGGCTGGGTGACGGCGCCGGCCAGGCGCACGCGCTTCGGGTCGTAGCGCCACGCGCGAAACGGAAAAATTTCTGCCATGGGCGTATCGGTGCGGCAGCGGAGCAGATGATTTTACCAGCCGGAGCCGCGCGCGCCAATTTCCCCCGATTCAAATTTGCGCCGCGTCGTTTCGCCGGGCATTCTTGTTGTGTGGGGCCGCCGGGCGGGCCGACCGGCCTCCGGCGTCAGGAGGAACCGAATTGGGCAGCCGCTTTCCCGAAGTCGTTGCGCTCGTCTTCGATCTCGACGGCACGTTGATCGATTCGAAGCAGGATCTGGTGCTCGCCGTCAACGCGACGCGGCGGCACATGGGCCTCGCCGCGCTCGATGCCGAAGTCGTCTCGAGCTACGTGGGCGAAGGCATGCAGAAACTGATCGAGCGCGCGGTCGGCGAAGGCTATCCCATGCCGCTCATCGAGCAGGCGATGGCCTTTTTTCTCGAGTATTACCGCGAGCACATGCTCGACAACACGGTCACCTATTCCGGCGTGCGGGAAGCGCTCGAGGCGCTTCGCGGCCGTCCGCTCGCCGTGCTCACCAACAAGCCGGTGCGCTTCAGCCGCTCCATCCTCGAAGGCCTAGGGATAGCCGGTTATTTCCGGCAGGTCTACGGCGGAAACAGTTTCGAAAAGAAAAAGCCCGATCCAACGGGAATGAACGCGCTGCTATCCGAATTCGGAATCGCTCCACGCCAGGCAATGATGGTCGGCGATTCCGCGATCGATATTCAGACGGCGCGGAACTCCGGCACGTGGGCCGCGGGCGTCACCTATGGCCTCAGCAGTTCCACGCTCCAATCGCTGCCGCCCGACGTCCTGCTCGATTCACTGGACGAACTGCCCGCCTGCCTCAACGGCGTCGGCTTGGCTCGTTAGCTTTTTCGGCCGTTTTCGCTCGACAGCGCCGCGCTTCGCTCAAGGTTGCGCGTATTCCGCGCGATACCATTCCCAGGTCCTGCGCAGGCCTTCCTCGAAACCGATTTTCGGCTCGTAGCCGAGCAGCTCCCGCGCCAGCCCGATATCGGCCAGCGAATGCCGAATGTCGCCCGCGCGTTCGGCTTCGTGCCGCGCCTCGGCCTTGTGGCCGGTGATCCTCTCGAGCACGCGCAGCGTATCGTTTAGGCTGATTCGCGTCCCCATGGCCACGTTGAGCATGCGCCCGGAGACGTTCGCGGCGGTGCAGGCGCGCAGCGTGGCGTCCACCACGTTGTCCACGTAAGTGAAATCGCGCGATTGCTCGCCGTCGCCGTAAATCACCGGCTGCTCTCCGCGAATCGCCGCCAGGAGGAATCGCGCCAGAACGCCCGAATACGGCGAACCCGGCTCCTGCCTCGGCCCGAAAACGTTGAAATAGCGTAGCGCCACCGTTTCCAGCCCGTAGACGCGCGTGAAAACCCCCGCGTAGAGTTCGCCGGTGAATTTCGAAACGCCGTAGGGGGAGATCGGCGCCGCCGGCATCGCCTCTGTTTTCGGCAGCGTGGGCGTTTCGCCGTAGGCCGAGGACGACGCGGCGTACACCACGCGCCGTGCGCCGGCGTCCCGCGCGCCCATCAGCACTTTCAGCGTGCCTTCCACGTTCACCGCGTTCGTTTCGAGCGGTTCCTGAACCGATCGCGGAACGGAGGTTCTGGCGGCGAGATGAATCACGAAATCCACGCCACGCGCGGCGCGGTTCACCGCTTCGAGATCGGTGATACTGGCGCGGTGGAATTCCACGCGGTCGAGCACGCCGGCGAGATTGCGCTCCTTGCCGGTCGAAAGGTCGTCGAGCACGGCCACGCGCTCGCCCCGGCGCACCAGTTCCCCGACCATCGCCGAGCCGATGAATCCCGCTCCTCCCGTCACCAGATACCGCATCGGAAGCCTCCCGCGAACCGCCCGGCCGCGCGGCCCGTCCCTCCGTTACAATCATCTGCGCGAGCGCAACGCCCGACTATAGCGGCGCCGGCACGAGCGCCGCAAACAGCCGTGGGCCGCGCAGGGCAACGCCCTTCGCCGCTCGCGGTTCTAAAAGGAAATTGATGAGATCTCCGCACTCGCGCCTCGCCCTGTTTGCCATGCTAGCGCCGCTCGCCGCGGCTCTCGCGGCCTCCCCGCTGGTTCGCGCGCGAGGCCGGGCGGCCGGCGCGGCCATGCCGTTTCGTCCCGGCGAAGCGCTGGTCTATCAAGTCGGTTGGATGAGCATGAGCCAGGCGCTGACGGCGAACCTCCGGGTGATGCCGCGCCTCGATTTCTACGGCGATCCCGCCTGGCATTTTCAGGCCGTCGCGCACAGCGAGGATCCCTTGCGCTACGCCCTCGTCCTCGACGATCAATTCGATTCCTACGCCGGAGCGAGGTCGCTCGCGACGCGCCAATATGAGATGTATCTCAACGAGCAGGGCAAGCAGTCGGCGCAAAAGCTCACGCTCAACGCGCGCCACCCCGGCACCGAAATGGTTTCCGCGCCGGCCGGCACACGCGATCCGCTGGCCGCGCTCTACGCTCTGCGCGCCAACAACTGGCAGCGCGCGCCCCGGATGCTCTCCCCTGTGTTCGATGGCCGGCATTTTTATCAGATGTCCGCGCATATCGTCGCCGCGCACGATTCGGTCGTGGTTCCCGCCGGCACGTTCGACGCCTCGCGGATCTCGGTCAGCGTTTCCTCGCGCCGTCTCAGCGAGCCGATGAACTTCACCATCTGGCTCGCCAACAACGCCTCCCGCACCCCGGTCGAAGTGGACGCCATCGTCCCGATCGGCACCGTGAAAGGCCAACTCGTTCGCATCGAGTAGCGGGGTTTGGCATTCGCCGCCGTTCCTTTCGGTTGGCGGGCCGGCCGCGGCCAGCCGGAGCGGAGGCTAGCAGCGCACGATTTTTTCCCGATTCCGGGTGACGCCGCGGGTCGCGTTGCGGGAATCCACGACGAGCGGCGCCGAATCGACGATGGCCTGGTAATCGTAGGAAGAATGATCGGTCGCGACGAGCACGCAATCGTATCCGGCCAGGTTCTGCGGCGCGATTTCGGCCGAGCGCATGTGCGAATAATCGTAGTGGCGCATTTTGTGGAGTTGGGGGAAATACGGGTCGTGATACTCCACCTGGGCTCCGCGCTCCTGCAGCAGCTCGATGATTTTGAGCGAAGGCGATTCGCGCAAATCATCCACGTCTTTCTTGTAAGCCACGCCCAGCACCAGCACGCGCGACCCCTTCAGGCTTTTCCGGCGCCCGTTCAGCGCCGCAACCACGGAATCCACCACGTGGTACGGCATCGCCGTGTTGATCTCTCCGGCCAGTTCGATAAACCGCGTCGAGAAATCGTATTCGTGCGCTTTCCAGGAAAGATAGAACGGATCCACCGGAATGCAGTGCCCGCCGAGCCCGGGTCCCGGCCAGAACGGCATGAAGCCGAAAGGCTTCGTCGAGGCGGTTTCGATCACTTCCCAGATGTCGACGCCCATCCGCAGCGAAAGCAGCTTCAGCTCGTTCACCAGCGCGATGTTCACGCCGCGGAAAATGTTTTCCAGTAGCTTCGTCATTTCCGCCGCGCGCGTCGAGCTCACCGGAACCACGCGGCCCACCGCTTGCGCGTAGAGCGCTTCGGCGGCGCGCCGGCTGTCGGGATTGATTCCGCCGACGACTTTCGGAATCAGGTGCAGGGTGAATTTGGCGTTGCCGGGGTCTTCACGCTCGGGCGAAAAGGCGAGATAAAAGTCCGTTTCGGGATCGCCGGCTCGCTCGCCCTGCGCCACCGGGCAGCGCAGTCCGCTACGTTCGAGGATGGAGAGCACCAATTCGTCGGTCGTCCCGGGATACGACGTGCTTTCGAGAACCACCAGTTGCCCGTGCCGCAGCGTTCGGGCGACCGCTTCCGCGCTGGCAACCACGTAGCTCAGGTCGGGCTGCCGGCGCTCGTCGAGCGGCGTGGGCACGCAGATCAGGATCGCGTCCATGTCCCGCAAACGGTCGAAATCGGAGGTGGCATCGAAACGGCCCGATTCGCGGCGCCGGTGAATTTCCTCCGCGGGAATGTGTTTGATGTAGCTGCGGCTGGCATTCAGCTCGGTCACTTTGGCGGGGTCGGTGTCGAAACCCGTCACATGGCAGCCGACTTCGGAAAATCGCAGCGCCAGCGGCAGGCCCACGTAGCCGCAACCAATGATGCCGATTCGCAGGTCCTTGCGGGCGAACCGGTCGGAAACGGATTTGTCCATCGAAACTCCTGTACGGCTTTTTCCGGCGCGCGACACTTTCCGCGCAGGCCAAGGATTGCCATGCCTTTCGTTATTGCCACTATAGCAAGGAACTGCCGCGTATCGCATTCCGGGAAACTTTCCACAAATCGCCCCGGAATCTGGTTTCAGTCTCCTCCCGATTCCGCCGCGTGGTGGTGGCGATGCATCAGCCAAACGAGCGGCGAAACCACCGCAAAAATCACCGCGAGCAGCCGGAAACCGTCCAAATAACTCAGCACGGCCGCCTGCTTCAGGACCATCCGGTAGAGCAGCTGCAAGGCTTCCTGCCCGGAAAGCACCGCGCTGGTCCCTCGCTGCAGGAAATCGTTGCCCATCCTGCCGAGAAAACTCTGCATCTCGGGATTATTCGGCGGAAGTTGCGCGGCCAGAATGTCTTGGTGGGATTGCCGGCTCCGCTGAAGCACGGTCGCCACGACGGAGATGCCGATGCTCGCGCCGATATTTCGCATCAGGCTGGTGATGCTCGTCGCGTAACCCATTTCCTCGGGGGGAATCGGATCGACGGTAATCGTGGAAAGCGGGACGAAAGTGAACGCCAAACCCGCTCCCATCAGCATCTGCGGCCAGAAAAAGCTCCACGGCCCGGCGTTCAGATTCAGCAGCGAAAACGAATAAACGCCCACCGCTGACACCAGCAGCCCGCCAAACAGCATCGCCCGCATGTCCCATCGCCGGCCGATCAGATATCCGGCCACCGGCATCAGCGCCATGGTCGCCAGTCCTCGCGGCGAATTCCAGAAGCCGGCGGTGATGGCGGGAAAACCGAGCAGTTCCTGCATGAAGAGCGGGATCAGCACGATGCTGCCGTAAAGTACGAATCCCAGAATCGCGCCCAGCGCCGTTCCCGCGGCAAACGTGCGGAATTTCATCAGCTTGAAGTGTACGAGCGGATTTTTCGACCGCAGCTCCCAAACGACGAACGTCGCCAGGCAGACGATCGCGATGACCAGCAGCGCAACGATGAAGTGCGATCCAAACCAGTCGTCTTCCTGCCCGCGATCGAGCATCACCTGCAGAGCGGCGATTCCCGTCACCAGCATGCCGAGACCCCAGTAATCCATCCGCAGTTCCCCGCGCCGGATGTAGGGTGGGTCGTGAACGAAAAGCTCCAGTAGAACCAGCCCGACGAGGCACAGCGGCAGGTTGATGAAGAAAATCCAGCGCCACGAATAGTTCGTCGTCAGCCAGCCGCCGAGCACCGGAGCCAGAATCGGCGCCACCACGATTCCCACGCCCCAGAACGCCATGGCGTGGCCGCGCTCTTCGCGCGGAAACGTCTCCAGCAGAATCGCGCGCGTCGTCGGTTGCAGCGACCCTCCGCTCGCCCCTTGCAGAACGCGGAAAAAAATCAGCAGCGGCAGCGAGGGCGCCAGCCCGCAAAGCATGCTGCTGATGGTGAAACCGACCACGGCCATCATCAGCAGCCGCTTCCGGCCGAAATAATTGGCCATCCAGCCGGCCAGCGGCAGCACGATCGCGTTCGAGATGAGGTAGGAAGTCAGAACCCACGTGGCTTCGGTGGTGGTCGCCGATAGGTTGCCGGCGATATACGGCAGGCTGACGTTCACCGCCGAGGTGTCGATCAACTCCATCATCGCGCTGGCCATCACCGCGATGGCCACCAGCCATCGTCCCACTGCCGGATTTTCCGCCGAAGCGCTGAACGAAGTGGATGCGGCCATGGAGACGGGATGCGGAAGGCGCGGCGCGCCGGAACAACCGGTCCGGTTTCGCGCCGAGCGAAATCGCTCCTTTCAACGGGCGCTCGCCGGTCTGGGAAGACGCAATCTGGCCCGCGCGGTGACAGCCGGCGCGCGGAACCCATCTTCGCGCAAGTTCCCGCGCGGGCACAAACCCGCCGTTCGCGGCCGGCGCGGAAAGTGCGCGGACGCTCCAAAAAAAACGGGACCCGGCTTGCGGCCGGGTCCCGGGTTTCATGGTGCGGGAGGGAGAAACGTCAGCCGACTTTCAGTTCGTTCTTCACCGAGAACACCATCGGCACGGTTTTCGCGCGCAAACCTGCCATTTCGCGGTCCGCCCGGCTATTCACCACGCCCACCAGCGTCACGCGGCTATTGTCCACGATGATGTGAATCCGCGGATTGACGCCCAGGGAATAATGGAAAAGCGGCGATCCTTCGGAAAAGAGAGCGCGATATTCCGCCCAGCGAATCTGGTTGTCAAAAGGGCTGAGGGGCAGGTCTTTCACTTCGTTGACCACCTGTGTCACTCCCTTGATCCCTTTCACCGAATCCGCGACGGACGACCGCGTCACCGGGAACACCACCTGGCCGAGCAGCGTGATTTTGCTTCCGGAGATTTTGTATTCGACGTTGTCGAAGACGTTGTACCAGGGCATCGTGACCAGCCGCTCGTAGACTTTGTTGCTCAGCCACGTTTCGTAGTTTGTGGGGGTGCCGCGGTTGGCGATCTCGGGCTCCGGGGCCGCGAAAACTTTCGGCGTGCCGGCGACGGCGCTCAGGGTGAATATCAAAAGAACGGGAAAAATCCACTTCTTCAGACCGGCTTTTGGAGCGATTTCCTTCCGAGTGTCCATGGGCTGCCTCCTTTCCATGTCCACCGTTCCTTCACCATCCTCTACACGTGATTAGATGCTGCCGGCGCCAATAGGGCTCAGGAAGGGACTGAACGCGGTCGCCATGTAAATGACTGAAAGTTCTTTGCTTATTGTATTCCCGGCGATTTCCGCCTTCGCGAGCAAACGTCCTCTATACGCGATCGCCGCTAGTAGGTGCAGCTTGCCGTTTGCGAAGTGACCGCCTGCCCCGCCTGGGGTCGCGTTGACGGGTTCGGTGCGCGGATGCTATAAGTTTCCCTTTTGTTCCGGTCTTCTGTGTTTATCCCGAGAACGGCGCGACCGCCAAGGGTGGGATTGTGGAAGAAGTACTGCGTCAGGCTGTTAACCTGATCATCGCCTCGCTGCCGACAACAATCATCGTCTTTTTTTTCTATTTGTTCGCGCGCACGGTGTTTTTCAAGCCGATGCTGCGCGTGCTCGACGAGCGCGCCGCGCGCACGGAAGGCGCGCGCAGCGACGCCGCACGGCTGGAAAGCCAGACGCAGGAAGTACTCCGCCGCTACCATCAGGCGCTCGACAAGGTTCGCGCCGAAATCTACGCCGCGCAGGAAGCGGCCCGCCAGGAAGCGCTGAACGCCCGCGCGGAACTGCTCCGCCAGGCGCGCGCCGCCGCGACCGATCGGGTGCGGCAAGCGAAAGAACGCTACGAACGCGACCTCGCCGGCGTGCGCGAGCAGCTCGATCGGGAAGTCGAGCGTCTGGCCGACGCCGCGGCTCGCGCCGTGCTCGCCGAAAAAGCGCCGGCGCTCGAGCGGGCGGGGGAATCCTGATGCGCGCGCTGCTTCGCCGGATTTTCGCGCGATTGATGCTCGCCTCTGTGATCGTGGCCCTGGCTCCGCTCGCCGCCGCGGCCCAGGAAACGTCCTCGCCCACGACGGCGGACTGGGTGTTCCGGTGGCTGAATTTCGCGCTGATTTTCGGCGTGGGTGGCTGGTGGGCGGGAAGCCGCCTCAAAGTGGTTTTCCGGCGCAAAGCCGATCAAATCGCCTCTTCGATCGCCGAGGCGGAAGCCGCGCGCCGCGAGGCCGAGCAGCGTCTGCGCGAGGCCGAAGCCAAATTTGCCTCCGTGGAGAGCGAAGCGCAGCAGATGCGCGAGCGAGCGCGGCGCGATTCCGCCGCGGAAGTCGAACGCATCGGCGAATTGGCACGGCAAGAGGCCATCCGGGTCGAGCGCGCGGGGGAAGCGGAAATCGAGGCCGCCGAGCGTTCCGTCGCCAACCGTTTACGCGAATTGACGGTGGAGAAAACCATGGAGCGGGCGCGCGCGCTGGTGATCGAGCGGCTGACGCCGGCCGTGGATCACGGGCTGCGCGGGCGATTCATCGAGGCGCTGGGCGCGGCCGGGAGCGGGTTATGACGCCGGAACGCAGCTACGCGGTTGCGCTCGCCGATGCGGCGATGGACGCGGGACGCCCCGCCGAGACGCGGCGCGAGCTAAGCGACTTTCTCGCGCTGCTTGAAGAGTCGGCCGACCTGCGGAATTTTCTGGCAAGCCCGGCGGTTGCGACGTCGGCCAAGCAAGGTGTGATTTCGAAACTCGTTGAGCGCCTCGGCGCGAGCGAAACGATCCGCAATTTCCTCTTTCTGATCGTGGATCACCGCCGCGTCTGGCAACTCGACGGCATCGTCCAGGCTTTCGGCCAGGAACTCAACGCGCGCCTCGGCATTCTCGAGGCGGAAATCCGCGCGGCGCGGGAACTCGACGCCCAGGAGCGGCAATCGCTGGTCGCCGCGCTCGAGCGCCGCACCGGGAAGCGAATCGAACCGGCTTTCCGCGTGGATCCCGGCCTTTTGGGCGGGGTGGTGGTGAGAATCGGTTCGACGATTTACGATGGCTCGGTGCGCGCCGGGCTGGACCGTTTGCGCGCCCGCATGGCCGCCGTTTAAGGGAGCGAAGGTAGCTTTATGGCCACAATCAAGGCTGACGAAATCGCCAAAATTCTGCGCGAGCAGATCGAGCATTACCAGCAATCGGTCGCCGTCGAGGAGGTCGGTTCGGTGCTTTCGGTCGGCGACGGCATCGCCCGCATTCACGGCCTGGAAAAAGCGATGATGGGCGAGATGCTGGAATTTCCGCACGGCGTCTTTGGCATCGCGCTCAACCTCGAGGAGGATCAGGTCGGCGCGGTGCTGCTGGGCGAATATACCGCGGTGAAGGAAGGCGACGTCGTTCGCCGGACCCGCACGATCATTTCCGTCCCGGTCGGCGACGCGCTGGTCGGACGCGTGGTGAATCCGCTCGGCCAGGTGCTCGACGACAAGGGCCCGATCGCGACAAACGACCGGAACCCGCTCGAGCGCATCGCGCCGGGCGTGGTGGACCGGCAATCGGTGAAGGAACCGCTGCAGACCGGCATCAAGGCGATCGATTCGATCATTCCGATCGGGCGCGGGCAGCGCGAGCTGATCATCGGCGACCGGCAGACGGGCAAAACAGCCATCATCCTGGATACGATTTTGAACCAACGGGAAACCGGCGTCGTTTCCATCTACTGCGCGATCGGCCAGAAACGCTCGACGATTTCCCAGGTCGTGAAGGCGCTCACCGATTTCGGCGCGATGGACAATACGATCGTCGTCGCCGCGTCGGCGTCCGATCCGGCGACGATGCAATACATCGCCCCCTACGCCGCCTGCGCCATGGGCGAATATTTTCGCGACAACGGGCGTCACGCGGTGGTTTTCTACGACGACCTTTCCAAGCACGCCCAGGCCTACCGCGAGATTTCGCTCCTGCTCCGCCGTCCGCCGGGCCGCGAAGCTTTCCCCGGCGACGTCTTCTACCTGCATTCGCGGCTGCTCGAGCGGGCGGCGAAATTGAGCGATGAAAAGGGCGGCGGCTCGCTCACCGCGCTGCCGGTGATCGAAACGCAGGCGGGCGACGTAACCGCCTACATTCCGACCAACGTCATTTCCATCACCGACGGCCAGATTTATCTGGAAGCCGACCTCTTCAACATCGGCATACGTCCCGCCATCAACGTCGGCATTTCGGTGAGCCGCGTTGGCGGCAGCGCCCAGATCAAGGCGATGCGGCAGGTGGCCGGCACGCTACGGCTGGAAATGGCACAGTACCGCGAACTGGCGGCCTTTTCGCAGTTCGGCTCCGAACTCGACCGCGCCAGCCAGGCGCAGATCGCGCGCGGCCGCCGGCTGACAGAAGTTCTGAAGCAGGATCAGTTCCAGCCGCTTCCCGTCGCCAAGCAGATCGTCGGGATTTTTGCCGGTACGCAGGGTTACCTCGACGAAATCGAGGTGGACCAGTGCCGGGCGTTCGAAAAGGCGCTCTACGACTACATGGATGCGAGCCATCCCGGTGTGCTGGCGAAAATCGCCGAACGCAAGCAGATCGATGACGATCTTCGCGCCGAGTTGCGTCGCGCGCTCGACACGTTTAAGGAACAATTCCGCGCCGTCTCCGCGCCGGCTCGCGCCAGCTGAGACCGCCCGGACGGAACAAACGCCATGCCGACCCTTCTCGAATATCGCCATCGGCTGCGCTCGGTGCGCCAGACGCAGCAGCTGACCCGGGCGATGAAATTCGTCGCGGCGGCGCAATTGCGCCGCTCGCAGTCGCGCGTTTTCGCCGCCCGGCCCTATGCTGAGGAGATTCTGCGCGTGCTGCGGTCGGCTGCCGCGCGCATGGAGCTACCCGTCCATCCGCTGCTGGAACGCCGGCCGGAAGAGCGGCTGCTGGTGATCGTGGTGACCTCCGACAAGGGTTTGTGCGGCGCCTTCAACAGCAACGTGCTGCGGCGAGCCAATGCCTTTCTTCGCGAGGAACGCGGCCGCGACATCCAGACCTATCTGGTTGGACGCAAGGGCCGCGACGCCCTGCGCCGGCTCCCCTTCCCGAAAACCGGCGAGTCGGTGGATATTTTCCGCAAACTCACCTTCGACGACGCGCGCAGGATCGCCGAGCGCGCCGCGGCGCTTTACACCGAGCCGAAAGTGGACGCGGTCTACGCCATTTACAACGAATTCAAGAACGTTCTCACGCAGAAGCTCGTCGTCGAAAAGGTGCTTCCGATCGCGCCGGAGGTGGTTGTGCCGGCGCCGGGCGGCGAAGCGCGCCGCGTGGCCGAATCCGACTACATTTACGAGGATCCGCCCGAAGCCGTTTTCGAGCGGATGTTGCCGCGCTATCTGGAATCGGAAATTTTCCGCATCCTGCTCGAATCGGCCGCCGGCGAACAGGCCGCGCGCATGACGGCGATGGACGCCGCCACGAACAATGCCGGCGACCTGATCAACCGGCTTACGCTCGAAATGAACAAGGTGCGGCAGGCGGCCATTACGAAGGAAATCATCGAAGTGGTCAGCGGCGCGGCGGCTACGGCCGCTTGATCGCCGCGACCGCCGAAGTAGCCGGTGCTCGAAAACGCCGGGTGGATTGAACGAGAATTGCGCAGTTTGGGAGGGTTGCTCGTGCCGGAAAAGACCGTGGGTCAAGTGGTGCAGGTGATCGGGCCGGTGGTGGACGTCGCCTTTCCCGAGGGTCACCTGCCGGCGATTTACAACGCGATTCACATCTCCAGCGAGGGTTTCGATACGCCGGTGACCATCAACATTACCGGCGAGGTGGAACAGCACCTCGGCGAAGGCCGCGTGCGCTGCGTCGCCATGGAACCCACCGACGGCTTGATGCGCGGCATGAAGGCGGTGGATAAGGGCGGCCCGATCACCGTTCCCGTCGGCCGGGCGACGCTCGGGCGCGTGCTGAACGTGCTGGGCGAGCCAGTGGACAATCTCGGCCAGGTGGCCACCGACAAACGCTATCCGATTCACCGCGCCGCTCCCCCGCTCGATGAGCAGTCCACCACGCTCGAAATGTTCGAGACGGGGATCAAGGTGATCGATCTCGTGCAGCCGTATCTGAAGGGCGGCAAGGTGGGCCTGTTCGGCGGCGCGGGCGTCGGCAAAACCGTTTTGATTCAGGAATTGATCCACAACGTCGCAATGAAGCACGGCGGCGTTTCCGTTTTCACGGGCGTGGGCGAGCGCACCCGCGAGGGCAACGACCTGTGGAATGAAATGCAGCATTCGGGCGTGATGGTGGCGGGCGATCCGGAAAAATCGCGCGTCTCGCTGATCTACGGCCAGATGACCGAACCGCCCGGCGCGCGCCTGCGCGTGGGCTTGGCCGGCCTCACCGTCGCCGAATATTTCCGCGACGAAGAAAACCTGGACGTGCTGCTCTTCATCGACAACATCTTCCGGTTCGTCCAGGCCGGCGCGGAGGTTTCGGCGCTGCTCGGCCGCATGCCTTCCGCCGTCGGCTACCAGCCCAACCTCAATACCGAACTGGGCGAACTGCAGGAACGCATCACATCCACCAAGCACGGTTCGGTGACATCGGTGCAGGCGATTTACGTTCCCGCCGACGACTACACCGATCCGGCTCCCGCGGCCACGTTCAGCCATCTCGACGCGACCACCACGCTCAGCCGGCAGGTTTTCGAGCGCGCCATTTTTCCCGCGGTCGATCCGCTCACCAGCTATTCCCGCATTCTGGATCCGCGCATCGTCGGGCAGGAACACTACGCGGTGGCTCGCTCGGTGAAATCCGTCCTACAGCGGTACAAGGACCTGCAGGACATCATCGCCATCCTCGGCGTCGAGGAGCTTTCCGAGGAAGACAAGCTCTCCGTATCGCGCGCCCGCAAAATTGAGCGTTTCCTCTCGCAGCCGTTCTTTGTGGCCGAGATTTTCACCACGCTGCCCGGCCGCTACGTCAAGGTCGAGGACACCATCCGCGGCTTCCAGGAAATCGTCGCGGGCAAGCACGACGAATTGCCCGAGCAGGCTTTCTACATGGTGGGAACGATCGAGGAAGCCATGGAAAAGGCGGAGAAGCTGAAGGCCGCCGCCGCGTAAGAACCATGATGCCGGAATCCATTTCGCTCGAAGTGGTCACGCCCGACCGCCGCGTGGTCCAGGAGACGGTCGAGGAAGTGCAGGTGCCGGGCAGCCAGGGATATATGGGGGTCTTGCCCGGCCACGCGCCGCTGATGACCGAGCTGGGCATCGGCATGCTCAGCTATCGCCGGCGCGGCGAATGGTTTTTCCTGACGGCGATTCGAGGTTTCGCGGAAGTGCTGGCGGGTCGCGTGATCGTTCTGGCCGAACGAGCCGAGCGCGCCGAGGAGATTGACGTGGAGCGCGCACGCAGAGCCGCGGCGCGTGCCGAGGAACGCCTGGCGCATCTGCTGGACCCGGAAGTGAATTGGGAACGCGCGAAAGCCGCGCTGGAACGCGCGCTGGTTCGCGTGCAGGTCGCTGCCAAAGCCGGCGGCATCCATACCGAATCTCGCCCGCCCGAACCGTAAGCGCAACGCAGGCCGCGCCGAAGCCGTTTCCCCGGCAACGCTCCGGGTTTCTCCTGATGAACCCAAGCTCGAACTAGGTTCCGATCTGTGGTTCCCGCATGTGGTGCGTCAATGCGCCGCGCACGTGTAGTGCGTCATCCAGAAACAGCAAATCCGCATCGGCGCCGGCGACCAGAGCGCCTTTGCGCGCTTCGATTCCCAGCCGCCGCGCCGGTTGCAGCGTGGCCATGCGCACCGCTTCGATCGCCGGCACGCCAAGCTCGACCATCCGGCGCACCGCGCGATCGAGAGTGAGCGTGCTTCCCGCCAGGCGTCCCTCGGGGTCGCGGCACACGCCGCCCGTCACGCTCACTTCAAACGTTCCCAGCCGGTAATTTCCGTCCGGCATTGCCGTCGCCGCGATGGCGTCGGTCACCAGAATCACGCGATCGTTTCCCTTGGCCGCGAGGAGAATCCGGATCGCGGCCTCGTCCACGTGGATGCCGTCGGCGATGATTTCGGCGGTCACTTCCGGCCGCGTGAGCACCGCGCCCAGGACGCCCGTATCGCGATGCGAAAACGGGCGCATCGCGTTGAAGACGTGGGTGGCGTGGCTCGCGCCGCGCGCGATCGCCGCCATCGCTTCTTCATACGTTGCGTTGGTGTGTCCCATCGAAACGACCATTCCGGCCGCGCGCGCGCGTTCCACCAGTTCGAGCGCGCCGGGAAGTTCCGGCGCCATCGTGAGAATTTTGGCTTCGCCGCCGGCCGCGGCCAGCATCCGGTCGAAAAGGCCGGAGGCGGGCGAGGCGATCCATTCAGGCGGATGAACGCCCCGTCGAACGTGGCTGATGAACGGTCCTTCGAAATGAATGCCCAGCAGTTCCGCCGCTGGGCCGTCCGAGGCTGTGCCGGTGCGCTGGCGTTTCGCCGCGCGGGCCAGCGATTCCAGGCTACGGCAGGTGTCGTCGGGGCTCGCCGTTACCGTCGTGGCCACGTAGGCGGTGGTGCCGAACCGCGCAATGGTTTCCGCGATGTGGCGCAAGCCTTCCTCGTCCGCTTCCATCACGTCGCGGCCGCCGGCGCCGTGAATGTGAACATCCACGAATCCCGGCGCGATGATCCCCGCTGGCGCGTCGTATTCCCGCGTTCCCCGGGGCAGCTCCACGGCGTCGCGGCGCCCCACGGAGACGATTTTCCCGTCCGCGATCAACACCACGCCGTCGCCAATTTCCACCAGAGGGGTCATCACGCGCTTTGCGCGTATCGCTACGTGTTCCATAACGCCCCATCGTACACGATGCGCGGCCGGCGCCCATTGCAAATCCGCGTTTCGCCGCCGGATAGCCGGCGAATGGTGGATTTCCTCGTGCGGCGATCGGACGCCGGGCGGACGCGAATCAGTGGGAACGGGGATCCGCTCCGGACGAGCCCGGAGGGGGAGCGGCCCAATAGCCCTGGCGGGCGCGTACTTTCAGGCCGTGCGTGTGGAGGATTTCGATACGAATCCGGTGGAATTTGCCATCTTCCGCGTGGGTGGAGGGCGTGTAGGCGATGGAATATTGCGTGCGGAGTTCGGTGCTGATGTCGGCGAAAGCGCGCGCCAAATCCGACACGCGATAGGGAAAGAACGACCGGCCGCCGGTATCCTCGGAGAACTGGCGCAACACGCGATCGCCCTGGCTGTAATGGAGCAGGACCGGCAGCCCTTCGGACTCTTTCTGCTCGGGGGAGAGCCAGTTGTTGTTCGTGCTGATGGTGTAAATCACCACGCCGGCTCGTTCGGCCATATCGATTGCTTCGTTCCGGGTATGATCGCTCAGGTCGTCGTCTCCGTCGCTGATGACCACCAGCACGCGGCGCACGTTGTTGCCGGCGGCGGGCGGGGGCGGATTCCACAGGTAGTCGCGGCTGGCGTCGTAGATGGCGTCGTAGAGCGCGGTGCCGCCTCCGGCGCGCTGGCGGAAAATCGCCTGGCGCAGCAGATAGAGCTGGTCGGTGTACCGCTGCTGAAGCTGCGGATGCGTATCGAAGGTCATCAGAAACGCCTGGTCCTTGCCGGGGCGCAGGATGTGGAACAGGAAATCGAACGCGGCGTTCTGCTCGAATTGCAGCCGGCCGTGAATGCTGTTGGATGTATCCAGCAGCAGCCCGATGCGCAACGGCAGATCGGTTTCGCGATTGAAGAATTGCACTTCCTGCGGGATATCGTCGTCGAAAATTTCGAAATTTTTGCGGCCGAGATCGGTGACGAAGTGATCGTGTTTGTTCAGCACGGAAAAGACGACGTTCACCAGGGGGACTTCACGTCTCAGCCGGCCGACCGTCGGCGCCTTCTGCGCCTGGGACGCCGCCTGCTTCTGCGGCGAGGGCTTGGCGGATTGCGCCGGCTTCGAGGCCTGGGAAGCGGCCGATGCGCACAACCCCAAAAACAGCAAGACTCCCGCCACTCGAGTGAGACGTTTCATCGGTCCCTCATTATAGAAACCGCTGCAAAACCCGGTCAATCGCCGCTTCGCTGTCTCCCATCTTGTTCCCGAGCGCGCGCAGCCACTCGCGCAGCTCCGGGGCAAGCGGCGCGCGAATCTCGACGGGTTGGCCCGTTCGCGGATGCTCCAGCCGCACTCTTGCGGCGTGCAACCACAGGCGGCCAAGCGGCTCGAGCGTCTCGGCGCCAATCCTGATCCGTGCCGGCGCGCCGTAGCGGGTGTCGCCGACCACCGGGTGCCCGACGGCCGAAAAATGAACGCGAATCTGGTGTGTGCGGCCGGTGTGGAGTCCGGCTTCGATCAGCGTGAACTCCTCGCCCGGCGCCTTTCGCGTCGCGCCGCCCGGACCCAACCGCAACAGCACACGCCAGGTGGTGAGCGCCGCGCGGCCTTCCCGGCGCCGGGTGGTCATCCGGGTCCGCCGGCGCAGATCGCGCGCGATGGGCAGATCGATTCGGCCGGTTTCCTGCTCCAGGCGCCCATGCACCAGCGCGAGGTAGGTTTTCTCGACACGCCTCGCAGCCAGGGCGCGAACCAGATTCCGGTGCGACTCGTCATTTCGCGCGGCAAGCAGCACGCCGGAGGTCTCCCGGTCCAGGCGGTGGACGATACCGGGCCGCGCCGGACCGCCCAGAGTCGAAAGGCGTTCGTAGCGGCCCAGCAGGGCATTCGCCACCGTTCCGGTTCGGACGCCGGCGCCGGGATGAACGACCATTCCCGCCGGCTTGTTGATCGCCAGCCAATCGTCGTCTTCGTAAAGAACATCGAGGGGAATCGGCTCCGCGAGCGCCGCGATTTCGATCGGTGCGGGCAGCCGGATTTCGATCGTGTCGCCCGGCTCGATCCGCTGCGAGGCCCGCGCCGAATGGCCGCTCACGCGCACGCCACCCGTGCGAATGCGCTCCTGGATTTGGGTGCGGCTGATTTCGGGAAGCTGCGCGGCCAGCCAGCGGTCCAGCCGCTCGCCCGCGTCTTCGGCGCCGGCCTCAAACCGCCTCAGCCGCGCGCTGGAATCGCTCACCGCGTTTCCCTCGCGCTTAGCGCCGGGCAAGTTCGGCGCTGACGTTGGGTGTTGATACGGACCGGTGCTTCAGGAAGAGCCAGGTGCCGAACAGGATCATCCCCACGCTGACGAACTGCATGAACGACACCGTTCCACCGAACATCATTCCGCGGCCGGGGTCGTTACGGATAAATTCCAACGAGCCGCGTTCGATCCCGTATAGGATCATCCAGGTGGCGACGAGTTCGCCGGTGAACTTCTGCCGCTTGCCGAGCCAGATCAGGAAAAGAAAATTGAGGAATTCGAGGCCGGCTTCGAAAAGTTGTGTCGGTTGGAGCGGGACGTTCAGCGGGGTGCCGACCAGGCTTGCGGCCAAGGGGTTCGTGAATGTCACGCCCCAGGGCATGGTGGTGGGCTTGCCCCAGCAGCAGCCGGCGCAGAAGCAGCCGACGCGGCCGATGGCGTGGCCAAGGGCGAGCGGAGCGGCGAAAGCGTCGGCGACGGCGAAATAGCCCAGTTTCTGCCGGCGCACGTACAGCCAGATGAACAGCAGCCCGAAAACCACGCCGCCGTAAATGTCTCCGCCCGATTGCAGCGTCGAATAGGAGAAAATCTCGCTGGGATGGTGCCAGTAATACGGCAAATCGCCCAGAATCATCCACAGCTTCGAGCCGGCCAGCGCGATCAGAACCATATAAATCCCGAGGTTCCAGATCTGGTCGGGATTCAGCCCCAGCTTGCGAGCCTGCCACCGCGCGGCAAACAACCCCACGATCACGCCGGTTGCCACCAGCACGCCGTAGGAATAGACCGTCAACCATCCGTAGTGAAAGAGAACTGGATACACGATTTATGCCTTTCCCCGCACGTTTTCCCGGTGCTCGGTCAGCAGGGAGAACACGATCAGGATTCCGCCCACCACGATTGCCGAATCCGCAAGATTGAACGCCGGCCAGTGGTAGCCGCGGATATGAAAATCCAGGAAGTCCACAACGCTATGACGCAGCACCCGGTCGAGCACGTTGCCCGCCGCGCCGCCCAGAATCAGCGCCGCGCCCACCTGTCCCGGCGTTCCCGGAATCCGCTGGCTGGCCAGCAACCAGACCAAAAGCCCCATCACGCACAGCGAAAACAGGATGAGCAGCCAAACCAGCCAGGGAGCTCGCGCGTCGGCCAGAATGCCAAAGGCCACGCCGCGGTTGTTCGTGTGCACGATGTTGAACAGGCCGGGGATGATTTCCACTCTGCCGCCCGGTTCAATCGCCGCGGCGACGGCGCGCTTGGACAGTTGATCGGCGACGAGCACCGCCAGCGAGAGCCAACCCAGCCGCCATTTGCCATGCCGCATCATCAGGATTTTCCGTCCTTCGTCATTCCGCTGGACTGCTTCAAAACGGGCGCGCATCGCTCGCACAGCGTCGGGAAATCGGCGTCCGTTCCGACGGCGGTGGAATAATTCCAGCAGCGCTCGCATTTCGAGCCCTCGGCGCGCTCCACGGCCACGCGCACGCCGTCCAGGGCGGCCGTATCCGCGCTAGCAGCCGCGTTCGCCGCTTTGTCCACTTCCACCTGGGACACCAGAAACACGGCCGGGAGCCAGTTCCGGTAGCTTTCGAGTAGTTCCCGCCAGCCGTCCTCGGCGCCCAGCCGGACCTTGGCTTCGAGCGATCCGGCGATCCGTTTTTCGTTTCGGGCGCGCTCGAGCGCGCGGAGCACTTCGCCGCGCACCTCGCCCAAGCGCTCCCAATTCGCCGCCAGCCGCGGATCGAGCGCGCGACCCAGCTCCTCGGGCGCGGGGAACCGGGCGATATGCACGCTTTCGGGGTCACCCTTGCGTTTCGGCAAAAATTTCCAGATTTCTTCCGCCGTAAAAGCGACCAGCGGCGCGATCGTCCGCACGAGCGCGTGGGCGATCCGCCAGACCGCCGTTTGCGCCGAACGCCGGCCCTCGCTGGCGGTCGCGAACGTGTACATCCTGTCCTTGAGGATGTCGAAATAAAACGCGCTCAAATCCACCACGGCGAAATCCTGCACCGTGTGGAACACGCGCTGAAATTCGAACCCTTCGTACCACTGCTTCGTTCGCTTCACCAGCTCCGCGGTTCTTCCCAGCATCCAGCGGTCGAGTTCCCAGAGCCGGTCGTCGGCCAGCGAATCCCGTTCGGGATCGAAATCGCCCAGATTGCCCAGCGCCCAGCGGAAGGTGTTGCGCAGCTTGCGGTAGGCCTCGGCCAGTTGCGCCATGCCGTCTTCCGACATGCGCAGATCGGCCTGATAATCCTGCGAAGCGACCCACAGGCGCAGCAGATCGGCGCCCCATTTCTGGCAAACATCGCTCGGCAGCACGACGTTTCCCAGCGACTTCGACATCGGGCGGCCGGCGGCGTCGAGCGTCCAGCCGTGTGTCAGCACGCTCCGGTAGGGGGCCTTGTCTTTCAGCCCCACTCCCACGAGCAGCGAACTTTGAAACCATCCGCGGAACTGATCGGGGCCTTCCAGATACAGATCCGAAGGCCAGCGCCGGTCGGCGTCGCGACCGTCGAGCACGGCCAAATGCGTCGAGCCGGAATCGAACCAAACGTCGAGAATGTCATTTTCCTTGCGCCAGCGGCTTTCGCCGCACGCGCACCGCGTTCCGGCTGGCAACAGCTCTTCCGCCGGGCGCGCAAACCACGCGTCGGCTCCTTCGCGCCGGAACCATTCGAGCACTGCGCGCAGCGCCTGGAAATCTTCCAGCCGCCGGTCGCATGCCTCGCAACTGAAAGCGACGATCGGCACGCCCCAAATCCGTTGCCGCGAAAGGCACCAATCGGGCCGTCCGCGCACCATGGATTCGATCCGTTCGCGGCCCCAATCCGGAATCCAGCGCACGGCTTCGGCGGCTTCGACGGCGCGCTTGCGCAGGTCGCGATGCTCCAGATTCAGAAACCACTGTTCGGTGGCGCGAAAAATTACCGGATTGTGGCAACGCCAGCAGTGCGGGTAGCTGTGGCGCAATTTTCCCGCGGCGACCAGCGCTCCGCGCCTTTTCAGCAGTTCGATCACCGGCTGATTGGCCTCGAAAACGGTTTTTCCGCGGTATTCGTCCAGACCCTCGGTAAACCTTCCGTCGTCATCGATCGGTGCGTAGGTTTCGAGGCCGTATTTCTGCCCGGTGCGGAAGTCCTCGGCGCCGTGGCCGGGTGCGGTGTGAACGATGCCGGTGCCCTGATCGAGCGTCACATAATCGGCCAGCACGCCCGCGATTTCACGGTCCAGAAACGGATGCCGGAATTTCGCGCCTTCCAGGCGCCGCCCTTCGATCCGCTCGCCGGCGTTTTCGCGGAGCCGGAACCCGCAGCCCGTCTCCTCGAGAAACGGTCGCAGCCGGTCTTCGGCAATCAAATAGACGTTGCCTTCGGCGTCTTCCGCGCAGACGTATTTGAAATCGGGATGAAACGCGAGCGCCAGGCTGGCCGGCAGCGTCCATGGCGTGGTCGTCCAGATGAGCGCGTAAAAGCGGCCGTTTCGCTTGGGGGCGATCGGAGCTTCGATCACTTCGTACCGCACCCAGATCGAGGGGCTCGTGTGGTCTTCGTATTCCACTTCCGCTTCGGCGAGCGCCGTGCGGTCGTGCAGGCACCAGTAAACGGGCTTTTTGCCGCGGTAGACGTAGCCCTGCTGCTGAAATTCGAGGAAAGCCTCGGCGATTCGCGCTTCGAAAGCGAAATCCATCGTCAGGTAGGGATCGTTCCACTGCCCGAAAACACCCAGGCGCTGGAAATCGCGGATATGCGCGTCCACATAGCGCCGCGCAAACTCCCGGCAGAGTTTGCGGAATTCGGCCGGTTCCACGGCGCCCTTGCGCCCCAGCTCTTTTTCCACCTGCGTTTCGATCGGCAAGCCGTGGCAATCCCAGCCGGGGATGTAGGGAGCGCGGAATCCGGCCATGGATTTCGACCGTACGACCATGTCCTTCAGAATTTTGTTCAGCGCGGTGCCCAGGTGAATTTCACCGGTCGGGTAGGGTGGTCCGTCGTGCAGGATGAAAACGGGCGCGCCCTCCCGCGCCTCGAGAATCCGTTCGTAGAGCCGCCGCTCGTTCCATTCTTCCAATTGGCGCGGCTCCGCCTGCGGCAGATTTGCCTTCATTGGGAAGGGGGTTTTTGGCAGATTCAGTGTGTTTTTCAGGTCCAGGGTAGTCGCCCTCGCTGCCGGATCGTCGTCGCCTCCCCGCACCTGGTGCGTGAGAGCAGGCGACAACATCGCTCTATGTTACAATGAGCGTGTTGTATGTGTCAGCCGGACAGGGCAGGCCCGGCTTTCGGATAAAGGCCGTGTGGCCCATTCCTCGTTTCTCCCCAAAATCTTGTATATAACCATTGCCGGTTTCCGCGCATCTGATAGGGAAGGCGGGCAGAGGATTGGTTTAGAATTGGGGATGTGGTTCTGAGGGCCAGGGTAGAGATCCATGGGGGACGTCATCGAAAGGCCTGAACAGCCCGATGTCAACGAACAGGGCGGCTCGCTGCCTCGATTCGAGATGCAACGGCCACGCCGGCCGAGGCTCTTCTGGTCCAATCTGCACGATTTTCTCTACGAGCGGCCGGTGAAGGGAACACCGCGCGATAGCTACCTGCATCCGGTGGAATTCGGCTCCCAATTTTCCGACAACCTCAAGGAATTCTTCGGCCCCCGCGTGGGCCGGGTTTCGGGCTCGGCCATGCTGGTCGAGAGGCAGCCCTGGTATAAAGCATTCGTCGAAAACCTGCGCGAAGGATTTCATCTGCTGGGTCAGCGCCCGGTGAAGCTCGATCGGCCGATCGAGGTGGGCGAATTGTGGAACCCTCCGCGGCAATACCGCCGCGTCCAGCTTTTCGTTTTCCTCGGGCACGTTCTGGTCGCCCTGCTGATTCTGGTGCCCTTGTTCCCGCGAATCACTCAGCCTTCGGTTCAGGCAACGGCGAATCTGGTGCCGCTCGATTTTTCACCCTACCAACCGCTCTTCCGCGCGAAGCCGGGCAAGGCGCTCCACGGCGGTGGTGGCGGCGGCGAGCGCAATCCGGTGCCCGCGACGCGCGGGCGTTTGCCCCGTTTTTCCATGACGCAATTCGCTCCGCCGATGGCGAAAATCATTCCCCATCCCGCGATCCCGGTGGAAGCGACCGTTCTTGGACCGCCGCATATAAAGATTCCCAGCCCGAACCTGCCCAATTACGGCGATCCGCTGGCGAAGCTCATCACGCCTTCCGGCGGTCCCGGCGACGGCGGCGGCATCGGCACGGGGAGTTCCGGCGGCGTGGGCAGCGGGAGCGGCGGCGGCGTGGGTCCCGGCTATGAATACGGCACCGGCGGCGGCTATCCGCAAGCCGGCGAAGGCGGCTACGGCAGCCCGGTTTGCGTCTATTGCCCCAGGCCGGAATTTTCCGATGCGGCCGTCAAGCTGAAATATCAAGGTTCGGTCTGGCTCCGGGTGCTCGTCAGCGCCACGGGCCACGTCGAGCGTATGGAAGTGCTTCGGAGTCTTGGGCTCGGGCTCGATCAGAAAGCGGAACAGACCGTCCGTACCTGGGTTTTGAAACCCGCCATCGGCCCCAATGGCAAACCAGCGGCCGTTTGGGTACAGGTCGAAATCGATTTCCGGCTCTATTGAAGCCCTCAACAGAACCTTTGCGGGCGTACTGCGTCTATTCCACCTTCCGATTCCTTTGCCCTTTCATTCCTCACGCCGTGTTCCCTTAGCCGGCCTCCAAATCCCCGCCTGCGCACCCTCCACAAATGCTATCGTCATGGGCTGTGCCAGCCGATTCTGAGAACTCGCTTTCTTCGCCCATCGCCGCGCTTTCCGCGGCGGAGGAACCCGAGCGCGTGAACGCCGCGCAGTCGCTTTATGCCGCCGGTTGCGCAATGGCTCTCGATGCCACTCGCGCCTGGCGAGCCGATCCCGTGCTTTTTCCGCTTTTCACGGGCCATCCGGTCGTAGGCGTTGCGGTGCAGCCGGAAACGTTTGAAAAAATTTGGAAAGCTAACGGCTCGCCCGAACTCGCCGACGTTCCGCCCGATCAGGACGCCCAGGAATTCGAACTTCATTTTTCGCCGGAAATTTCCCTCGATATTCTCACCACGCGCGATCCTGGCGGTCCGGGCGCGATCGCGCGCTTTCTGGCGCGGCGCGGGGAAGGCGTGCAGCAGGTGGAATTTCCGGTCACGAACGTGGATTGCGCGACGCAGCTTTTGCGCGAGCGTTTCGGGATCGCGCCGCTCTATCCAGTCACGCGGCCCGGGGCCAATTCCACTCGTGTGAATTTTTTCCTGATTCCCGCCGCCGCGCAGACAAAGGTCCTGATCGAGCTGGTGGAATCGCCAAGCGTTTCCCGGTGAGCGGGAATCGAGGGGGTCAGAAGCCGCTTGCGGCCGCCACGGCGGTTGTTGCCGCGCCGCTTCCCGAATTCGCGCCGAGGATCGAGATCGCCTTCTGCAGCACGGGATCTTTCGGCACGGGCAGCTCGCCCGGCGTCGGATCGGGCGCGACGTCCTGCGCATCGAGCAGCGTCTGCTGAGAATTCGGCGGAGGCACCTGCACCGTGGGCGCGACGCCGTTATTCAAAATCGCCTTGCCGTCCGGCGTGTAGTAGATGCCTACCGTGAGGAACAGCGCCGAACCATCCTGCAGCGGAATCAGCTTCTGCTCGGATGCCATCCCCTGCGTGTTCTGTCCGACCGCGTCGCCGCGGTGATTCTGGGCGATGGCCGCCGCGAAAATTTCCGACGCGCCCGCGGTGCTTCCCGACATCAGCACCGAAAGCGGCCCTTTCCAGGCCACTTTCGAAGGATCGGCCGAGAATGTTTTTGTCGCGATCGTCTGTCCGCGCAGGGTCGCGATCGTGCCGGAAGAGAGGAAAAGCTGAGCGGTTTGAATCGCTTCGGAAGCCTCGCCGGAAGCGCAGCCGCGCAGGTCCACGATCAGCCGCTGCACGCCCTGACGCTCGAATTGCTCGATCTGCCCGCGAACCTGCCGCGCCGAGCCGGGATCGAACGAGGCGATCCGCAGATAGCCGATTTTGTCCTGAAGCCGCGTGGTCAGCAGGCCGGGCCGGGGCACGATCGCCCGCGTCACCTCCACGTCCACCGGCTTCAAACTACCGCGGCGAATCAGCGAAACCTTCACCGTGCTGCCCGGGGCCCCATCGAGCAGCAGTTTCGCCTGCTGGATGGACATATCCTGCGTCGTGAAACCGGAAATCGCTTCCAGAATGTCGCCTTCGTGCAGCTTCGCCTTGAGCGCCGGGCTGTTGGGCAGGTCGGAGAGCACGAAAATGTAGCCGCGCCGTGAAATCTCCACGCCGATCGAGCCCTTGCCGCGATCCGCGGATTCCTTCTTCCACGCCTCGAATTCCCGCGGGCTCAGATAGCTCGATTCCGGATCGAGCGCCTCGAGCAGCCCGTGCAGCGCGCCCACGGTCACCAGATGCAGATCGGGCTGGTCTACGTAGTCTTCCTGGATGTGATCCAGAACCTCGCCGTAAACCGTCAGCGACCGATACGGCCTCTCGTTCGTGCTCTGGCCGAAGACGTACCCGAAGGACACGTACAGCAGCACCAGCACCGATAGAGAAAACACCGCTATGCGAATCGTGCGTCCCATACGCCTGACCTTGGCTTTCGTGAGTATACCATCCGGAGGGATTTTCAGCCCGTTACCGCGAGCCTTTCCCTTGGCCATTTCGCCGCTTCGCTGGCGTCCCATGGCCTTGCGGAGATCGAGGAATGTCCTGCGCCGGCCGTGCCGCCTTCTGCAAGCGGTCTCGGTAGCTCGCGCGCTTGCCCAATTTCTGGTTGAGGAATCCCTGCCTCACGCTTTCAGTCTAGCAGTTGGCATGGTAAAAGGGCAGTTCAGCGGCGCCCAAACCGCGAGAATCTTACCGCAGCAGCCCGCTCGGCAGTATCATGCTGATGCGCATGCGCCGTGAGAAAATGAACCGGCTGAACCGCGGCGACCCAGCCCGACCGAGCGCAGGGTGGGCCACGAGGAGCGCAATTGGCTGGGCGGCGGCAGGAGGGGTTTCTTTCTGGCTGCCTGCGGCGATTGTTTCCCTGGTCCTGCACCAGGCCGCGGGCCTCTGGACGCTGAACCTCGCACCGCTGGCCGGCCTCGCCCTGCTGGGAGCGGTTTGCTGGAAAGGACTCCGAACCGAGCCAAGATGGGCTTGGGCGCTGGCTGGCGTGTACATTCTAGGCCCGACCTTCATGCTTCTCCCCTCCGTCGTCCTCCACACCGTACCCCAGCCAGATGTCGCCACTCGCGGCGTTTGGCTGGCCGTCTTCTGCATTTTCCCTCCAATGACCATTTGGATTGCGGTCCTAAACGGGATGATCTTCTCAGTCTTAGCCGCTACTGTCTCGCTGCCCCTCCTCGCGGTGCGCCCGTGGGGCCGGACTCCACGGCCGGGGGCCGCGCCCTTCGAAGCTCGTGTGACAAGTGCGGCCTTTCCGAAACTCCCACGCCGACCCAAGTAGCCGGTCGCGGCTAACTTTGCACTTGCGGTTGCCTCACTCTTTGCGCCGTTCGCAAAAGGTGTGGATTCCGCCAAGTGGCGCCGTCCTCCGCAGCCGCCGGAACCCGCTACCGATCATTCTCAACACAACGGAAAGAAAGCCCAGTCCCTCCTTACGTAGAGCCACCCCTCGCGCTCCGAGCCGCATCGCGCGAAAATGTCGTCGCTTGCTGAAAGAAGGCGGCCGATCACCCGCGCAAAGGAGGAAGCACCTCATGCCGGGAAGCAGCTGGAGAAGGAAACTCATGGTCCGAACTTCCGTCACCGTTCCATTCGAGCCCACGGGAGCCGCAAAGCCCCAGGGTGACCGGCCCAAATCCGCTCGGTCAACAAATCCCCAATACCAATGCAGCTTTCGAGCGAATCGAGAAGAAACAAAACACCGCTCTCGTGACGCCCTCCACCGTCCACCCAGTTGGGTGTATTCCATTGAAAATACGGGCATTACAGGAGAAAGAAGCCCATTCCGCCAGGCCCCGCGAGTGACACCCTCCGCCTTGCGCAGCGGTTCCGCGATCCGGGCAAGCGCTTCGCGGGCCGAAGCCCACTCGAAAGAGGCTCAAAAAGTGACACCCTGGAAAAATTATCTCGTTGAAACAAAGCCACCTACTGTTTTTTTTGCTCGACCACCTGTGACACCCTGCCGCAGCAAAAAAATTCCACCAACCAATGTTTGCTCTTGGCCAAACAGGCGGCTTTTCGTGCTGACAGGACGGCCCCAAAATCATTGCCTGGGGAAGCTTTGGCAACCGCAGCGGAGCGCTTCGCTCGCGCCGCTCGGCGTGGAAGGGAGTTCAGCGGCGAACTTCGGCGGCGTGCTGCTCGGGCATGGGTACGAGCGCGGTCACGTACGTCTGCGAGGTGCGGTCCTGCCAGCACAGCTTTTCGTCGTCCCACAGCGCCCACAAAAAGCCCAGCATTCCCGCGCCGCCGGCGACCAGATAGCCCAGCGTCCGCCAGAGCAGCTGCCGCGGCGTCGGCGGGTTGCCGTCGAAACTCACCACGCGCAGGCCCGCGATCCGCATGCCCGGCGTGGCGCCGACGAACGCGGTAAAAATGCCGAAATATTGCGCGTAGAGCAGGAAAAGGATCGCCAGCCAGACGGCCATTTCCAAGCGGCCCGAACCAATCGGCACACCCAGCGCGGCCACCAGTCCAATAAACAGCCCCCAACACGTCAAAAGAAAGCCCATGTCCACCAGCCACGCCCATGCCCGGCGGGAAAGTCCCGCCACCGGCACAAGCCCGTGATTGGGCGACGAAGTCGTTCCCGTCGAAAAATCAAGCTCGGGCTGATGAACGAAAATGGTCAGGCGCTCGGGTCCACGCGTTGCGCCGGGTTGCCCCTTCGCTGCGGGCACGGCCAGCTTCGGCGCCGGAGGCGTGGACGCCGCCACTCGCCGGGCATCGGCGGGCTTCATTTCGGGAAATGGCAGGCTCGGTTGCGGCGGCTTGGGAAGGCTCTGGCCGTTGCGGACGCGGTAAGCATCCAGCTTACGGCCCAGTTCGAGCCGCCATTGCGGCTCGGTCGAGGGAGCGGCTTCGGCAAGCTCGACGCCGCGCTCAACCGCAACGCGGTTTTCACGCGGCGTGGACGCGCGAGTTTGGCCGCTGTTTCCGGCGATGAGAGGGGCGCGGCAGAACGGGCACCAGAGGCCGGTCCCCGGACTGGCAGCGCCGCAATGTGGACACACTGTTCCCCCTGTCCTTCCTCGTGCGCTGCAGATCGCGGGAACTCCATCCTAGCCGGAAACGAAGTAAAAGAGGAACAGAAGAGCGCGGAAGCGTGTCGCCAAACAAGCAACTCTGCCGCTCCATGCGGCTCTTGGACCAAGGCCAGCGTTGCCCGTATTTTCGCGCCCATGCTAGGCTAAGCTTCCTCCTGCGTTCAGTGAGCCACGGCGTGAAGGGTCACGAGAAGCGAAACAGACATGGCTTTTTGGTGCTCGTTTTAGCCCTGATGCCGTTCTGTCCCTCCATGTTTGCCGCGCCGAAGCGGCAAAAGCCTTCCGGAATCCGCTCGTTCGAACTCGAAGCGGACCGCCAGAGAAAAGTCGGCCCGATGTACTACGCAGACGGCAACGTCGTTTTCCGCTATGGCGCGGCGACGCTCGAGGCCGATCACCTGAGCTACAACGAGAAAACGCGCCACGTCGAGCTCACCGGCCACGTTCGCCTGGAATACCGTGGCCAGACGATCGAAGCGGCGAGCGGCTGGTACGATCTGGCGACCGGCAAGGGAGCGTTCGAAGACGTTCGCGGCGCGATTCGCGCCACCCGCTCGCCGAATTCCGCGCTGCTGGTCAGCCCCAATCCGCTCAGCTTCGCCGCGCGCCGCGTCGAGCGGCTGAACGACGAAACCTACGTGGTGCACAACGCCTGGCTCACCGTCTGCGATCCGAAACGCCCGAAATGGAAGTTCTACACGCGGCGCGCGGTGATGCAGGTGAATCGTTCGGTCACGCTGCACGGGGCCGATTTCCGGATGTTTTCGATCCCGCTCTTTTACCTGCCCTACGCGAAGCTGGCGATTGGAAAAAATCTGCGCGAATCGGGCTTTCTGATTCCCGACGTCGGCGAATCGTCGCTCAAGGGCTTCGTCCTGGGCGATTCCTACTACTGGGCGCCGACGAACTGGATGGATATGACGCTCGGCGGCCAGTATTTCAGCAGCCGCGGCTGGAGCGAGAGGGCCAGTCTGCGGGCCACTCCGGCCAAAAACGTGCGATTTTCAGCGAGCTATTTCGGCGTCAGCGACCGCGGCTTCGCCGGGCCCGGAGGAGTGACCATTCGGCAGGGCGGCTACGATGCCCACGAAGAGCTCAGCGCGCTGTTCGGCGACGGCTGGCGGCTGGCCGCCGATCTGAACCAACTCAGTTCGCTGCAATTCCGGCTGGCGTTTTCGGAGACGTTTTCCCAGGCGGTGAACCCCGAAGTGCGCAGTTCGGCTTTCGTGGCGCGCCATTTCGACGGATACAGCCTCGATTTCGCCGCGCTGAATTACAACAATTTCCTCACGATTTCTCCCGAACAATCCGTGGTGGTGCGCCGCGCGCCCGAAGCCCGCTTCAGTTCGATCGACCGGCCTCTATTCCGCCACGTGCCGCTGTATTTCGGGTTCGACCTTTTCGCCGACGCAATGCACCGCAGCGAAAGCGGGCTGCCGGCGACTGATACCGGCCCGGCGGTGCAGCGAACCGAAGCGGCTCCCTCGCTCACGCTTCCGCTGCACTGGGGACCGTGGCTGGGCGTCACGTCGCGGTTCGTCGCGCGGACCACCCGCTACGGCGCGCGGCAGGAGCCGAACGGCCAGGTGATCAATTCCCCGCTCGACCGCACAACCGAGGAGTTGACCATTGACGTCCGGCCGCCGTCCCTGGCGCGCGAGTGGGGCAGCTCGGACTCGCGATGGAAGCACGTGATCGAGCCTGATTTCGAGTATCGCGACGTCAACGGCGTGAATGATTTTTCGCAAATCATCCCCTTCACTCAGGACGAGACGCTCACCGATACCAACGAAATCGAATATTCGATCACGCAGCGCCTGTTCCATCGCTCCGCCAGCGGTTCGGCCTCTCAGTTGGTCAGCTGGAAAGTGGCGCAGAAATACTTCTTCGATCCAACCTTCGGAGGCGCGCTGGTTCCCGGCCAGAGGAATGTCTTTCAGGCGCTCGATTCGCTCACGCCTTTCGCCTTCGCCGATAGAGCCCGCTCGTTTTCTCCGGTGATCAGCGACCTGCGGATCACGCCCGGCGGCCGCTGGGACATCCAGTTTCGCCAGGATGTTGACCCGATTCGCGGCAAGCTGGTGGCTACGGGAACGCTGGTGAAAATCCGGCCGTGGCGCGAAACGTTTCTCACGCTCGCTCACTTCGACGTCCACACGAACCCGTTGCTGCAGCCGCGGTCGAACCAGATCCGCTCGCTGGCGGGGTTCGGCGATATGAGTCGGCAGGGCTGGAACGCGTCGTTCGGCATCAGCTACGACGCCCGCCAGCAGTTGTTCCAGAACCAGATCGCCGAAATCGGCTACAACGGCTCCTGCTGCGGCATCGCTTTTGAATACCGGCGGCTGGCGCTCGGCCCGCTGCGCACGGAAAATCAGTTTCGCATCGCGCTGCAAATCGCCAATATCGGCACGTTCGGCAATATCGGTCGTCGGGAGAAAATCTTTTGAGGCGCAGCTCGCCCGACGAAACGTCGCTGGCGTGGATGAAGCTGGAAAATCTCGCGCCGCTCGTCGCCCGCGGCGACGTTTCCCCGGTGGATCTGGTGGGCCTGGCCGCGCGGCGCATTGAGCGGCTGAATCCGCGCCTGAACGCCTTTCTGGCGCTTTCTTTGGAGTCGGCCAGGCGGCAGGCGCTCGGAGCCGAACGCGAGCTGCGAAGCGGAAAGCGCCGCGGACCGCTTCACGGCATACCCATTTCGCTCAAGGACAACATCTGGACGCGCGGCATTCCGACCACGGCCGGTTCGCGCCTGCTGGAACGATTCGTTCCCGATGAGGACGCGACAGTAGCCCGCCGTTTGCGGCGAGCCGGCGCGATCGTCATCGGAAAAACGAATCTGCATGAGTTCGCTTACGGTGTGACCTCGGAAAATCCGCATTACGGTGCGGTGCGCAATCCCTGGGATACACGCCACATGACGGGTGGTTCGAGCGGCGGATCGGCCGCGTCGCTTGCCGCCGGAATCGCCTGGGGTTCGATTGGTTCCGACACCGGCGGTTCAGTGCGGATTCCGCCGTCGCTCTGCGGCGTGGTTGGGTCGAAACCCACTTTCGGGCGAGTGAGCTGCTACGGCGTGTTGCCGCTTTCCGTCAGCCTGGACCACGTCGGCCCCATGGCAACCAGTATCACCGCGGCCGCGTGGCTGCTGAGCGCCATCGCCGGCCGCGACCGGCGCGATCCCGCGACCTTGGCCGCGCCGAATCCTCCTGGGGATTTCGCGCATTCCCTGCGCCGGCCTTTGGGTCGCTTGCGGATCGGTTTGCCGCGCGAACATTTTTTTGACGCCGTGTCCCCGGATGTTGCCGCAAGCGTCGAAGCTGCCGCGCGGGTAATCGAACGACTCGGCGCGAAAATTCAGGAAATTTCGCTGCCCGAGACCGGGCCGTCGGTCGAAGCCGCAGCGGAAATCGCGTTTGCCGAAGCGCGGCATTATCACCAGAGCGCTGGCTATTTCCCGGCTCGCGCCACCGAGTACGGCGAAGACGTGCGCCGGCTGCTCGAACGCGGCGGCGAAATTCGAGCGGCGGACTATCTCGCCGACATCGATCGGATGCGGCAGGCGCGCCGGGACTGGAATCGAATGATCGAAGGGTTCGACGCGCTACTCGTTCCGGCGACGCCCATCGCCGCGCCGGTGCTCGGCCGGAAGACGGTGGAAATTGACGGCCGCGAGGAAACGGTGCGGGCCGCGCTCCTGCGGCTTTGCCGGCCGGCGAATTTCACCGGCGCTCCGGCGCTGGTGCTGCCCTGCGGATTCACGCGCGAGGGGCTGCCCATCGGATTGCAGCTGATCGGGCCGCTGTGGAGTGAAGAGCGGCTGCTGCGAATCGGCTACGCCTACGAGCAAGCGACCGATTGGCACAATCGGCACCCGGAGAACATCTGATTCGGAACAGGCCTTGCTACAATGGAAACTTCTCGGAGAGTGACTGAAAGATTCATTTCAGCACCCGCGGGGAAGCGAAATCCCCGGCCGTTGCATCGAATGACAGGAGGTTCATGGCTGAGCACGTCACCATCCTGACTGCTTTCGTCGCCGGCATCATTTCGTTTCTTTCGCCTTGCGTGCTTCCGCTCGTTCCCGGATACATCTCGATGCTTTCCGGACTCGGCGTGGACCAGTTGCAAAAGGGAGAAAAGCCGCAGGGGCAGCTGCTGGCGTCGGCCGCGGCGTTCATCTCCGGGTTTTCGATCGTGTTCATCGCCTTTGGGGCATCGGCGAGCGCGATCGGCCAATTCCTGGTGCAGAACAGGGCGATGCTGGCGCCGATCGCTGGCGCGGTGATTCTGCTTTTCGGATTGCACCTGATCGGCTGGCTGGTGAAGATTCCGGTGAAAGTCGGGCTGGTGGTCGGCGCGTTGCTCGTGGGCGCGGCCGTTGCGGTGGGCGTGCAACCAGCGCTCGCCGGAGGGAAAATCGAGCCGGTGCACCTCGCTTCGCTGTCGCTGATTTTCCTCGCCGGTCCGTTCCTTTCTCGCTGGCTGAATCGCGACGTCCGTTTCCGCCATTTGGGAGGGAAGCCGGGCGTGCTGAGTGGATTCCTGATGGGTTTCGCGTTTGCCTTTGGCTGGACGCCGTGCATCGGTCCGATTCTGGCCGCGGTGCTCGCGCTGGCCGCGACGCAGCAGACGATCGGGCGCGGTGTGGGACTCTTGGCCGTCTATTCGGCCGGATTGGCGCTGCCGTTTTTTCTGACCGCGCTCGGTCTGAGCCGCTTTCTGCATTTTTACAAGCGTTTCCGAAGGCATCTTAACGCCGTGGAAGTTTTCAGCGGCGTGCTGCTGCTGGCCGTGGGCGGGTTGATTTACCTGAACCAGCTGACCTGGCTTTCCGGCAAACTTTCTTTTCTGAACGTATTTTCGCGGTAGGAGCAAGGGGCGGATGAGCGAACGGAAGAGTCGTTGGTTGAACATCGTGCTGGTGCTGGCGCTGCTCTCGATCGCGGTGGGTTGCGACCGCAGCAATACGCTGCTGGACAAACCGGACCTTTCGAAAGGGACGGCCAGTTTGCCGGCCGAGCCGGCGGTGAGTTTTCAGAATCTCAACGGGCAAACGGTGAACCTTTCCGATTATCGCGGCAAGGTGGTGCTGGTGAATTTTTGGGGCACGTGGTGCGAGCCTTGCCTTTCGGAAATTCCCGACCTGATCAAATTCCAACAGGAGTACGGCAAGAAAGGTTTCACCGTGCTGGGCGTGGCGATGGAAGACGGCAAGGCGGCCGTGGCTTCCTTCGCGGCGAACCCGCAATTCGACGTGGACGGGCGGAAAGTGGCGATGAACTATCCAATCGTTCTCGGCAATCAGGATATCGCCTCGAAATTCAGCTGCTGCATCGGATTCCCCACCAGCTACATCATTTCCAAGGACGGAAAGCTGGTGCAAAAGGTGATCGGCCCAATCAACCCGCAGTCGGTGAACGAACTCATTCAGAAGTTGCTGTGAGGAACTGTGATGGACGAGCATGAATTCCGGTCGCGTTCCGACGCGGCGCTCGAGCGGCTTGAAAAGCGGCTCATTGAGCTGGCCGACGAGCACGGCTTCGACGTCGAAGGCGGAGCGGAAAAGCTTGAGGTGCTGTTCGAGGAGCCGGAAGAGGCGCGATTCGTGATCAGTCCCAATTCGCCGGTGCGCCAGATCTGGATTTCGGCGCTTTCCACCAGCTTCAAATTGGGGTGGTCGGACGCGGCCGGCGCGTTCGCGCTTGAGAAAACAAACGAAACGCTCGATCGGGTGATGAGCCGTCTGCTCAGTGAGCAACTGGGCTCGAGCGTCGAGGTATAGCGATGAAATCGCGATGGTTTCTGGCGTTAGCGGTGCTGCTCGCGGCCCTGGTTCCCGCGGCGGGCGCGCAAACGGGGCCGCAGATGGCCCGTTCGGTGGTGAGCTCCGACAACTATGTTTCGCTTCAGCCGGTTCCGCGCGGCCGCGTGTTCGAAGTGGCCGTGGTGGCGAATATCCAGCCGGCGTACCACATCAACGCCCACAAGGTCCTTGAAGAGTATCTGATTCCCACGGAGATCGAAGCGAAATCGCCCGTCGGATTTCACCTTCTATCCACGGAGTATCCGGCCGGCGAACTGCGCCAGTTTTCCTTTTCGAAGCGCAAACTGGCCGTGTACACGGGCCGCGTGGTGTTGCGCCTAAGGTTTCTGGCCGAGCGGAACGCGCCGCTCGGCACGCGCGAATTGCCGCTCACGCTCCGCTACCAGGCGTGCAACAACACGATGTGCCTGCCGCCGGTCGAAGTTCCGGTTTCGGTGAATGTGACGATTGCCAAGGCGGGTTCTCCGGCGCGCCGCGTGCATCCGGAAATTTTCAAAACCGGAAATAGGAATTCGCGCCGGCGCTAAGCGCGGCGGAGAAGCAACGACCACGCCGCGCGGCGAATCGTCAGCGCGCTTCGCCGCCGCTGATTTTCGGAATTGCCTGCCGGATGCGCCGCACCACGCGCTCGCGTCCCAATACGACCATCGTCTCGAAGAGCGGCGGGGCGACGGCGCGGCCGAGCAAGGCCACGCGCGTGGCGTTGATCAACAGCCCGGCTTTGACTCCCTCCGCGGCGGCCAGATCGCGCAGCGCCCGATCGCAAGCGTCGTGATTCCATTCGGGAGCGGCTTCCAGCGCGGCAGCCAGTTTTTCCAGCATCGCCGGCAGCCGCTCGTCTTTCCAGAATTTCTCCCGCGCCGCTTGCTCGTAATCGAAATCGTCGGTGAAAAAACCGCGCGACCACGAGGTGAAGTCGCCGAGCAGGCGCGTCCGCGGCCGGATCAGATCCACCGCGTGCGCCAGCCACGCTTTTTCCGGCCCGGCCCACGCTTCCTGCCAGAGCCCCGCACGGCGTAGCTCGCCTTCGACGTAGGGCAATAGCCGCTCGATTGGCAGCTTCTGCGAATACTGCGTGTTGAACCATTCCAGCTTCGCGCGATCGAAGACGGCGTTCGTGCGGCTGACTCCCGCGAGAGAGAATCGCTCGATCATTTCGCCGGTATCGAACAGCTCAGTGTCGTCTCCGGTGGACCAGCCGAGCAGAACCAGGAAATTCCGGAACGCTTCCGGCAAAAATCCCTCGGCGGCGTAGGCGCCGACGCTGGTCGCACCGTGGCGTTTCGAAAGCCGCGTCCGGTCCGGCCCAAGGATCAGCGGAACGTGGGCGAAAATCGGCGGCTCGGCCCCCAGGGCACGATAGAGCAGCACCTGTTTGGGCGTATTCGAAAGGTGATCGGCGCCGCGAACCACGTGGGTAATTCCCATCGCGATGTCGTCCACCACGACGCTCAGCTGATAGGTGGGCAGACGGCTCGAGCGGAGAAGGACGAAATCTTCGATCTCGTCGTTTTGCACTTCACGATCTCCGAAGACTTCGTCGCGAAACGTCGTGGCGCCCGATTCCGGAACGTGGAAACGGATGGCGTAGGGAAGACCGGTTCGCACCTTGGCGTCGCGTTCCACCGCGCTCATCCGCCGGCAAGGGCACGCCTGTCGCGCCGCCGGCGCGGCCTCTTGTTCGGATTCCTCGCTTTCCTCTTTGGCTTCGGGGCCGGCATATTGCGAGGGGGCGCAAAAACAGGGATACGCGGCGCCTGCGGCGAGCAGCCGTTCGGACGCTTCGCGATAAAGCTCGATGCGTTCGGACTGGAAAAACGGACCCTCATCCCATTCGATGCCCAGCCACTTCAAATCTGTCAGGATGCCTTCGACCAATTCGGGACGGTTTCGCTCGACGTCGGTGTCCTCGATGCGCAGCAGGAAGATGCCGCCTTGATTTCGCGCGAAAAGCCAATTGAACAATGCGGTACGAGCACCACCAACGTGCAGGTAGCCTGTTGGCGAAGGTGCAAAGCGGACTCGTATCTTCGAGTTCGTCATCGTTGGGGATATTCCTTATAAGCTGAACAGAAATAGTCATGTTACGGGAGCCGCCGGGGAAAAGCGAGTAGAGGAGGGCTCGGCGCCGGAACGAGGGGAGGGGGTTACCAAAGGGTTGTCAACGTTTATGGCCTTACCCTTTCCGCTACTCGAACCCCAGTTTGATTGACCACATTTCCACGCGCCGTTATATTCGGGCCGAAGTACTTCGCGGACCTGCTTTTACGCCCCGCAGGCGTTCGGTATTCGCCTCTGGGATGGCGGAGGGGTGTCTGTCGTCGAAAAGAGGACTTGCGGAACGGCGGATGGAATTTCTCTGAGTAGGATGCGAGCCAAAGAAGCTATACCGGCGTACCGAGCGAGGCGTATGCGGTGCTGACCCCGACTCCCGGCGTTGCGACGGCGTTGCTGGGATTTGCAGCGTTTCTGGCGCTGCTGCTCTTCTACCTGTATCGGCAGAAGCGGCTGGGATACCTGCGTTTATGGGCATGGGCGTGGGGACTGGTCGCGTTGCATTACCTTTCGCCGGTGCTCGGTCGCTGGATTCCGCAGCAATCCTGGCAGGGCCCCGCCAATTCCTTTCTGCTAGGCATCGCCGTGCTTTTGTTGCTCGTTTCAGCGCAGGCGTACGCGCAAAACCGCGTGCGGACGCGCCTGGTACTGCTAGGAAGCGCGGCCTTCGCCGCGTGGGCGATTGCCAGTTGGCTGGGCCGCATCGCGGTGTCTCCCGATTTCGGCTCGGGATTTCTTCTGTTTGTGGCGGCCCGCTCATTTTGGGAAGAAGGGCAGCGGCAGGAATCGAGCGCGGAATGCATTCTGGCGGGAACGCTGGGGGTTTGGGGGCTGGCGCTGGTGGCCACGGTTGTGGACCAGCGGCTGAACTGGATCAGCAACGACGTGCGCCTGGTCTTCCTGCTGCCGCAAGTTTCCGCGGGGCTGCTGCAACTGGTCGCCCTCTATGAAGAGGAAAAGCGGCGCGTCGAGCGCAATATGCTCTCGCTCGCCAACCTGAATCTGGCCGCTTCCGGTTTCACTGGCGAGGAAATGGAAAGAGCGCTCCAGCAGGCGCTCGAACGGATTCTGCGCGTGATGCGGCTGCCGACCGGCGTCCTGGTGATCAATTACGACGAGATTCCCGATCCCTCGGTGGTGGTCAGCCGGGGAATCAGCCAGCGATTTCACGAACTGGCGAGCGACCCGCAGGTGGGACGCACGCTGGTGCACCTGGTGGCGCGGCTGGGCGGCGTGATGATCCTGCGCGAGATTCTCCGCGATGAGGAATGGGAGCCGTTGCAAAGCGATCCGGCCATCCGCCAGGCGCGGGAACTTCTCGTGCCGGAGCATTTGCAGAACGCCGTCGGAATCAGCCTCCAGGCCCGCGAGCGTGTTTTCGGACTGCTCGTTCTGGCCACGCCCAAGCGCCGGCGGTTCAGCGCGCCCGAATTGCGGCTGCTGCTGGCGTTGACGCACCAGGTTGGGATGGCGGTGGAAAACAGCTACCTGATCCAGCAAACCACGCGCCGCACCGAGGAAATGAACGCGCTGAACGAGATCGGGCGCGCGCTCAGCTCGACGCTGAACCTGGAAGACCTCTGCAACCGTATTTACGCCGAAATGTGCCGGCTGTTCGACGCGGAAAATTTCTTCATCGCGCGCTACGCTCCCGAGCGCGAACAGATTCTGATGGATCTGGAGGTGATCGGCGGCGAGCGCCGCCCGCCGAACGCGCGTCCGATCAGGAACGGGCCGGTGGAACACATTCTCCGCACGCGGAAACCGCTGCTGATTCGCGACGGCTTCCGCGAGGAGATGCACCGGCTGGGACTCGACCTGTTGCCGAACGCGGGCTGCTTCTGCGGCGTGCCGGTGGTGCTCTACGACCGGGCGGTCGGTGTGATGGCGGTCTTCAGCAGAGACGAGAAAGCCTACGACGAAACGCACCTGGAATTGATGATGGCGCTGGCGAATTCGGCGGGAATCGCCATGGAAAACGCCAGGCTGTTCGGCCAGGAACAGGAAAAATCGCGCCATCTGATGTTGCTCAACAACGTTTCCCGGCACGCCATTGCCACGCTCAACGTCGAACAGATGCTCGCGCGGATCGCCGAAGAACTGGAAGCCGGCCTGAGTTACGAACACATCGGCATCGGCTTGGCCGATTACGACGCGCACGAAGTGGTGGTGCGCGCCGAAGCGGGACGCCGCCGCGAGGCGCTCGGCCGGCGCATCCCGTTCGGCGATGGGCTGATCGGCGACGTGGCGCGAACGGGCGAGGCGTCGAGCGGCTCGGCGCCGGACGGCGCGTTGTTTCTGCTGGAAGGATCGGTCTGCGGGCAGGCGTTGCCGCTCGTCTACGCCGAGGAACTGCTCGGCGTCCTGTACGTGGAATCGAGCGTGGAATACGAATTCAGCGAGGAAGAAAACCTGCTGCTGCGCACGCTGGCCGATCTGATCTCCGGAGCGCTGCACAACGCCCGCACGCTGCAAAAGGCGCAGGAACAGGCGATCACCGACGGCCTGACCGGAGTGAAGACGCGGCGATTCCTCGTCGAAGCGGTTTCCTCCGAGTGGCGGCGCGCCACGCGGATGGGACGCCAGTTCGCGCTCTTGCTGATGGACCTGGACCGATTCAAATTCGTCAACGACCATTACGGGCACCTGGAAGGCGACGTCGTGCTGCGGCGCGTGGGCCGTTTGCTCGAGGAACACTGCCGCCGGTCGGACGTGGTGGCCCGCTACGGCGGCGACGAATTCGTGGTGCTGATGGTCGAAACGGATTTGGATCAGGCTCGCCAACTGGCGAACAAATTGCGTGGCCTGCTGGCGGCCGATCCGCTGCTGCGCCAGCGCGGCATTACCGCCAGCTTCGGCATTGCGGCGTTTCCCGTGCACGGGTCGACGCCGGAGGAACTGCTCGAGCGCGCCGACGCCTCGATGTACCTTTCCAAGCGGCGCGGCGGAAACGCGGTTTCGAGCGCGCAGCGCTTCGTGCTGGAGCCGGCGGAAAGCGGGCGCGCCGGCGGAGACGATCTGCCGCGCTTCGATCTGCGGAACGATTTCGTGACCGGCCCCGAGGCCTTTGACCTGGTGCTCAACTGGCTGGAAGAAGCGGCCACCGGGCTGGCCAACCAGGGCCACAGCCTGATGCCGGGCGAATTGCCGCCCACCCTGCTCGAAGGATTGACCACGGTGGTGCGGGTGGTGGACGAAAAGAAATTTTCCACGCACGAGCACTCGCGCCGCGTTTCCGAATACGTGGTGCAGATGGCGGAAGCGCTGTCGCTCGATTCGGCCGAGGCCGATGAGCTGCGCCTGGCCGGCTTGTTGCATGACATTGGAAAAATCGGCGTGCCCGAAAACCTGCTGCGCAAAAGCGGCGCGCTCGACCCCTCCGAACGCGACGCCGTTCGCCAGCACGCGGTGATGGGATGGAAACTGCTGAGCGTGCTGCCGGGCATGAGCCGGGTGCAGCAGATGGTGCGCCACCACCACGAGTGCTTCGACGGCACCGGTTATCCCGACCGGCTGGCCGGTCAGCGCATCCCGCAAGGAGCGCGGTTGATCTCCATCGCCGAGGTGTACGACGCGCTGCTTTCGGGAATGTTCGAGTTGCCCAGGTCGGCCGAACAGGTTTTCGCCGAACTGCAGCGGGTGGCGGGCAAACAGCTCGATCCGGAGCTCGTCGAAGCGTTCATTGAGATGATGCGCCGCCGTTCGGTTTCCTCCTCGGCGCAGAACCGCGGCGCCTGACCGGCGCTTCGCGCTCCTCCCGCGGTTCGCGCCGCCCACGCCGCTTCGCTACAATTCCGCGGGAGGCCCTTCATGCAGACTGCCACGGTTCGCTGGATTGAAAGCGAGCAATTCCTCGCCACCACCCCGTCGGGCCACGCCGTTCCTTTCGACTCCGATCGCCAGAGCAATTCCGCTCCCGGACCGATGGAGATGCTTCTGGCCGCGCTCGGATCGTGCTCGGCGACCGACGTCATCCTGATTCTGAAAAAGAAGCGCCAGCCGGTGAAATCGCTCGTCGTGTCCATCGCCGGCGAACGCGCTCTCTCGGCGCCGACGGTATGGACGAAAATCGAGATGGTCTACCGGCTGGAGGGCGATCTGGACGAAAAAGCGGTGAAGGACGCGGTGGAATTGAGCCAGACGAAATACTGCAGCGTGGCGGTAACGCTGGGGAAAATCGCGGAAATCAGCTACCGGTATGAAATCGTGCGGTAAGGTCGTCTCCCGCAGGATGCGCGAACCCGCTTGTCACCCGAACCGACGATTGCTTAGAATGCGACTTTCCTTGATACCACGCGCCAGAGTGGAGTAACCGAATGGGAAGACGGATTGCCGCGAGAATCACCGGTGTGACCGGCTACGTGCCGCCGCGCCTGCTGACGAACGCCGACCTCGAAAAGCTGGTGGAAACCACCGACGATTGGATTCGCTCGCGAACGGGAATTCGCGAGCGGCACATCGTGGACCCGGGCATGGCGGCTTCGCATCTGGGGTCGGAAGCGGCGCGCCAGCTTTTGGAAGCGAAAGGCGTTGCGCCGGAGGAGGTCGACCTGATCGTCGTCGCCACGGTGACGCCGGATATGATGTTCCCTTCGACCGCCTGCCTGATCCAGGAGCGGATCGGGGCGAAGAAAGCCTGGGGATTCGACCTTTCGGCCGCCTGCTCGGGATTTCTGTACGCGCTCACGGTCGGCTCGCAGTTCGTCGGCGCCGGAACGCACCGGAAAGCGCTTGTCATCGGCAGCGACGTGATGACTTCGATCATCGATTTCACCGACCGGGCCACCTGCGTCCTGTTCGGAGACGGCGCCGGCGCCGTGCTCGTGGAACCGGCCGAATCGGAAACCTTCGGCATTCTCGATTTCCATCACGACATCGACGGCGCTGGCGGCTGCAATCTGTTCATGCCCGGCGGCGGGTCGCTGCATCCGCCTTCGCACGAAACGGTCGAAAAACGCATGCACTACGTGCACCAGGACGGGGCGCAGGTGTTCAAATACGCGGTGCGGCGGATGTGCGAAGTCTCCTCGATGCTGCTCTCGCGAAACGGTTTCAGCGGCGACGATCTGGCGCTGGTGGTTCCGCATCAGGCGAACCTTCGCATCATCCGCGCGATGCAGGAGCGGCTGGGAATCCCCGATTCGAAAATCATGATCAATATCGACCGCTACGGAAACACCACCGCCGGAACGATCCCGCTCGGCTTGCGCGACGCCGTCGAGCAGGGACGCCTGCACAGCGGCGACCTCGTGCTACTGATGGCGGTCGGCGCGGGATTCACGACGGCCGGAATCCTGTTGCGCTGGGGATGAGCCGCGCTCCGCGCGGGGAGTTTCCGGTAGTCCAGGCGGGAAAATGCGCGCAGTTGTGACGGGAGGAGCGGGTTTTCTGGGTTCGCACCTCTGCGATCTCCTGATCGAGAGAGGCTGGGACGTCGTCTGCTTCGACAATCTGGTAACGGGCAGCGAGGAAAATGTGGCCCATCTGTCGGGCCATGCCCGCTTCCGGATGGTTCGCCAGGATGTGACGCGTCCGATGGCGGTGGATGGTTCGCTAGATGCGGTATTCCATCTGGCGAGCCCGGCGAGCCCGGTGGATTATCTGCGTCTTCCGATCGAAACGCTCGAGGTCGGCTCGCTCGGCACGCGAAACACGCTGGAACTGGCGCAGGCGAAAGGAGCGCGATACCTGCTCGCTTCCACCTCGGAGTGCTACGGCGACCCGGAGATTTCGCCGCAGACGGAAACCTACTGGGGCCACGTCAATCCGATCGGCCCGCGCAGCGTCTACGACGAAGCCAAGCGTTTTTCCGAAGCGCTGACGATGGCCTATCATCGCGCCCGTTCGCTCGATACGCGTATCGTGCGCATCTTCAATACCTACGGCCCGCGCATGCGGCTGAACGACGGCCGCGTTCTGCCGAATTTCGTCTATCAGGCGCTGCGCGGTGAACCGCTCAGCGTCTACGGCGATGGGAAACAGACGCGCAGCTTCTGCTACGTTTCCGATTTGATCGATGGCATCTACCGCTTGTGGGAACGCGGCAAGCACGAGCCGGTGAATATCGGCAATCCGCGCGAGATGACGATTCTGGAATTCGCCCAAATGGTTTTGGAATACACCGGATCGAAGGCCGGAATCGTGTTTCACCCGCTGCCCGTGGACGATCCCAAACGCCGCTGCCCGGATATCACCAGAGCCAGGGAACTGCTGGGCTGGGAGCCGAAAGTGAGTCTCGAGGAAGGCCTCCCGCTCACCGTGGAATTTTTCCGGCGCGCGGGAGCGAGCTGAAGCGAGCCGCTCCGGGAGCGATCAGGGAAGGCGGCCGACCGTGTCGCCTTCGGGACGCCCGACCGATTCGTACTCGAAACCGAGCGCGCGGGCTTTTCCGGGGTCGAGCAGGTTCCGGCCGTCCAGCACCAGCGGCCGAGCCATCCCATCGCGAATGCGTTCCCAATCCAGTCGCGCAAATTCCGGCCATTCCGTGGCGATGACGAGCGCATCGGCGCCTTGCGCTGCGGCGTAAGGATCGGATTCGTAGTGCCCGGCGGGGAACGCCACGCGCGCCCTGTCCATCGCCTGCGGATCGAATGCGTGCACCTCGGCGCCCTCTTCGAGCAGCCGCTTGAGCAGCTTGAGGGCGGGCGAAAAGCGAATGTCGTCCGTGTCCGGTTTGAACGCCAGGCCGAGCAGCCCAATCCGTTTTTCGCGAACCACCCACAGCGCGCGCCGCACCTTCTCGACGAACCGATCGATTTGATGGTTGTTGATCGCCTCGGCTTCCTTCAGCAGGCGGAAATCCACTCCGGAGCGTTCGGCGAGTCGGATGAACGCCTGGATGTCTTTGGGAAAGCAGAACCCGCCGAATCCCAGCCCGGCGCGCAGAAAATGCGGGCCGATCCGCGGATCGAAGCCCATCGCCCGCGTCACTTCCTCCACGTTCGCGCCCAGCCGCTCGCAGAGCTCGGCGAGGGCGTTGGCGTAGGAAATCTTCAGCGCCAGGAAGGAATTGGACGCGTGCTTGATCAGTTCGGAACTGGCGATCGTGGTGACGACGAAGGATGGCGCCGGCAGCTGGGGGCAGGCGGAGGAATGCACCGGGCAGCGGAATTTGCCGTCGAGCACCGGCTGGTAAATCTCCCGCAACTGGCGCTCCGTCTCGGCGTCTTCCACGCCCACGACGATCCGATCCGGATGAAGGAAATCCTCGACGCCAGTTCCTTCGCGCAGGAATTCCGGATTGGAAGCCACGCGGAAGCTAGTTCCGGAATTGCGGCCGTACACGGCGAGCGCACGCTTGAGTTCCTGACCGGTACGCACCGGCACGGTACTCTTTTCCACGACGAGCTTGGGTGAATGCGACTCGGTGGCGATCAGGCGGGCGACGCGGTCGATCGCGCTCAGATCGGCGTCTCCTGTTTCGAGCGGAGGCGTGCCGACGCAAATGAAAATGGCCTCTCCCGCCCGCACCGATTCCACCGGGTCGTCGGTCACCTTCAGCCGGCCTTCCTTGCTGTTGCGCAAGAAAACGTCTTCGAGATGCGGCTCGAAAATGGGCATCCGGCCTTCGCGCAGCATGCGTGTCTTCGCCGGATCGTTGTCGAAACAGACGACCGAGTGGCCGAGTTCAGCCAGGCAACTGCCGGTTACCAAACCGACGTATCCGCAACCAATCACCGAGATTTTCACGCGAGCACTCTCCGTTTTCCACGGCCTTACTGTACCGC
>JAKAOH010000094.1:4643-13630 GCA_021812285.1 Acidobacteriota bacterium | reverse complement strand
CCGATCTCCACGCGCGCCACTTCCTCGAGCATGACGACGTAGCTTACCGTGTCCGCGCCCGCGCCGCTCCACTCCTCGGGCACCAGCATTCCGCAAAAGCCCATTTCGCCCAGTTTGCGGATTTCCTCGGCGGGAAAATGCTCTTCTTTTTCGTATTGCCGCAGCCGTGGGCGCAGTTCCGTTTCCATGAACTGCCGCGCCGTCGTGCGAACGAGTTCCTGCTGATCGGTAAGCGCGAAATCCATCTGTTTGTCTTATCCCGCAGTAAGGGCACGGCTTCAGCCGTGCCGTAGCGGCTCTTTGCAAAAGCGGCTTCAGCCGCTGAGGCCAACTCTATTTCCGCACAGGCTCAGTCGGCTGCGGCGCAAGCTCCGAGCGATGCTAGCACGCCGCCGCGCCCGGCCCAAACAGCGGTTTCAGCGATTGGCCAGCACGGAAATGCCCTTGATTCCCATCAAACGTTCGTCAGCCGTCACCAGGGTGAGGTCCAAAACCTTCGCCGTCGCCGCCAGCAGCGCGTCCACCGGGTCTCCCCGGTCCATGCCCAGGTCGCGCCATGCCAGCGCAACTTGAGTGGTTAGCGGTGCCTCATTCACGGGCAACTGCACAAACGCCATCTCGATCCATTTGTCGTCGCCCGCGGCGGCAATGCGGCCCCGTGATGAAAGCAGGCACGCCTCGTAAATGCTCAGTGGAGAAAGCCACAAACTGTTTCTTGGGTTTTGAATCGCACGCGAGACGCGGTGGCTGAGCCTATCGGAATCGGCAATGCCCCACAGCCAGATGTGCGTATCCAGCAGGAGTCTCACTTGCGGAGCGCGTCCCAATCCTCCAGCGGCGTAGCTGGGGAAATGATATCGCCGATGATTTTCACCGTCCCCGCCATCGTCCCCAATTTGCGCTTCTTCGGCTTTGCGCTGCGCGTGGGCACGACCTCGGCCACCGGCCGGCCAAACTTCGTGATCCTCACCGGTTTTCCCGTCCTCCGCACTCGCTCCACCACGGCCAGACAAGTCGCCTTGAATTTCGAAACCGCGATCTCTTCCATGACCATCCCTTCCATCGCCACAGCCTCATTTTAACCATGGTCATTGACCATAGTCAATCTCGCTCGCCTCTTGTTCCGGCTCGCTGCGGCCGCCGCCGCGCATTCAGCAGGCGTCATTTTCCGCCACGCCCTGGCGCTTGCCGTCCGCAACTGCCGCTTGCCAGATTCCCCGCACCAAGGCATAAAAGAGCCGTCACCGTAACGAAGAAACTCGGGGGAGGTTTTTCGTGAACGCACCTACGCCTGGCCCGCAACAGCTATCCGGCCCGCAGCGTCTGCAACAGATGCACTTCTCTTTCGCCACCGAACGCGTCCTTGCCGCGTCTGTTCGGCTCGACGTCTTCTCCCACATCGCCTCGGGCAAACATAGCGTCGCGGAAATCGCCGCCGCGGCATCGTCGAGCGAGCGCGGCACGCGCATGTTGCTCGACGCGCTCGCCGCATTCGATCTGCTCGCAAAAGAGGACGGCCGCTACGATCTCACGCCCGACGCCGCGCGCTATCTGGTTCGCGGCAGCCCCGAATTTCTCGGCGCGTTCCTCGAATCCGACACGCTTTGGGAAGCCTGGGGTCATCTGGCCGACATCATTCGCGAAGGCAAGCCGCAGCGCTCCTTCAGTCAGCAGGAAGTGGCGGAAGATTTTTTCCCGGTTTTGATTCGCTCGCTTCACATCACCAACAGCGCGCCTGCCGCGCGCCTGGCCGAGCAGATCGCCGCCACCGGCGCGAAACCCGGCCTGCGTGTGCTCGATATCGGTTGCGGCTCCGCCGTCTGGAGCATCGCCATCGCCAAGGCCCATCCCGCGGCGCACGTCACCGCATTCGATTACCCGAAGGTCCTCGAGACCACCCGCGAATTCACCAAACGAGAAAACATCGCCGATCGCTACGACTATCTCGCCGGCGATCTCCGCGTCGCCGAATTTCCCCAGGGCCGCTACGACCTGGCGATTCTCGGCAATATCGTTCACGGCGAGGGCGAACCCGTCGCCCGCGATCTTTTCCAGCGCATTCACCGCGCGCTCGCTCCTGGCGGACGCCTCGCCATTTTGGACATGATTCCCAACGACGAGCGCACCGGCCCGCTGTTCCCGCTGCTCTTCGCCCTCAACATGCTCGTCGGCACCGACGACGGCGACACCTACACCATGGCCGAATATCGCGACTGGCTAACCGGAGCCGGATTCGAGCGCATCGAAACGCTCGACATCGCGTCCCATTCGCCGGCCATCGTCGCCACAAAAGCGTAGCCGTGCGCCCGGAGAGTGTTCGCGCCCTCCGCGCCCGGAAAATTCCCAAGACGCGCAGAGCGCCGCTCTCCGTGTCCTCTGTGTTAAATCTTTTGGTTGGATTCGAGACGTCCGGTTCCAGCGCGGACTACAGCTTGAAAAGTTCCCGCAACCGCCGCGTCTGCGTCCGGCTCACCGGCACTTCGCTTTGCCTTCGGTCCGCCATGCGCAGCATGTAGCTTGACTTGAACCACGGCACCACTTCCTTGATGTGGTTGATGTTCACCAGGTGCGAGCGGTGCGGCCGCCAGAACGATTGCGAATCGAGCGCCGTTTGCAATTCCTCGATCGTGCGGAAATTCGATACGCCCTCGATTTCCCGCGTCGAAACGTTGATCACGCCCTCCTCGATCGTCGCGCAAACGATCTCGTCCGAGGAAACCAGCAGCAGGCGCCCGGCCACTCTCAGCACCAATTTCTCCGGCGCGCTCGTTTTCGGCGCGGCGAGCTGATCGAGCAGCGTTTCCAGGCGATCGGAAGTGGACGATCGGGCTTCGAGCGTGCGCCGCGCTCGCTCGACCGCCTTCGCGATTCGCTCGCGGTCGAACGGTTTCAGCACGTAATCCACCGCGTTCACCTCGAACGCGTGCACGGCGTAGCTGTCGTACGCGGTCGCGAAAATCACGTGCGGCACCGGCAGCCTGCGCTCCACCAGCTTGCGCAGCACGCCGAAGCCGTCCAGGCCCGGCATTTGCACGTCGAGGAAAACCAAGTCGGGCGCGTGTTCCTTGATCAGCGCGACCGCTTCCAGCCCGTTTTTTCCCTGCCCCACCACGCGGATTTCCGCGAATCCCTTCAGCAGGTAGGCAAGTTCGTCCCGCGCGGGCTTTTCGTCGTCAACGATCAGCACGCTGATCTGCGCCGTTTGCGTCGCTGCCACGCCCCGAGTATAGGATTCGCCCGCAGCGGCACGCAACCCCGCTCCGCGCCTCAGGCCCCCACGCATTTGCAGGCGCGGGTTGGGAACACGCGCCGCCAGGGTTACCAGACCCGGCTCCGCCGTTTTATGATGGCTCGCTGCTCCGGAGGTCCCCATGGACGCCAAAACATTCGCCACGCACATCGAAACGTACGTTCGTCCCGCGACGTTCCCCGTCGCCGCCAAACTGCTCGCGCCGGGCGACCCGCTCCCGCCCAAAGCCAAGCGGCCGTATCGCGACATGAAAATCCAGATCGCCATCTGCCAGGCCGTCGCCATGGCCCGACGCTACGGCTGGACGATCGCTGTCGGCGCGGAAGACGTGAATTGCGTCCTCACGAAAACCGCCTTCGGCCTGGCTCCCGTCACCGACCATTACGAAAGCGGCCATCTCGCCTGCGGCATGTACGTCGAAACTCTCGAAGCCGGCCGCCGCACCGAGCAGGCTACCCAGCGGCTCCCGCACGGCAAATATCAGCATCTGGTGGTCGCCCCGGCCGCGCGCGCCGATTTCGCGCCCGACGCGATCGTCATTTACGCGAATCCGGCGCAGGTGCTCCGCCTTGTCACCGGCGCGCTCTGGAAACGCGGCGGTGCGCTCACCGGCAGTTTCACCGGCCGCGTGGATTGCTCGGACGAAATCATTCGCACGATCGTCCAGGACGATTATCAGGTGATTCTGCCCTGCTACGGCGACAGGGTTTTCGGCCAGACGGAAGACGGGGAAATGGCGTTCACGCTGCCCGGTTCGAAAATGGAGGAACTCATTGCCGGGCTCGAAGGCACGCACAAAGGCGGCATCCGCTATCCGATTCCCGCGTTCCTCCGCTACACGCCCCAATATCCCGAGCATTATTACGAACTCGAGCACATCTGGGCCGCCGAAAATCCCAAGCCCTAGCGCCGGCCCAGGTGGCGTTCACAAACCAATACGGTCGAAATCCGCGTTCCTGGCTCGGAATCCAGGTATTCTGTCGCGGAGGAGGAATCGCCCATGAAAAGTAAAGCCTTCGTTTTCACAGCCGCGCTCGTCGCCCTGTTCGCCCTCGCCGCCTTCACCGTCGCCCGCGCCCAGCAGACCTCGCCCGAACCCCCAAACATACCCACCACCGTGTGTCCCTGCATGCAGTCGGGAAGGATGGGCCCCATGGTCATGGCGCGCGGAATGCGCGGCCGAATGGCCGCCGAGTGCCCGATGATGATTCCCGGCGCAAGGATTCAGGTGAAATCCATCGACAATGGAGTCCAGATCAGAATCACCAGCTCCGACTCCAAAACCGCCCGGCGAATCCAAATCCTCGCGCAGATGATGCAGCTCAGGCAGGAACTGCGCAACCTGCAGTAGCGAATCCCGGAACTTCCGCTTCCAGCGGCTGCGTCGCGCTCAGCCGAGGCTTTCCGGCCCGCGCAGCGAAATCGCCAGCGGGTTCTCGCGTCCGCGCGCGGACACGCGTTCGAGCCGCGCAATTTTCCCCTGTTCGACGATGAGCGCATGGTCGAAATTGTTCACCGTCGGGCAAACGTGCTTTGGAACCAGATACAAAAATTCCCCCATTGCCGGCACGCTCGCTCCTTCGGGCACTTCGAACCGCAAATGCTCTTCGCTTGGGTCTCCCGGCGTCAGGTCTTCTCTTCCGATCGCCCGGCAATTCGGCACGCCCGCATCGGCGGAAACGGTTTTGTGCCCCGCGTCGCACGTCACGCAATTCGCCCGCGGACGGCTCACGACGCGCGAAACCACCACGGCCGCCGGCCGGTACGCCCACTCGCGCGGCAATTGCGAAAGGCTCCTCAGATCGTTGTAGACGAACGTTCCCGGCGAAAACTGGTGGTGAAAAGGCGCGGAGCGGAATCCCGCGTACGCCAGCGCGCAGGGAAACACCGGCGTGCCCGAGGTGATCGCGTTTTCCGCCGGAATTCCCGCCGCTTCGAGCGCCGCGGCGATTTCCATCAACTGGTCGTAGCCGCGATGCGCAACGTTCGTTCTCTCCTCGAACCCCAGCGCCGCCAAATGGCCGTCATAATAATGCAGCCCTCGGAACGCGATTTTCGCTTTTCGAATCCCTTTCGCCAGCTCCACGATGGGTTCGGTGCGCCCCTGTTCGATTCCCGTCCGGTCCATTCCCGGATTCACGTCAATGAAAAGTCCCACGCCGCTCCCGGCCCATTCGCCGATGCGTTCGGCCGATTCCACCAAAGCTGAAATCGCGACCGCGGGAAACGACGCAGCGATCTGCCGCACGCGTTCCGCGTTCGCTCCCGTCGCCGGAAACGCCATCAGCACGTCGCGAGCGCCGCAGGTCGCCGCGGTCAGCAATTCGAGCGTGGTCGCGCATTTGAAATCTGTCACGCCCGCGCTCGCCAGTTCCCTCACCGCCCACGCCAATTTCGCCGTTTTGATATGCGGCCGCAGCCGCCGCGCGTCGCCACCCACCAGATTCAGCGTGGTCTGAATATTTTCCCGGACGTAATCCGCGTAAACCAGCAGCGCCGGCGTTAGAATCCGTTCCAGCCGGCCCACTTCATACAAGCGCTTGTCGAACGAGAGCGTCGCGCCGGTGTCCATCGAACCACCTCTTTCCGTCGCGTATGAAAAAAGTGTCGTCGCTTCCCTTCCCGCCATCCATCACCCGGACGCGGCAAACGAAACGCAACATCGTTTATGACGACATGTACAATAGGCAATTCGCGGCCTGCAAGCCACACGTTTCGCGTCCGCGGGACGAGGCCGCGCCGCCATGCGAACCGGAGGTCCGCCACGCCGGTGAGACAATCGCGCACGAATCCAGCCGAGCGCACAGCGTTCCTTTTCCGCGTCGCGCTCCTGGTCTCGCTCCTGCTCGCCGCATTTCTCGTCCTCCGTGCCGCTCCACTCTGGCTCCGAAGGCCTCCCTCCGACGTTCCGCCTCGCAAAGCAAACCCTGTCATCCTGAGCGAAGCGAAGGATCCCGCCGTCTCCCGCTCCGGCCATTCCGCGAGACGAATTTCGCCAAAGGCGCGGGAATCAGCCCCCGCGACCGTCGGTCCTACGCTTCGCTACCACGCCGCCGCGGATGCCGCTGCGCGGCTGATCTTCCGCGTGATGCGCGATGAGAATCTCCCCGGCGTTTCCATCGCGTTCGTTGACAACAACGAAATCGTCTGGGCGCGCGGTTTCGGCTACGCCGATGCCGAGCGCAAAATCCCCGCCACGGCCGAAACCATCTATCGCGTCGGCGCGATTTCCCGCCTCGTCACCGATGCCGCCATTCTCGCTCGCGCGGATCGCGCCCAGCTCCATCTCGGCGCGCCCTCCAGCCGCTACCTGCCCGTCTTTCATCCCGCGAACCCGTTCACCGCGCCCATCACCCTCCGCGAACTCATGGCCGATCGCGCCGGCCTCGTGCGCGAACCGCCGATCGGCAGCATTTACGATTCTTCCTCGCCATCGCTCATCGCTACCGTCGAAAGCCTCAACGAAACGAAGCTCCTCTATTGGCCCGCCACGCATCAGAAAGTCTCTGACGCCGCAGCCGCGGTTCTTGGCGAAATTCTGCAGCGCGAAACCGGCCAGAGCTTCGCCAACTACGTCCGCCGCGCGGTCTTCGATCCCATCGGCATGAGCCACAGTTCCTTCGCCGCTCCCGGCGCGAATCTAGCGCCGCACCTCGCCGCCGGTGAAATGTGGACCTACGATGGCGAAACGATCTCTCCTCCGCAATTCCAGCCCGGCGTCGCTCCCGCCGTCGGCCTCTACACTTCCGTTGAGGATCTCGGCCGTTTTCTCGCCGCCCTTTTTGAATCCGAAAAGCCCGCGCGCGCAAACATCCTCGCGCCGCAAACCGTATCGCAGATGTGGACGCCCCAATTCGTTCATCCCGATGCGGCTGTCGGCATGGGGCTCGGTTTTCGCGTCGGCCGTTTCGCGGATCATCGTCTGGCCTTCGCTTCGGGCTCGCTTTACGGCTATGCCGCGGAAATCCTCGCGCTGCCGGGCCAGCAGTTAGGGGTGGTCGTCGCGACGAACGTGGACGCGGCGAATGGCGCGACGTCCGAAATCGCCGGCGCCGCTTTGCGCTGGATGCTCGCCGCGCGCCACGGCCATCGCCCGCCCGAACTCGCCGAATCAACCGACTTGCCGGCCGTCAGCGCGCGTTCGCTCGCCGGCCGCTACGGTTCTCTCGCAACCGCTTTCGACCTCATCGAGCGCGATGGCAGCCTCTATTTTCTTCCCATCGCCGGCGGCCCGATGGTTCGCGTGCGCCAGCTCGGCCGCTCGCTCCTCACCGACGGCCGGCTCGGCTACGGCATCCGGTTGACGCCGATTCCCGGCGGCATTCGCATCGGCGACACGATTTTCCCCTCCTACACGCTGCCGAAGCCGAAACCTGCGCCCGCAGCGTGGAAAGCGCTCATCGGCGAATACGGCTGGCCCTACGCCACGCTCTACATTCTCGAAAAAGACGGGCGTCTTACCGCGCTATTGCCTTCGCTCGATTACGCGCCGCTCGCCGAAATGACGCCGTCCATTTTCGCTTTTCCCCACAGCGGCCCTTACGACGGCGAACGAATCGTTTTCGTGCGCGGCCCAAACGGCATTGCGGCGTCGCTCACGCTTGGCGGCGTGCGTTTTCCGCGCCGCAAGCTGAGCGGATCGAGCGGCCCCTTTTTCCGCATTCATCCGCTCAAGCCGGTCCCCGAGCTTCGCCGCGAAGCCCTCCGCGCCAAGCCTCCGCGCGGGCACGGCGATTTCCGGAAGCCGGATCTCGTGGACGTGGCCGCGCTCGATCCGAAAATCCATCTCGATATTCGCTACGCCACCAGCCACGATTTTCTCGGCGCTCCCGTCTACACCGAAGCCAAGGCGTTTCTCCAGCGCCCGGCCGCCCTCGCGCTCGTTCGCGTGGCCCACCATCTGGAACGGCAAGGCTACGGCCTCTTGATTCACGACGCCTATCGCCCCTGGTACGTCACGAAAATTTTCTGGGACGCCACGCCGCCCGATAAGCGCATCTTCGTCGCCGATCCCAGCGAAGGCTCGCGCCACAATCGCGGCTGCGCCGTTGACCTGACACTCTACTCGCTTGCCACCGGCAAGCAGGTTCCGATGACCGGCCATTACGACGAAATGACCGAGCGCTCTTATGCTTTTTATCCTGGAGGCACTTCGCTCGAGCGCTGGGACCGCGGCCTCCTTCGCCACGCCATGACGCGCGAAGGTTTTCAGGTTTATCCCTACGAATGGTGGCATTTCGATTACCATGGCTGGCGGCATTATCCGGTCCTGAATCTCACGTTCGAGCAGCTTTCCCGCGCCGCCGCTTCGGGCGAGCACAAAAAGGAGGTCGAAAACAAGGAATGAGAAAAATCGCCGCGCTTTCGTTTCGTCACCGCCTCGCGCCACTCCTCCTGTTCTTGCTTGCCTGCGCACCAGCTTTCGCGCAGCGCCGAGCCCAATTCGCCGCCCAGGTCGCCAAGATCATTGCGAAGCCGCTCTATCGCCACGCGACGTTCGGCATCGAAGTCTATTCGCTCGACACCGGCAAAGTGGTCTACGCGAAAAACGCGCAGCAGCTCTTTACGCCTGCTTCCACCACCAAGCTCGTCACCGAGGGCGCGGCGCTCGAATTGCTCAGCCCCGATTTCCGTTTCCACACGCGCGTCTACCGCAGCGGCCCCGTTTCCGCGGATGGCACGCTGCACGGCGATCTGATCCTCGTCGGCAGCGGCGATCCCAATCTTTCCGGACGCA
>JAKAOH010000094.1:0-4633 GCA_021812285.1 Acidobacteriota bacterium | reverse complement strand
CCGGACGCATTCGTCCTGACGGCACGCTCGCGTGGGAAAACTGGGACCACACCTACGGCGGCAGCCGCTACACGCGCGCCGTTCCCGGCGATCCGCTTCTGGTGATTCACGAACTGGCGAAAAAAATCGCCGCCGCGGGAATCAAGCGCATTGACGGCCAGGTGCTCGTCGACGCCACGCTCTTTCCCGAAGGCGAAGCCGAACTCGGCACCGGCGCGATCATTTCCCCCGTGGTCGTGAACGACAACCTGATCGACGTCACCGTGACGCCCGGCGCGAAACCCGGCGATCCCGCGAACATCCATATTTCGCCGCAATCCGCCTACGCCACGTTCATCAATCAAGCCACCACCGGCGCTCCCGGTTCAAAGAACACGATTGATTGGGGCCAGGACAAAGTTCAGCCGAACGGCTCTCACGTCGTCACCATCATCGGCTCATTTCCCGCCGATAGTCCCAGCATTCTGTACAGCTACGACGTTCCTCAGCCCAGCCGCTTCGCCGAAATGACGCTCGTTGAGGCTCTGCGCGAGGATGGCGTCCAGGCGAATTTCTCGTCCTACTCCGCGACGCCCGATTTCGCCGCGCTCGCCGCCAATTACACGCCGGCGAACGTCGTTGCCGAACACGTTTCCCCGCCGTTCGCGCAGGATGTGAAAGTCACGCTGAAAGTCAGCCAGAATCTGCACGCCAGCCTTGTGCCTTATCTTTTGGGCGCCATTCTGGCCCACGCTCGCACTCACGTCGTTCAGGCAGGCTTCAACCTCGAGCACGCCTTTCTCGAAAAAGCCGGCCTCGATCTTTCCGGCGCGTCGCAATCGGACGGCGCGGGCGGCGCGGAAGCGGCATTCTTCACGCCCGATTTCATGTGCCGCTACCTCGCCTACATGTCCCGGCAAAAGGATTTCCCGATTTTCCAGAAAGCGCTGCCCATTCTCGGCAAGGACGGCACCCTTTTCAATATCGGCGTCCACTCGCCGGCCGCCGGCCACGTTTTCGCCAAAACTGGCACGTACATGGCCACCGATCGCCTGAATGACGATCTGATGGTCACTGGCAAGGGACTCGCTGGCTATCTGGTCGCGAAGAATGGCCGGCGCTACTCGTTCGCCCTTTACGCCAACCGCGTCTCGCTCCCGCTCGGCGGGCTCAGCTCGATCGAAACGGTCGTCGGCGGCACGCTCGGCCAAATCGCCGCCGCCATCTACGAAATCGGGCCGTAACTCGCCCTCCAGCCCTCGCGGAATCGTCGGGGCGAGGCATGACTCGCCCCGGCCGATTTCCGCTACACTCACAGTTCGGAGGATCGCTTGAAACGTTCATCACCCGGAAAGGCTCGCGTCCTATCCTCGCGCCTGCTCTATCGCGGCCCGCTCTTCCAGGTCCGCCGCGACCGCGTCCGCGAGCCCGGCGGCGTCGATACGGTGCGCGACGTCATTCGCCATTTCGGCTCGGTTGTTCTGCTGCCGGTGCTCGACGACGGCCGCATTCTTCTGGTTCGCCAATATCGCCACGCCGCCGGCCAGTTTCTTTGGGAACTCGTCGCCGGCCACGTCCAGCCCGGCGAAGATCCCGCCAAAGCGGCGCCGCGCGAACTCGAAGAGGAAACCGGCTACACCGCCCGCCATTTCCGCCATCTCTTCGATTTCTTCCCCACTCCCGGCTTTCTCAGCGAGCAGATGCGCCTGTATCTCGCCACCGGCCTCACGCCCGGCCGTGCCAATCCGGAAGACGACGAGAATATCCAGGTCGGCAAATTTTCTCCCGCCACGCTCGAACGCCGCATCCAAAGCGGCGCGATTCGCGACGGCAAAACCATCGCCGGCCTCCTCTATTATTTCCGCTTCGTCCCCCGCCGCTCCTGAGCCAAAGCCCCACTTCGACCAAGAGCGCAGTGCGCCTGCACGCACCGCTTACCGGTAGGGCGTCAGAGACGGCTCGGTTGGCCGGCAGGGTTTGCGGCAACTAAGCGGCGGTACTGGAGCAGGGCGGCAAAGTCCAGGGCGAAGTGCGTGACCATACCGGCGAGCAACCCGACCTCGACATAGACGACACCGAGAAGCAGCGAGATGCCAAAGATGAACAGGCCAAAAAACAGATTCCCCTTCGACGCTTTCGCGCCCCCGCCGTGCGCCAGGGCAAACAACAGCGACGTGATCCAGATGCCCAGCAGCGGCTGCACGGCACCGCGAAACAACAATTCTTCCGAGAATCCCGCGGAGGCGGAGGTCAGGAATAGGTCCAACAGATTTGGTCTGACCGCCTCGAACACCTGATGGATGATCTTCCTTAGCGAGGCCAGTCGCGATGATCGTGCGACTCCGAGCCCGACGGCCAGGCCGGAACCGATACCGACCAGCAACCCTACGAGAATCTGCTCCGCCGGCGGGGCCTGCGCTCGGAATGCCTCGGCAACCCCGACTCCGCGCAAGCGGAAGATTACCAGCGAAGCCCCTCCGAACACGAGAGGGGAAAGGATGTAGAAGAGCCGGATCGTCTTCCGGTTCAGCTTTCTCAGATTCAGCTCGTGTACAGCCATGGACCGGAAGGGTATCACGCCCTGGGACACAGACCAATATCCCGGGAGCCGTTACGAACATCACGGACTCGCCCGCGTTTCGTGCCTCGCAAGGCCCCCAGTCGCAAATTCAGGGGCACAGGCACGAGCGGCGAGTAGTCGGCCAAGGTCGGCGGTTCAGCGAGGCGGACACGGTGCGAAAACCGCCCGCCGCTCATAAACGCTTCGAATCCATCAAATGCCGCGACTCCTGAAGGGTGCGACCTCAGTCGTGTCATCGCCCGTCCCGATTCCTGAAGGGCACGGCTTCAGCCGTGCCGTCGCCGCCGCGCGAACAGGCGGCTTCAGCCGCTGAGGCCTGCCCATTGCCAAAAACCGTTCCTTGCGTCAAAGTGATCTCCCGATGAACGACAAACCCGACCGCGCCGGCGACCATCTGGCCAACGAACGCACGTTCCTCGCCTGGGTGCGCACCAGCATCAGCGTGGTCGTCTTCGGGTTCGTCGTCGCGAAATTCGGTTTTTTCCTGCGGGAACTCATGCACATCGGCGGCCAAGCCACAAGCGAGGGCCGCCTTTCGCTTATCATGGGCGTCGCGTTCATGGCCATGGGCGTCTTCATGGCCCTCGTCGCGGTCTGGCGTTACCGCGTCACGCTCAAGCGCCTCGAATCGGGCCAGTTCGAGCCCGCGCGCGGCGTCATCGTTTTTCTCGGCCTGATCACCGCGCTGTTCGGCGTGATTCTGGCGGTTTATCTGGTCATCACCGCCCGCGCTTTCTAGCCGGCCTCCGCCATGCAACCTTCACCTCCTTTTATTCGAATATTTGCAAATAGGTATCTTGACACTCTGTGCAAGTCTGCTACACTCGCCCGCGTTTCGCGGCCTCGCAGGGGACCCTCCCGCGGCTGTGAAACTCAGGAGCAGAGGAATGAGCGACCAGCGACTGACCGGCCAAGTCAAGTGGTTCAACAACGCCAAGGGCTACGGCTTCATTGGCCACGACGGCGGCAACGACGTCTTCGTCCACTACAGCGCGATCACCGGCGACGGCTATCGCACGCTGCAGGAGGGCGATCCCGTCGAATTCGAAATCGTCCAGGGTCCCAAGGGACCGCAAGCGGCGAACGTCATTAAACTATCCTGATTTCTCTGAAATCCGGCCCTCCGTCGCGCGCTCGTGCCCATCCGCGCGCGCCGCGAGCGCAAGAATGCCGCGCGCCTCTGTCCGTGCGCCAAGCTTCCTCTTATAATAGGCGCAATGGAAAATCGCGAAGTCGCCCGAATCCTTCGGGAAACCGCGCAACTGCTGGAAATCGACGGCGCTCCGATCGGCCGCTTCCGCAGCTACGAGAGAGCCGCCGAACTGCTCGATTCCCTGTCCGAGCGCGTCGAGGATCTCGCCGCCGACCCCGCTAAATTGATGGAATTGCCGGGCATCGGCGAGGGCCTCGCCGCCCACATTACGGAAATCCTCAAGACCGGCGATTATTCCCTGCGCCAGAAACTGCTCCGGAAATATCCCGAAACCATCCTCCAGCTGCTCCAGCTCCAGTCGCTCGGCGCCAAAAAAGTCGCGCTCATTTGGAAACAATTCCACGCCGCCACGGTCGAAGACGTCGCCAGGCTCGCCCGCGAAGGCAAACTCCGCGATGTTCCCGGCTTCGGCGAAAAAAGCGAGCAGAACATCCTCCACGCCGCGGAAACTTTTCAGAAAGCCGCCGGCCGTTTCCTCATCAACGCCGCCGATGAAGCCGCCGAAACGCTCATCGCCTACATATCGAGGCTCGGCGACAAAATCGAAGCCGTGGAATTCGCCGGCTCGCTGCGCCGGCGAAAGGAAACGATCGGCGATCTCGATCTTCTCGTCACGCTCCCGGGCCGCCACACCGAAAAAGCAATCCACGAAATCGCCGAGCACATCCTCGCCTTCCCCGGCATCGAGCAGATCCTCGCCCGCGGCGAAAACAAAGTCAGTTTTCGCCTGGAAACCGGCATGCAAGTGGACGTGCGCCTGCTCGAAGTGAAGCATCGCGGCGCCGCGCTGCTCTATTTCACCGGCTCGAAAGAGCACAACGTCGCCCTCCGCGGCCGCGCCAACACAATGGGCTACCCCC
>JAKAOH010000093.1 GCA_021812285.1 Acidobacteriota bacterium | reverse complement strand
TCTGGTGGCACCGCGCGAAGCGGCAGGCGAAGCCACCGAGCGCCTGGAAACGATGGTGCGAACGACGAACGGTGCGGAAATCGCCGAGACCGATTTGCGGCTCCGCGGGCCCGGCGAATTTTTCGGCACCGCCCAGCACGGTGCGCCGGCGCTGCGCGTGGCTAGCCTGCTGCGCGATCACGACCTGCTGGAATTGGCGAGGAAAGAGGCGTTCGCTCTGGCGGGCGAGGAGAGCCGCACGGCGGAACTCGAGCGGCTGCTCGGGTCGCTCGATCCGAACTGGCAACGGCGATACGAACTGGCGAAGGTAGGGTGAGGCGATGCGAATCATCGCGGGAAAATACGGCAGCCGGCACCTGAAAAGCCCTGGCAAGCTGCGGCTGCGGCCGACAAGCGACCGATTGAGGGAAACGCTGTTCGATATTCTGGGCGATTCGGTGGAGGGCTCGCTGTTCGTGGACGCGTACGCGGGCACGGGCGCGGTGGGCCTGGAGGCTCTGAGCCGGGGAGCGCGGCGCGTGATTTTCGTGGAGATCGCTCGCAACGCGGTGGGGTTGATCCGGAAAAACCTGGCGGCGCTCGACGCGGCGCGGGACGCGGAAATCCTGCACGGCGACGTGGCGAGAGGCCTGGCGCGGCTCGAAACGCGCGGCGAACGCGCTGATTTTCTGTTTCTCGATCCGCCGTACGAGGACGCGGAGGAATACCAGCGAATCTTCGAGCAATTGGGCCACGCCTCGCCGCTCGCGCCGCAGGGCCTGCTGATCGTCGAGCACCGTTCGACGCTCCCGCTGCCGGATTCTCTGGGAAAACTCGAATGCGTCCGACGCGTTCGCCAGGGAGACGCGACGCTGAGCTTTTACCGGCTGATGCCGGGTGAATAGAGATACGCAGCCTGCCAGCGAGGGAGGGTTCATGACTGAGATCGCGGAAAAGATCAAGCGACTGGCCAGAGACAGAAAGGATTTTGCCTTCGAGTCGGGCGAGCTGCGGGAAAAGAGCGGCTACACCCTCGGCTACGAACGGCCGCTCATCGTTCGCTGTTTCGACAGCCGGCTCGATGGGATTTTCGGTTCGTTTGTGAAAGAAAACCGATGGTCGCATAAGGACGTGATTTCGCTGCCGGGCGGAGCGCGCGCTCTCGCATCCGACGATCCGGCCGACGCCGCGAGCAAACAGGCGATCCTCGAGGCAATCGACGTGAGCGTTCGGGCGCACGATGCGCGGTGGATTCTGCTGACGATCCATTTCGACTGCAAGGGTTACGGCGTCGCTTTTCCGAGCGAAGAGGCCGAACGCGAAAGGCACCGGAGCGATCTGGCCACGGCGGTGCGGAGGGTTCGCGAAAAGCTGCCTGCGGAGTTTTTCGTTGAAGGGCGCTACGTGGACGGTGAAGGGATTCATCCCGTTTAAGCGTTCCGGAAAGACGGTGACCGCCTCGAGCCGGTGCGGGCCCGCTTCCGCCGCGTGGAGAGCGGCGGGTTATAATTCGTATGCTCCCCATGACCCCGCGTACGAGCGAAACCTCCGGTGCATTCGGAACTCCCCGGTTTGACGTGCGCTGGGAGCGGCGCGGGCTGAATTTCCGCGAATCGTTTCGCGCGGCGTTTTTCGGGCCGAGCGCAGCGCCAGGATTCGATCCCGCCGATTCCTTTTTCCGGCTGCGCGCGGCTCCAGGACGGGCGTGGAGCTGGCAAGTGGCGGGATCGGTGGTGTGCCATGTGTTGCTGGTGATCGTGGCGTTGGCCATCAGCCGGATTCCGGAACCGAAAGCTCAGCTTTCCCTGCCCCAGATTGAAATCACGTGGTACGGGCCCGCGACCGACGTCGCGCCGGTGGTTGCGCCGAAACCTCCCAAACCGAAAGAGCGCCAACCCGAGCCGAAGCCGAAGTTCGCTCCGCAACCCCGCATTCTGGCGCGCGCTTACAACCCGAAAATCACGGTGATTTTTCGGCCGCCGCGGCCGTCGAACACTCGCCAAGTGCTGATCGAGCCCGATGCGCCGCCCAAGATGCCCAGCGCGCTGCCGGCGCTGCCGAATATCATCACGTGGGCGGCCCAGGCGCCGGTGCGGCCGGAAATAGAAGTGAATGCGCGAGCGCTGGTGGCGCGGCGGCGGGCGACCGAAGCGGCGATGCGCGCTCCGCGAATCGTTTACGCGACACCGCCCGAAGGCCCGCTCGACATCGCGGCGAATCCCGACGCCAAAATCACGCCGCCGCTCGCGATCGAGCCGAGCGCGATCCACGCGGTGCGTTCGGCTTCCCGGCGGATTGCTGAAGCGCCGGCGCCCACGATCGGCGGCGTGGCGCCGGGCGCGCAGGCATCGGAACTGACCTCGGCGGCGAACCCTGAAATCGCTCCGCCGGTGACCGCTGCCAACGCGATTCGCGCCGCGCGCAGCCGACGCGAGACGCAAAGCGTCGCCGCGCCCCAGGTGGCGATGCAGGCGCAACGGCTGGTGGCGCTTTCGCTGGCGCCAGGCCACTCCATTCTGCCGCCGGGGAACGCATCGGCTCCGATCAGCATCGGGCCTCACGTCGGTCGAGTGGTTTCCGCCAAAGCGCCGGAACTTTCCCCAAGCGGAGCGCCAAGCGCGAGCGGCGCAGGCGTTGCCGCGGCGGCGGGACCGGCGGGACTTTTCATTGAAAACGAGAGCCGGATTCCCGCGCCGCCCGCGTCCCCGGCAGCGCCTCCGCGAACGGCCAAAACCGCGGCATTGCCGAAAATCGCGCCCGTCGCTCCCGCCTCAACGCGAGAACTAGTTCGCGCGCGCACGGCGATTCTGCCGAAGCACGCGGCAAAGCAGACGCTGGCACAGAGCGTGCTGGGGCCGTGGCGCGTGCACACGCTGCTGATGAATATGCCGAACCTGACGAGCGCGACGGGGAGTTGGGTGCTGAATTTCGTGCAGCCGCTTTACCAGAAAATGCAGAAGAACAACGACCTCATTGCGCCACTCCCGATTCATTCGGTCGATCCCGAGTATCCGCCGGTGGAAATCGAGCAGGGCGTGGAAGGCGAAGTGGTGCTCTTCGCGGTGATCGGCGCGGACGGAAGAGTGAGCCGGATTCGCGTGATCGAGGGGCTCGACGCGGTGCTCGACAAAAACGCGGAAACCGCTTTTTCCCAGTGGCGATTCGAGCCCGCGTTGCGAAACTACCAGCCCGTGAGCCTCCGCGTGCTGGTGCACGTTCCCTTTTATTACTCGAAATCTCACTGAACGCTGCGCCGGGCCGGAAAAACGGCGCAAGCCCGCTCAGGCCGTCAAGACGGCGATGAAGCGTTCCACGTCGCTGGGAGTGGTGAACAGGTGCGGGGCGACGCGAAGAGCGTTTTCGCGCAGACTGACGATCACCTCGCTGGCGCGCAGCTTTTCGTGCAACTCGCGCGTTTTTTCCGGCGAACGGCCGCCCAGGCAGACGTAGGGGCCGCGACGATCTTCCTCGGCGGGACTGGCGAGGACGACTCGATCACGTGGAATGCGATCGAGCAGATGGCGGATCGTTTCGCGGTTGCGTTGCCAAACGGTTTCGACGCCTGCGCCGACAAGGAATTCGAGCGAGGCTTCGAGCGCGACGAGATTCAAGCTGGCCGTTTCCGGAGCGTCCCACCGGCGAGCGGCGGGTTCGGGGCGGTAAGGCGAAAGATCGAGCGAATTGAAGACGTGCGCGCCGGGCAGCGCGGTCCAATAAAAGGGAGCGGGTCGCATTTCGGCGATGCGTTCCTCGCTCGCCCAGAAAAAGCCGGTGCCGTAGGGACCGAGCAGCCATTTATAACCCGAGGAAAGCAGGAAATCCACGCCTAGCGCGCGGACGTCGAGCGGCATGGCGCCGGCGCATTGGCTCGTGTCGAGCGCGAGACAGGCGCCCGAGGCGCGGCAGGCCTCGGCGAGTGGGCGCGCGTCGAGGCGCGTCCCATCGTGAAAGCGGACGAGGCTGGCGGAGACGAGGCGCGTATGCGGACCCATCGCCGTTACGTAATCCTCCGCCTCCAGAAATCGGCCGCGCGGCCGAACCGTACGCAGACGCAGCGAGCCGCGCTCGGCAAGCGGAGCGAAGACGGTGAAATGAGCGGGAAATTCGCGCTCGGCGACGAGGACTTCGTCTTCGGGCTTCCACTCGATTCCCCAGGCGATGGCGGCGAGACCGGTGGTGGCGCCGGTGGTGACGGCGATTTCCGAGGGCTTGGCGTTGATGATGCGCGCCAGAAGGCCGCGGACGCGATCGGGCAGGCCGAAATAGACGTCGGAGGGCATACGCTGCGGCAGCTCTTTCCATTCGATGGCCTTGCGCAGCGCCTGCGCGGATGCGCGAGGAAGCGGGCCCTGCGCGGCGACGTCGAGATAGGTCACATTGCCGAACTCGGAAAATTCGCTTCGATAATCCATTGCTCTCCCTATTCGACGCAGGATGTGTCGGCCACGCCGCGTCTCAGAAATGCAGCCGGAGGTCGCGAAATTGCGACAGCAGAAGCAGGCGGCCGGCGCCGCTGGTGAGTTCCGCGGATTCCAGTTCCCAGGTGAGCCGGTGCGGAATGAAGACGGCGTTCAGACCCGATTCGAGCGCGGGATTGACGTCGCTTTTCGGGCTGTTGCCTACCATCCAGGCGCTCTCCTTGACGATTTTGTGACGGTTCACGGTGCGGTCGTAACTGGCCGGGTCCTTTTCCGGAACGATTTCGACGGCTTCGAAATAGGATTCGAGGCCGGAGCGGCCGATTTTCGCGCCCTGCTCGAGCGGCTCGCCCTTGGTGAACAGAATCAGGCGATGGCGGCGCGCGAGAAAAGCGAGGGTCTCCGGAACGCCTTCGAGGATGCGCGGCGGCGTGTGCTCGATTTCGCGAGCGCGATCGCGAATCCATGTCCATTCGTCGCTGCGCGCGAGTTCGCCGGCCAGGCGACGATACGTCTCCTCAAGCGAACGGCGAAACGTGCCGACCCCGTAGCCATGCTGGCGAGTATTGCGCCTTTCGATTTCGTTGAGGATGCGACGGACGTAGGCCTCGCCGTAACCGAGCGGCTCCATGCGGGCGACAAATTCGCCGATGGCCTGCTCGAAGAAGACGTTGTTTTCCCAGAGCGTGTCGTCGGCGTCGATGAGGAAGGTTTGGCGCTTCATCGCGTCAAGAAGTTTTTGGCGCCTGAGTGGCGAGGGTTTCGAGAATCGAGCGGGCAAGGCGTTCGGTTTCGCCGTAGTGGGCCAGGTAATCCTGGAATTCGCGATTGACTTCGAGCGCGGTGGGCGCGTCCAGACGGACGCGCAAAATCATGTCGCGCAGCCGCACCGGATGCGGCAACTGCGCCTCTTCCCGGAGATCGTCGAGAGCCTGCCGGGCGTTGTAACGATCCATCGCGTCCTCCCCCTCCGCGGCCAGCGGAAACGGCAAATGTCCATTGTACAGGTTCACGACCCGGCGAGTTTTTCCCAGTCCAACATTTGCACAACCCCGTCGCGGTCGAAGTATCCGCCCTGCAGCCGATTTGGCTTTGACGCAAGAGCGAGCATCGACTTCCTGAAGGGGCGGCCTGGGTCGTAGAGCCTATTGTTCAGGCTCTTCGCGGTTTCGTAGACCAGAAGGTCTGCGGCCTGGAGGGGAGCCACATCTGTCTTAGCCATGTAGGCTACGTCCCCCATTTTCTCGGCCCAGGCGGGGTGTAGTTCCCTGATTCGGTTGAAGGTCGCGATCGCGTAGGAGTCGAACTCGTCTTGCCTGTCGAGGACGTAACGCACGGGCCCGGAGGCAAGCTTCGAGATCATCTCCACGCAGTATTGGAGGCAAACCAGGTACGGCCTTTCCTTTTCTTCGAGTGGTGTTGCGGTGCCTGCGACGACTTCCCGATATTCAGGCATGACGATGGCGGCGCAAAACCCGCGAAGGTCACGGCGATTAACCGCTCTAATGACCTCCTCTAAAAACTGCCCCTTTCGGCTCCGAGACCATCCAGCGAACTCGCCTCTAGCGTTCTCGCAACTCGCGAAGTGGAAGGCGTGCACGCCATACGGTCTTAACACGTTCCTCCACTGCCGAGAGAGCCTATCCCACTCGTCGGCGTCAGCGACCCAGCCTCCGAGGGCGAGGATTTTGGAGTCGGCGTGGATCCCGCTCTCATCAAGATACGCTATGAGCTCGTCGGCCAAGGAACGGGCCCCGATAACGATTGTAGGCCGCGCGGCGCCGCCGAGGAAGGCGTGAGGCCGGCCCAGCAACGCCTACCACTTGCCCGGGTACGAACTGGCGGAGAGGATGCCTGTTTTTGCGTTGGTTGCGGGTGCGGCAGGCGGCTGATAGAATCGCATTTCCGCGGGTCGGGCTCCGCTCGCGAGCGAACGCGCCCAGCCTCGATTGTCCCTGCGATCCAACTGGAACGGGAGGAAGCACTTGGCGAAATACGACCTTGCAATCATCGGAAGCGGACCGGGAGGCTACGTTGCCGCGATTCGCGCCGGACAGCTGGGATTGAAGACGGCGGTCATCGAGAAGGACCCGTTTCTGGGTGGCACTTGCCTGCACGTGGGCTGCATTCCGACCAAAGTCCTGCTGCACCACGCCGAGCTGTACGACAATTTCCGCAACGCCAAGGAATTCGGGATCGAAGTGAAGGACGTGAGCATCAACTGGCCGGCGATGATCCAGCGGAAAAACAAAATCGTCACGAAACATTCCAAGGGCATCGAGTTCCTGTTCCGGAAAAACAAGGTGGAAAGCATCCAGGGCTGGGGAAAAATCGCGGGACCCGGCAAAGTGAGCGTTGAGAAGGACGGGAAGACGCAGACGATCGAAGCGCGCAACATCATGCTGGCAACGGGATCGGAAGCGCGAACGCTGCCGGGCGTGGAATTCGACGGGCGGCGAATCGTTTCGAACCGCGAGATTCTGGACCTGCCGGAAATTCCCAAGACGTTGGTGGTGGTTGGCGCGGGCGCGGTGGGCGTGGAATTCGCCTCGATTTATCGGTCGTTCGGGAGCGACGTGACCATCCTCGAAATGCTGCCGCGCGCGGTGCCGCTCGAAGACTCGGAGATTTCCGCCGAGCTGGAAAAGGCATTTCGCAAGCGCGGAATCAAGCTGCAGACGCAGGCGGTGGTGGAAACGGTGAAGAAGGACGCGAAGGGCGTCAGCGTCACCTACCGCGACAAGACCGGAAAATCGCAGACCATCAACGCCGATTGCGTGCTGGTGGCGATCGGGCGAAGGCCGATGACGGAAAATATCAGCCTGGAAAAGACGAAAGCAAAAGTGGAGCGGGGATTCGTCCACGCGGGGCCGTACCTGGAAACCGCCGAGCCGAACGTCTACGCGATCGGCGACATCGTGGCGGGCCTGCCGCAACTGGCGCACGCGGCTTCGATGGAAGGCATCATCGCGGTGAGCAAGATGGCGGGCAAGGACGCGCCAGCCTTCGACCGCAAGCGCGTGCCCAACTGCACCTATTGCGAGCCGCAGATCGGCTCGATCGGAATGACCGAGCAGCAGGCGAAAGACGCGGGCTACGCGGTGAAAACGGGCAAATTCCCGTTTTCCGCCAACAGCAAGGCCTCGATCCTGGGACACCACGAAGGGTTCGTCAAGGTGGTGAGCGAAGAGAAATACGGCGAAGTGCTGGGCGTGCACGCGATCGGGCCGCTGGCGACGGAAATCATCGCCGAGCCGGTCGCGGCCATCGGCCTCGAAGCGACCATTGACGACATGATGTTCACGATTCACGCCCACCCGACCGTGTGGGAAGCGATGGGCGACGCCTTCAATTCCGTGCGTGGGCTGGCGATCAATTTCTAGCCCGTTTTTCGAGCGATCATGAAAACGTGTCTGGTGGTCGAACTTGGCGTGGTCGGCTACGGCCCGGCGTGGGAATTGCAGCGGCGGCTGGCGCAGGCGCGCAAGGCGGGAGCGATCGGCGACGTACTGCTTCTGTGCGAGCATCCGCACGTGGTGACGCTCGGACGAAACGGCAAGCCGGAGCACGTGCGCGCTTCCGAACGGCTTTTGCAGCAGATGGGCGTGGAATTTCACCCGACCGACCGTGGCGGCGACGTGACGTATCACGGACCGGGACAGCTGCTGGGATATCCGATTCTGAACCTCGCCGAAATCCGGCGCGACGTCGTCTGGTACGTGAGGCAGATCGAAGAGGCGCTGATTCGCGCTTCGGCGGATTTCGGAATCGAGGCGCGGCGCGAGCCGGGATTGACCGGCGTGTGGGTAGATCGGCCGTCGGGAGAGCCGGAAAAACTGGCGGCAATCGGCGTGCATTTCAGCCGGTGGGTGAGTACTCACGGATTCGCCTACAACGTTTCGACGGATCTGCGCTATTTCGATCTGATCGTGCCGTGCGGCATCCGGGACAAGGGTGTGACGTCGCTGGAACGGCTGCTGGGACGCGCGGTTGACGTGGCCGAGTTCCGGCCGCGGCTCGTCGAGCGATTCTCCGAGGTTTTCGGGTTCCAAATGGAATCCGTTACGCCGGGCGAACTCGAAGAACGGATCGAAAAGCAGGCCGCGGTGATGGCAACGAATTAGGCGCGGGAGGCGGGAGAACGAAGATGGAACTGCCGGAAATGAAATACCCGCTCAGTCGGGAACAACTGCTCGATCTCTACTATTTCATGCGGCTCACGCGGGAACTCGACGAGCAACTGGTGAGGCTGTTCCGCCAGAACAAAGTGGTCGGCGGACTCTATTCGAGCATCGGGCAGGAAGCGACGTCGGTGGGCACGGCGTACACGCTGGAAAAGCGGGACTGGATGGCGCCGATGATCCGAAACGTGGGCGGATTGCTGGTGAAGGGATTCCGGCCGCGCGACATTCTGATGCAGTACATGGCGCGATCGGGTTCACCGACCGGCGGCAAGGACGGCACGAGCCATTTTGGGGATTTGCAGGAGCGGCACGTGGTTTCGCCGATCTCGATGCTGGGCGACCTGATCCCGGTGATGACGGGCGTGGCGATGGGCGGCCGGTACCTGGGACAGAAATTGGTGACGATGACGTGGATCGGCGACGGCGGCACGTCCACCGGCGCGTTCCACGAAGGGATGAACCTGGCGGCAGCGCAGCGGGCGCCCTTCGTCTGCGTAGTGGAAAACAATCAATGGGCGTATTCGACGCCTGTGGCGCGGCAGGTGCCGCTGCACGATCTGGCCGAACGCGCGCGCGCCTACGGGATCGCGAGCTACGTGGTGGACGGCAACGACGTGGTGGCCGTTTACCAGACGACGAAGGAAGCGGTGGAGCGGGCGCGGCGAGGCGAAGGACCGGTGCTGGTGGAATCGAAAACGATGCGGATGAAAGGGCACGCGCAACACGACGCCGCCGTTTACGTTCCGCCGGAAATGTTCGACTACTGGAAAGCGCGCGACCCGATCGCGCGGTATGAAACCTGGCTCACCGAGCGCAAGGTGTGGGACAAGAAAACGAAAGCGGAAATCGAGCGGAGGATCGAGCGCGAACTGAAGCAAGAGCTGGAATTCGCCGAGAATTCCCCGCTGCCCGAGCCGGAAGTGGCCGAGCGTGGCGTGTATTGCGAAGGCTGCCACACGATCGAGGCGCATTGGGAGCGTCCGATCGAGCAGGTGCAGCCGCCCAGGGCCAGCGTGCAGGCGGCCTGGACGGTGAGCAATTTCGGCGGCCCGAACGGCGCGAGCGCAGCGCCGGAAGCAGCCGGGAAAACCAAACCCGCGACGGTTTCCGCGCGCGCGGCGAACGGCGGAACGAAGCGGCCGGCGCGCGGCGCCGCGCGGCCAAAGAGGAGGCGCTGACGATGGCCCCCGTAACGATGATCGAAGCCATTCGCGAAGCTCTCGACGAGGAAATGCAGCGCGATCCCGCCGTGGTGCTGATCGGCGAGGATATCGGCGTCTACGGCGGCGCGTTCAAGGCCACCGAAGGCCTGTTGGCCAAATACGGCTGGGAACGCGTGATCGATACGCCGATCAGCGAAACCGCCATTATCGGCGCGGCGGTCGGCATGAGCTACCAGGGACTGCGGCCGGTGGCGGAAATGCAGTTTATCGATTTCATCGCGTGCTGCTTCAATCAGATGGTGAATTTCGTCGCCAAGAGCCACTACCGCTGGGGCGGGCCGGTGCCGATGGTGGTGCGCGGGCCGTGCGGCGGAGGCGTGCACGGCGGGCCATTCCATTCGCAGAATCCGGAGATGTGGTTCGTGCACACGCCGGGGCTGAAAGTGGTTTGCCCCTCGACGGCGTACGACGCGAAGGGATTGCTGAAGAGCGCGATTCGCGACAACAATCCGGTGCTTTGCCTGGAACACAAGTTCCTGTATCGCCGCGTGAAGGAAGAATTGCCGGCGGAGGATTACACCGTGCCGATCGGCAAGCTGGCGGTGCGGCGGCCGGGACGCGATCTGACCATCGCCACCTACGGCGCGATGACGCTGCACGTGATGGATGCGGCGGAGGAACTGGCGAAGGAAGGGATCGAAGCGGAAGTGCTGGATTTGCGAACGCTGGCTCCGCTCGACCGGGAAGGAATCGTGGAATCGGTGCGGCGGACGCACAAGCTGCTGGTGGTGCACGAGGACGTGAAAACCGGCGGCATCGCGGGGGAAATCGCGGCCACCGTGAACGAGCAGGCGTTCGAGGAACTCGACGGCCCGATCCAGCGCGTCGCTTCGCTCGACGCGCCGGTGCCCTTTTCGCCGCCGCTCGAGGAACGTTTTCTGCCGCAGGTGGCCGACGTGACCCGGGCGGCCCGGGAACTGGCGCGCTATTAGCGGCATGGCCGCCCGCGCGGCGGGCGTTCGCGGTAGACTGGAAAATTCGGAGGGAACCATGGCGGTTGACGTTGTGATGCCCCAAATGGGGGAGAGCATTTTCGAGGGCACGATCACGAAGTGGCTCAAGAAGCCCGGGGACAAGGTGGAACGGGACGAGCCACTGTTTGAAATTTCCACCGACAAGGTGGACGCGGAAATTCCCGCGCCGGCTTCGGGTACGCTGAGCGAGATCAAGGTGACCGAGGGGCAAACCGTTCCGATCAAGACCGTCGTGGCGCTGATCGATTCCGATGGCGCGGGCGCGGCCGTTGCGGCCGCACCAGCTCCGGCTGAAAAACCGGCTCCAGCACCAGCCCCTGCCGCTCCCGCACCGGAGCCCGTTGCCGCAGTGCCAGCGCCTGTGGCTCCGGCGCGATCCGCTCCCGCCGCGGCTCCGGCTGCACCTGCCGAAGCGCGCGGACGGATTCGCAGTTCACCGCTCGTGCGAAAAATGGCGCGCGAACAGCAGATCGACCTGGCGCAAGTGCGCGGCACAGGCGCCGGCGGACGCATCAGCAAGCGCGACATCGAAGCCTTCGTCGCCGCGGGCGGTGTGGCAGCCGCACCGCGACCGGCAACACCGGCCGCGGCTCCCGGCGCCCCGGCGCACGTTGCGCTGGAAGTAGCCGTGCCGCGCGAACGGCTCTATTTCGGGCGCTACGAAGTGGAACCGATGAGCGTGATGCGGCAGCGGATCGCCGAGCACATGGTGGCGTCGAAGCGCGTTTCCGCGCACGTCTATTCGGTGGATGAAGCCGATGTGACGAAGATCGTCAGTCTGCGTGGGAAGCTGAAGGACCAGTTCGAGGCGCAGACGGGAACCAAGCTCACCTTCATGCCGTTCTTCATTCGAGCGGCAGTCGAAGCGCTGCGGAAATATCCGACGGTGAACGCCTCGATTGACGGCACGAACGTGGTGCTGCATCGGGACATCAACGTCGGAATCGCGGTTGCGCTCGACTGGGGCCTGATCGTTCCCGTGGTGAAGGGAGCGGACGAGAAGAATTTCCTGGGCCTGCAGCGGGCGGTGAACGACCTGGCCGAGCGCGCGCGGACGAAGCGCCTGAAACCGGAAGAAGTGCAGGAAGGAACGTTTTCGATCACGAATCCGGGAGTTTTCGGCGGGCTGATGGGCTTGCCGGTGATCAACCAGCCGAACGTGGCGATTCTGGGGCTGGGCACGATCCAAAAGCGGCCCGTGGTGATTGACGACGCGATCGCCATCCGCTCGATGGTCTATCTGACGCTGAGCTACGACCATCGCGTGGTGGACGGCGCGATCGCCCACCAGTTCCTGCACCACATCAAGAAGACGCTGGAGGGATGGGCGGAACCCATTCTCTAGGCCACCCGGCTCTTTTCTGGAAAGCGATGACGGCCGGCGCCGTGGAAGACCGCCGCGGCGCCGGCCTTTCTTTTTTTTCCTGATTGGCGTGAATGCTTCCCTCGGCCTCTCGCCCTACGGCAGGGAGCCGCAGGGATTCAGCCTGCTAGAGGGCGCCCTGCGGTCTCTTTCCGAAAAATATCGGGAGTTTTACCCAGACGCTTCGGTAGTTTTGCCCGCACGAATCGGGCATCGCCCGATTTTTGAAAAAACGGGGTGGGGCTAGAGTGGGATTGTAAAAAGGAAATAAAGGAAAAAGGGGAACGACAATGAAACACATCGGCGGAACGGAAACGAAAGGCGGTTTCTACTGGAAGAAAGGCGAATGGGAGATTGTGACGGTGGACGGAAAAAAGGGCACGCTGCCAGGAGGTAGCGGGTCGCAGTACGTCCGGCTGCCGGGCATCCTGGTCCTCCCGGCCGCGCTCGTGCTCAGCATCGCCTACGTGGTCTTCCTTCCCTTCATCGGCTTCGCCATGTTGCTGCGCGCCCTCGGCAGCCGAGTGGCGCCGGCGCTGCGCGGAGCAGGCGAAACGAAAGCCGAACCGGCGCATGTTCCCGCCGGACGCGACCGGCAGTAAGAACCCAGACGCGCGAGGAGGAGCGAAGAATGAAACTCCTCGCGCGCGTCACGCCGGGACCGCCCGGGATCTCGAACGCTCCGGCGGGCGGTCACGAATCCACTTGGATTACTCCCTTTTTAATCGCGAATTTGATCAGATCGGTTCGATTGCGCAGGCGGAGTTTTTCCATCAGGTGCTCGCGGTGCGACATCGCGGTTTTCACGCTGATGCCGAGGGCGTCGGCCACTTCCTTGTTGCTCTGGCCCATGGCGACTAGACGCAACACCTGCTTTTCCCGGTCGGTGAGCAGATCGTAGAGGTCCTCGGTTTCCTTGGTTGATTCCTCGGCGGCGCTTTCGACGGCTTCGGCGGCGATTTCCGGATCGAGAACCAGGCCGCCTCGCGCGGCCGAACGAATGGCGGCGGCGAGTTCCGACCCGAGCATGCGTTTCAGGATGTAGCCGGCAGTGCCGATTTTGAGGAAGCGGCGAACGTATTCGACATCGTCGTACTGGGTGAGGACGAGGATGCGCGTTTCGGGGGCTTCGCGCTTGAGTTCGAGCGTCGCTTCGATGCCGCCGAGTCCCGGCATGGCGATATCCATCAGGACGATATCAGGTTTGAGCTTGCGGGCCTGTTCGATGGCTTCGCGGCCGTCGCGCGCCTCGCCAACGACCTCGATGTCCGCGGTCAAACCGAGCAGCGCCTTGATGCCGTCGCGGACGAGGGCATGATCGTCGGCGATGAGAACGCGGATCTTAGCCATGACGCGCCTCGATCGGAGCGGTGAGGACGATGCGGGTGCCGCGGCCGGGCGCTGAATCGATCAGGGCGCTGCCGCCGAGCAGTTCCATGCGCTCGCGAATTCCGGCCAGACCCAAACCGCGGCCGCTGGCAGAGTAGGGAGAGATGGCCGAGGGATCGAAGCCTTCGCCGTCG
>JAKAOH010000092.1 GCA_021812285.1 Acidobacteriota bacterium | reverse complement strand
TCTACTTGGCGCCCCGCCGCGGCCCCAGGCCGAAGGCGCGGGACTGGAAGCGGAGCGCGGCGGGAAGGCGCGTGGCGAAATACTGCCAATCGTGATGGCCCGGGTAAAGATGGAAGACGTGCGGAATGTGGCGCGCGGTGAGGATTTTGTCGAGCGCGACGGCGCCGGCTTCGAATCCGTAATCATCCTGTTCGCCGCAATCGAATTCGATTTTCATGCCGGCGAGATTCGCGGTGCGGGCCAGATGCAATGGATCGTTCCGGTCCCAGAAGGCGCGGTCGAACGGCGAGCCGAAGACGGCGCCGAGGACGCGCAGAAACGGCAGATCGGCCATTGCCGCGGAATTGACCCGCGGGAGACGCGCGATAAGCGCGGCGCTGGACGCAGTGACCGAACCGAATAATTGAGGGTGCGCGAATGCCAGATGCAGCGCGCCGTAGCCGCCCATCGAAATGCCGCTGATGCCGCGATTGTGGCGGCCGGGCAGGACGCGATAGTGGCGCTCGATAAAGGGCATGAATTCGCGCAGGAAAAAATCCTCGTAGCGGTCGCGGCCGTTGTGGGAATTGATGTAGAAACTCGCGCCGGCGCTGGGCGTGACGATCAGAAACTGGCCCAGGCGTCCGCCGGCCCACGCGTCGTCAATATCGTCCATCGCCCCGGTTTCGATCAGCATCTGCGCGTTGCCGCCCAGGCCGTGGAGGAAATAGAGGACCGGAAAGCGGCGCGTCTTCTGCGCGTCGTAGGCCGGCGGCAAGAGGATGCAGTAAGGGACGGGATGGCCAAGGATGCGGCTGGGAACCGCGCGGCATTCGGCGCGGCCGGCCGAGGCACGAGCCGGTGCGGCGAAGCCGAGCAAAGCACAGCAAAAAAGGACGAGCCAAGCGGCGAAAACCGCGCGGCGGCTATTCATAGCGCAGGGCCTCGACCGGATCGAGCCGCGCCGCGCGCGCCGCGGGATAAATTCCCGCCGCGAGACTCACGCCGACGGCAAAGGCGATCGCGCCCAGCGCGAGCCACCACGGCACGGCGGAAACATCCACCGAAGGCAGGCTCTGGCGGTGTAGGTAGAAATTCGTGCCCCAGGTGAGCAAGCGGCCGATGAACCAGCCCATGCCGACGCCGAAGATTCCGCCAAACACACCCATCGTTCCCGCTTCGACGAAAAAGAGCTGTTTGACGTCGCGATCGGCGGCGCCGAGCGCTTTCAAGACGCCAATTTCGCGCCGGCGTTCGAGAATCGCCATCACCAGCGTATTCACGATGCCGAGTGTGGCGACGGCCAAAGCGAGGCTGCCGAAAATTCCGAGCAGCAGATCGAGCAGGGCGAAGAGCAGGCGGAGATTGCGCGAGGCGTCGAACAAGGAAAAGGTGCGGAAACCCATTTTCTTGATTTCGTTTTCGACGCCGACCACCTGCCCGCTGCTTTTGACGCGTACGGTGAGGCTGGCGTAGCGCTGGCCCTGGCCGGAACCCGGTCCTTGCAGCACTTCGCGCAGATCGCTGACCTGCGTGGCTTGCAGCGTTTGCGCGAGGTCGAGCGGGATGTACACCTGCGTTTCGCGGAAGCCGCCGAAGCCGGCTTCCGGCTCGCTTTTGACGATGCCGACGATGCGGAGCATCTTTTTGCGCGGCACGACGGAAAATCCGGCAAGGCCCTGGTCCTCGCTCGAACCCGATTGCGCGCCTTTGCCGCTCTTCGAGCTCTTGGCGGCCGAGCCGGCGTCGCTCGCTTCGGTCGAGGAATTGAGCGGCTGGCGGGCGGCGTAGCGGAGCACGAGATCGCGGCCGATGAGCGCGCCGGTATCCTTTGGCGAAAGCTCGCGAGCGAAACGGATGCCGAGAATCGCTTCGTCGGCCGTTTGGCTGGAAAAGAAGCGGCCTTGCATGCCGTCGAATGCGCTATCGGAGCGGTCGGAGGGCGGCAGACCGGCGACGATGGTCGTATAGGGAACGCCGTTGTAACGAAGCTCGGTCACGAAACGAACCTGCGGGTAAACCTCGGTGACGCCGGCGAGATGTTCCATTTCGACGCGCGCGGCTTCATTAAGGGGTCGCGGATGCTCGACGGGCGTTTGGGCGCGCGGGCCGAAACCCGCGAAATTGGTGCGCTGGGCGACGAAAATCGCGTTGAACAGGCCGGAACTGGCGAGGCGGCGATTGGTGAATTGCTGCAAGCCGACGCCGAGCGAAAGCATGGCGACGAGCGAAGCGACGCCAACGGCGACGCCGAGCGTGGTGAGCGAATTGCGCAGAATGGCTTCGCGGAGATTTCGCAGGGCGAGTTCGCCCAGGTCGCTCGCCTTCATGTTTTCACCACGTTGCTGAGCAGCTTGCCGTCAGCGATCGTGACAATGCGGTCGGAGAAGCGGTCGGCGAGCGCCGATTCGTGCGTCACCATGACGATCGTCATACCCAGTTTGCCGTTGAATTCGCGGAGGAGTTCCATGATTTCGGCGCCGGTCTTGCTATCGAGGTTGCCGGTGGGCTCGTCGGCGAGCAGGATGCCAGGGCGATTGACCAGCGCGCGGGCGAGCGCGGCGCGCTGCTGTTCGCCACCGGACATTTCGCCGGGACGGTGCGCCAACCGGCGGCCGAGGCCGACGCGATCGAGCGCTTCGCGGACGCGCGCGGAGCGCTCGGTGCGATCCACTTCGGCCAGACGCAGCGGCAATTCGACGTTCTCCTCGAGCGTCATGCGCGGGAGCAGATTGAAGGCCTGAAACACCATGCCGACGGTGCGGCTGCGGTAGCGGGCCAGATCGATCGGATTCATCGCGCTCAGCGAACGCGATTCCACCCAGATTTCGCCCGCCGTGGGCCGGTCGAGTCCCGCGAGCAGATTGAGCAGGGTGGATTTTCCCGAGCCTGAAGTGCCGAGCAGAGAAACGAATTCGCCGCGTTCCACCTGGAACGTTACGCCGTCCACCGCGCGAATCACTGCATCGCCAATCTGGTAATGGCGCGAGACGCTTTCAGCGCGAATCGCCTGGTTGCCGTTTGTGCCGTTCATCTCTTCCACGATGGTACTACGCGGCGAGTCGTCGCCGCGTTTCTCGTCTTTCGGAAAATTCGCGCAATTCATCACACCCGGCGCAGGGCGATGGCCCAAGGGTCCGGCGGGCGGAGACCGGCTACTGGATCAATTGAGAGCGCAGGTCGTTGACCCAGGGATCGAGGCGGTCGAGCGGCAGCATGGCGATCCGCTGCTCGCCGAGCATGTGCGCGACGAATTGATGGCGCTCGTTATCGGGCTGGGGCGCGGTTTCGGTGACGACGGTGAATTCCGTGGAAGAAAGATGCTGGCGAATGCGCTCGGCGGTGAAGGCGATGGCTTTCGCCTGGGCGGCGTCGCGTTCGAGCGAAAGCGCGTGAAGGAAGCCGCGCGTTCCGTTGCGCCGGTAGGCATAATCGAGACGAAGAGGGTCACCGCGATAGGTGAATTCGGCCACGGGAACGCGGCGTTCGAGCCGGCCCGCGAGTCCCGCGGCGCGGAGCACCTCGCCCATGCGTCCCAAAATCCAGCCGCGCGAATTCGCCACGAGGCGAGCGATGGCGCCAGTGCGGCGCGGCGGCGCGACGTGCTGCTGGTATAGCCGGTCGAGTTCGGCGTCGAAATCCGTGGCGAGCAAGCCGCGCTCGGGGCTGAGCTGGACGACGTTCGAAAGCGTATTGCCGAGCTTGACGAGATACGCCACGGGATCCTCGGCGCCGCCGACCACCGCTTCGAAATGCCGGTCGAGCGAACGCAGGACACCGAGGTCGGAATTGGGATGGAGGCGTTCAATGCGGCCGAATTCACCGTTTTCCTCGATGAAGCGGGCGGCGAAACGCTTGCGCGCGGGATCGAGCAGGAGCACGCCGACGTTGAGCCATTCGTCGCGGACGAGATTCGGCGTGTAGCGAACCACCCAATAGCTGCAGGCATTCCAATTCGTTTCAGGCATAGTTCACGTCCAATTCGGAAACGGTTGGCGATAGGTGTCTTTCGCGGTCAAGAGAAGGTCCCGTACGCGCCGGCGGCGCGCCCAAAGCCGCTCAAGCAGTTGGTAGAGAGCGTCCTGGTCGGAATTGTACCATTCGGGCGGGATTTCGCTGGCGATTTCATCCAGCACGCGCTCGGCGAAGCGGCTTTCCAGACGATCGAGCCACGGCGTGAAGGAATCCATGCCGGTGACGCTCTGATAGACGAGCGAGCGAGAATAGAGGCCGCGAAGAGGAGCGTCGGGAAAATCCCAGTCGCCGGCGTTGAAGCAAAACCCCTGATCGATCATCAGGCCGTGGTAACGCGAGCCGCCGCCCGGGCGGTAAAAAACGACCTGGCGGCCGTTGGTGTTGCAAGTCCACTTATCGAAGACGAGCATGCCGAGAAAATCCTCGCGGTTTTCGACTTCGGCCAGCATTTCATCGGGCAGGAAATCGTAAACCGCGATTTCGGCGGGATCGCCGGGATAGCGGGAGCCGAAATGGCGGCCGCCGTTGAGTTTTTTCCGTCCGCGCGCCAGCTGAATGACCAGATCCTCGGAGCGGTCGACGAGTTCGGAAGGAACGTCGACGATGACGGCGTTGGGCACAGGAAGGCCGAGCCGCGCGGCGAGCATCGTGCCGAGCCATTCGTTGGCGAGGACGCGGGGATGCTGGGGATTATCGAGAAATTTGACGACGTAGTAACCGCCGTCGGAACAGCGCATGAGCTGCGGCTGCGCTCCACCGCGCATTCTTCGGATATGTTCGAGGGCCAGCGCTCGTGCCATTCGGGCGTATGCTACCGGCGCACGGAGCGGGCCGCAAGCGGCACATGTGCCAGACACGGGAGCATTTGCCTTCGTTAACCCTTCGTTATAAGGTGGACCTGTGGGATTTGTAGCCCTTCAGGAAGCTCTGCGGCGCCACTTGCGCCGGCGGATTGCGGCCGGCGAACTCACGGGGATGGAACTGGCGCGCAAAACGGGGTTCACGCAGGCCCACATCTCGAATTTCATCAATCGCAAACGAGGATTGAAGCTGCGGGCGCTCGACCGCATGTTGAAGGCGCTCGGCTTGACGCTCTACGATCTGCTCGATCCGCGGGAACTGGCGATCCACGCGGCGCTGCCCGCGCCGGCAGCCGGCGATTTCGTGGACGTTGCCGTGGTGGATTCCGCGAGCGCTCTGAGCCCGGTGATCGCGCGAGAGCATCTGCGCGAGATGCTGAAATTCCGCAAGGCGTTTCTCGACCGTATCCGCGCCGCATCGCCGGCGGCGAGGAAGAACTGGACGCGGTTCGTCGCGTTGCAGGTGGAAGCGGCGGAAGCGGACGCGATGTGGCCGGGCACGGCGTCGCGAGCAACGCTGCTGGTGGACCGGCATTACGTTTCGCTCGATCCCTACCGGACGGGACGCCGCAACATCTACGTAATCCAGCGCGAAGGCGGGATTGTGGCCCGCTACGCGGAATCCTCAGACGGGTCGCTGATCCTGCAGCCGCGCGATCCCGCCTTCCCCGCCCTGGTGCTGCCGGAAAGCGCCGCGCGAGAGGCGATCGTGGGCCGCGTGGCCCAAGTCAGCCTGAAAACCGCCTAGGTCCGGCGACACCCCATCCCCTCAGGGCCATACACGTTTTTTCCCTGTGCCGTGAATAGGGACTTCAGCGAGAAGCGGCTCCGCGAAGCCTAGCGGCGCTTCCGGCCGGCGGCCTTGCGGGCAGGCTTCGCCTTCGCCTTCGCCTTCTTTTTCGGCTTGGCCTTGGCTTTCGGCTTCGCTTTGGCCTTTTTCTTTGGTTTGGCCTTCGGCTTCGCTTTCGGTTTGGGCTTCGCCTTTTTCTCCGGCTTGGTCTTCGGCGCGGGTTTGCGCGGGCGCGAGGCCGGCTTCGGCGCGGGCGCAGGGGCGTGGACCGGTTCGGGCTCCGCTTCTTCGGGCTCGACTTCCACGGTGTCCACTTCGACGCCTTCGACCGTCTCGATCACATCTTCTTCATCTTCCACTTCGGGCTCTTCGCCCATGTCCCCCGGTTCGTCGGCATGGCCATCTTCATCTTCATTGCCGTAACGGGCGGTGAATTCCAGGTCCATCTCGCCGAAATCATTGAGCGACATTCGCTGCCTCCACTCGTCGGCTCCCTTCGCCGTGCGTCAGGGACGCCACGGGCGCATCTAAACGGAGTTTCGGAAGTTTGTCAAGCCGGAAGCTGCCGGAGGGCCAATTTGGACGCGCCAAGTTGACAACGGCGCTTCGCTTTTCTTGCAAATTATTCACGGGGATGGAGTTAATGGAAGGCCTGAGTTTCGCGTCCGGCAGTTTCCGCCGGACGGCTATCGCCGCGGAATCGTGAGGCGCTCGCCGGGTTTCAGGCCGGCTCGGGCCGCGCGAGGATTTGCCGCGCGAAGCGCGTCCACGCTGACGCCGTAGCGCCGCGCGATGGACCACAACGAATCGCCCCAGCGAACGATGTAGCCTCCACCGGCGGCTTCGTCGCGATAGCGAGCGCGCGAGCGGCCATAGCTCTCCGCCGCATAGCCCTCGCCGGATTCGCGCGTATAAATTCGCAGCACCTGGCCGATGCGGATCAGATTCGAGCGCAGGTGATTCCACAGCCGCAATGCTCCGATGGAAACCCGATACCGGTGCGCGATACCGCCGACTGTATCGCCCGGCCGCACGCGATAGAAAATCGCGAGCGGGAGCACGGGAGCGGGAACGAGCAGAGTCTGGCCTTCGGTGAGTGGATCGGAGGGCGAAAGGCTATTGGCGGAGGCGAGCGCGGCCTGGGTGACATGATAGTGCCGCGCGATCGAAGCGAGCGTCTCATCTCCGGTGACGCTGTGCAGACGCCAGCCGACCCAGCGCGTCGTGGGAATCTTATCGAGCGTAGCGACGAGTTTGTTTTCCGTGCCGGCGGGAATGTAGAGAGTGAACGTGGGATCGTTGGGCGTGATGAGGCCGAAAAGTTCTGGATTGAGCGTGCGGAGTAACTTCACGTCGACGCCGATGGCGTCGGCGGCGAGCCGCAAATCGAGCGAGCGCCCCGGCTTGAACGAATCGGTCGGAATCGGTTTTTCCGGGTCGGTGATGTCGACACCGTAGAGCTTGGGGTCCTTCGCCACCATGGTCATGGCGAGCATGATGGGAACGTAATTCTTCGTTTCGGCGAAGGGGAAAGCGTTCAAGCGATACAGCTGCCAGAAATCGGCGTAGCCAGTGCGCTCGACGGCGCGGGCGACGGTGAGCGAGCCGGCGTCGTAGGCGGCGAGCGCCAGATACCAGTCGTGGAACATGCCGTAAAGGTCGCGCAGATGCTCGGCGGCGGCCCGCGTCGAAGCGACCGGATCCATGCGCTGGTCTTCCCAGCGATTGATTTTCAGGCCGTAGCGGCGGCCGGTTTCCGGCATGAACTGCCACAGGCCGCGTGCGCCCACGCGAGAAACGGCGCGCGCGTGATAGCCGCTTTCCGGCAGCGGCAAAAACATCAGGTCCTGCGGCAGGCCCTCCTCTTTCAGCACGCGTCGCACCATGCTTTCGTATCGCCCAGCGCGAGCCAGGCTGTGCTCGATGATGGCGCGGCCGCGAGGCGATTCGAAAAAGCTGAGGTAGGTGAGCACCGGCTGATTGATGGTGAGCGGCAAATCGTGCGGCACGTGGAGCAGTTCGGAAGCGGCTTTCTGGGCGATTTCAGGGTCGGAGGGAAAATTCGCCGCTTCGGCGATTTCCTCGAGAGGCGATGACGGCTCGGCGGGATTTTCCTGTTGCTCGGCCTGATTCCCGCCGGAGACATTGATCGCCACCTGCCCGGTTTTCATCTGGTACCGGTGCATCGTGTTGATGAGCCGGTCCATCAGCGGTTCGAGCCTGGGATCGTCGCTATAGTTCAGCCCGGAAGCCATCAGCCGGTGAATGGCCGAATCGAAGCGATCCTCCGCCACGCCGAAGTGGCCGGCCTGGTATTGCTGCTCGCCGAGGTGCAGATCCCGCTCGACCTGGGCGATGAGCACATCCACGGAGGGAGGGGTGGCCGGAACCAAAGCGGGCAACGCGACGGGAAGCGTATCGGGAAGGCCAGCAACGGTGGAACCCCGAGCGGGGCGAGGCGGTTTGGCCGGAGGGTTGACGCGGACGCCGTGAACGGCCGGGGCGCAACCGGCTAGACACACGGCAAGAGCGCAAACGAGAAAGCTGAGCGAGCCCCAGCGACTCCTTGTAACACCAACTTCCAGAACGCCCTCCCAACCCTTTCTAGGACTCCGCCGAGCTCATTCTAAGTGTCTGTGGAAGAACGGTCAACGGAGAGCGTGAGTAGGGTTGGCCGACAGGGCAACGGTATACGAGGAATTCCGGAGTTCCCCGGTTTTGGCCCGCGGGACAGTTCAGGTGAGGGCCTGCTTCAAGTCCGCGATGAGGTCGGCGGCGTCTTCAAGGCCGATGGAGACGCGGACGGTGCCCGGCTGAACGCCGGCGGCACGCAGTTCGGCAGGCGACATTTTGTAATGGGAAGTGAAGATGGGCAGAACGACAAGCGATTCGACGCCGCCCAGGCTTGCCGCCAAGAGGAAGAGCCGGGTGCGGTCGCAGAAACGCCGCGCCGCGGGCAGCCCTCCCTTCAGATCGAACGCCAGCATCGAGCCGAATCCGCGCATCTGGCGCCGCGCCAACTGATGCTGCGAATGGGAGCGTAGGCCGGGATAGTGGACGCGGGCCACTTTCGGATGCCGTTCGAGGAAACGAGCGACCACCATCGCCGATTCGCATTGTCGGCGGACGCGTAGATGGAGCGTTTTCATTCCGCGAATCAGCAGGAACGCAACCTCGGGATCCATGCAGCCGCCCAGGTAAATCACCATTTTGCGGATACGGTCCATCCAGGCGGCGCTGCCGGCCACTGCTCCGCCGATGAAATCGGAATGGCCGCCGAGCGATTTGGTGGTGCTGTGGACCACCATATCGAAGCCTCGCTCGAGCGGCTTTTGAAGCACGGGCGAGGCGAAGGTATTGTCGATGATCGAAACGAGGCGATGGCGGCGGGCGAACGCGATCGCCTTTTCCAAATCCACAAGGCGCACGGTGGGATTGGTGGGCGTTTCGGTGTAGAAGGCGCGGGTCCTGGGCCCGACGAGCCGCTCGATGCCGGCGAGATCGGTTTCGACGAAATGGACGCGAATGCCGAAGCGGGGGAAAACGTCGCGCATCAGGCGATAGGTGCCGCCGTAAATCTGACGAGTGGAAATCAGCTCGTCGCCGGATTCGAGCGCGGCGAGCAGGGCGCTGGAAATGGCGGCCATGCCGGAAGCGGTGACGACGGCCGCTGCGGCGCGCTCGAGTTCGGCCAGCTTGCGCTCGGCGAGCGAGAGCGTGGGATTGCCGTAGCGCGTGTAGATGTAGGCCGAGCTGCGGCCCTCGGCCCAGCGCTTCATTTCGGCGGTATCGGAAAACGTGAACGTGGACGAGCGAACGATCGTGGGCGCAACGGGGCCGGAAACGCGGAAATGGGATTCGCCGGCGTGAATCGCAGTGGTTGCGTCCTTCCAGGCGGCTTTCCGGGCCGCGCGAGCGGCGGAGCGTTTCGATTTGCGCTTTGCGGCGAGCTTATTCGAGGTTTTCATGGCTCGAGCAGAATCCCCAATCGGCGTAAGGTTGGCAACGCCCAATTTGGCCGAACGCCGCGCGGCGCGGCGCGATTCGGCGGAGCAAGGCCGCCGGCACGATTTTACTCTTCTTCTTCGGTCGCCTGACCGGCGCGCGCCGCCTTCGCCGCGGTAATCACTTTTTCCGCGATTTCCGCGGGGACGAAATCGTAGTGGGAAAATTCCATGGAAAAGCTGGCGCGGCCCTGCGTCATCGAGGTGAGGTCGGTGGCGTAGCTCAACATTTCGGCGAGCGGCACCTGCGCCTTGATGACGACGTTTTGGCCGCGCGTCTCGCTGCCGCTGATGCGGCCGCGGCGCGAGCTGACGTCGCCCATGATGTCGCCGGAATACTGCTCGGGAGCGTAGACTTCGACGTCCATGACGGGCTCGAGCAGGGCGGGGCGCGCCTGTTTCATGCCTTCCTTGAACGCGAGGGCACCGGCGATTTTGAAGGCGAGTTCGGAAGAATCGACGTCGTGGTATTTGCCGTCGTAGAGGACGGCGCGGAAATCCACGACGGGGAAACCGGCCAGGTAGCCGCGGTCGGCGGCGTCGCGAATGCCCTTTTCCACGGCGGGGATGTAGTTGCGCGGAATCGAGCCACCGAAAATATCGTCGACGAATTCGAAACCGGAGCCGCGGACCAGCGGCTCCATGCGGATACGGCAAACGCCGAATTGGCCGCGGCCGCCGGTCTGCTTTTTGTGCTTGCCTTCGGCGTCGGCTTTGCCGCGAATCGTTTCGCGGTAGGGGACCTTGGGCGGCTTCAACGTAACGTCCACGTGGTAGCGGCTGCGCAGCTTCGACACCACCACTTCGATGTGTTGTTGGCCGGCGCCGGCGAGCAGGAACTCCTGCGTTTGGGGATCGCGCGAGAAGCGGAGCGAAAGATCCTCTTCGAGCATTTTGTGGATGGCGGTGCCGATTTTGTCCTCGTCGGCGCGGGTCTTGGCTTCGACGGCGAAGGTGATCGAAGGCTCGGGAATGCGGGCGGCGGGATAGAAAATCGGCGCGTTTTTGTCGCCGAGCGTTTCGCCGGTGAGTGTTTCCTTGAGCTTGGCGACGGCGCCGATATCGCCGGCGTCGAGATGCTGCACTTCCGCGCCGGATTTGCCCTGCATCACCTGGACGTGCTGAAAGCGCTCGGACGCCTGACGATTGAAATTCACGAGGGTCGCGTCGTTGGCGAGCCTTCCGGACATCACTTTGAAATAGCTGATGCGCCCGGCGAAAGGATCGGCGAGCGTCTTGAAAACGAAAATGGAAACCGGCTCGTCGGCGGCAACGCGACGCGAAACCGGTTCGCCCTGGCGGTTTGGAGCGCTGGTGCCGCTGGCCGAGCCGCGCTCGCCGGGATGCGGGAACGCATCGGCCAGAAACTGAATCACGGACTGGCTACCAATGTTGCGCAAACCGGAAGCGGCGAGCACGGGAAACAGGCGCTGCGAGCGGATCGCTTCGCGCAGTCCCTTGAGCAGGTCCTCGACGGGCAGCGTGCCCTTATCGAAAAATTCCTCCATCAGCTTGTCGTCGCCCTCGGCGACCATTTCGACGAGCTTTTCGTGCCATTCGCGGGCGGTGTCGGCGAGGCCGGTGGGAATCTCCTCGATTTTCGCCCGGCCGGAGCCGTCGGATTCGTATACGTGGGCTTTCATCGTGATCAGGTCCACGACGCCGCGGAAATTGTGCTCGGAGCCGATGGGCAGATGCGCGGCGACGGCGCCGCGGCCAAAAATTTCCTGAATCGAAGCGAGCGCGCGGCCGAAATCGGCGAGGTCGCGATCCATCCAACTGACGAGAAACGCGCGCGGAAGGCCGTATTCGGCGCAGAAATCCCAGACTTTTTCGGTGACCACCTGCACGCCGGCGACGGCCTCGACCAGAATCAGCGCGGCGTCGGCGGCAATGAGGGAAGCTTTGGTTTCGTTGATGAAGGTGCTGTAACCGGGCGTATCGAGCAGATTGATTTTCACGCCCTCCGGGCCGGGACTGGGCCATTCGAGATGAGCCAGGCCGGTCTGAACGCTGATTTTTCGGGAAATTTCTTCTTCGTCCCAATCGGTGGGAGCGGTGCCATCGGCGGGCTTGCCCAAGCGGTCGGTTGCTCCGGCGGCGAAAAGCAATGCGGAAACCAGTTGCGTTTTTCCAGTGCCGCCGTGTCCCACAATGCCAACGTTACGGATGGATTCAGTGCTGTAGGTTTTCATCGGCTACCTCGATCGTCCGCCAGTCTCGATCGGCGCCGAAGCCAGGTTGCGTCGCGGACCGGCTTGTCGGTTCCCCGCCGCCGCGTCAGACACACCGCACGGCACGGCCGGCGCTGCCGCTTCCCGGTGTGCCGGACCGCGGAAAAACCGTTTGCCGCGAGTGCTTCGCGGCGTCGCGCAACAATGGCAAGCCTTTGGGAAAACAGGCTCGCCCGAAGGAAACGCATGCTAGCACACGACCCCAGCACCAGCAACCGGCGGGCTGGTCCGCGGAAACGTTGCGGAATGCGGAGGGAGCGGGGACACCGAGAAGTTCCACGCTTGGGTGATGGCAAACGTGGGGCGGGCGAGAGGTTCGAGAGTAGCGTTGCAGGGTGTCATAGGTGGTCGAGCAAAAAAACCGGTAGGTGGTTTTGTTTCAACGAAATGATTTTTCCAGGGTGTCACTTTTTGGGCCACTTCTACGTGGACTACGGAGCCTGAATTTGGGGTTACGGCTCTCCTCGGGCGAGCGAGGTGGACTCCGCTCCATGCAAGGCTCGGCATGTGATGCTTCCTCCTTTCTGCGGGCAGGGAGCGGCTTTTTTCTCCACGCGACGACATTTTTGCGCGATGCGACACGGAGCGCGAGGGGTGGTTCTACGTAAGGCGCGGTTGCTGTTTGTACCGTGTGGCCGGCTGGTGACGCGATTCCGCCGGGAAGGGATTCACCGTGACCGTTCCGGAGCTTCGGTCCTCAACCTCTCCGAGCAACAGAGCGGTGCTTCCCAGCAACGGGTACGATCCACTGCGCCTTGACAACGCGTTCGTTCTTATCGGGGGCGCCTGGTTGTCCTTTGCCTCATCAGGGCGGAATTACGGTAGCACGGAACTTTGCGAAACAGCCCGGCTACGTTTAGCCGCGTTCCATTCGGGTATTCCGGTTGCTCGGCTCCGCAGTTGTTGAGTGAATTGGCGCTCAGGGCTGGTGGCAGGTCCAGAGGATTAGAGGCGTCCTAGCCTCGCCAAGAAGTGCATCCCGCGCTCAAACACGCAAGAAGCCGGGAACGGGTATAGACTCAGGTGTGGCTCTATAGCCGATACCCTTAGGCCCAGCCCATCCCAGGCCTCCTTCCACTGGGAGCGTGACCAGTATTCGTAAGGAAGCGCCACTCCGTGGTGAGCGTTCCCCGCCCAATCCATGAACGTGAGCGTGGCCGCTGCGAACCTGCCCTCGCAGTAATGATCTTTGATCAGTAGTTCTTTGCCGACTCGTGCGCCAAGGTTGACGCGGGCGGAGGGCGACGGGGAATGTCGGTGGATGCCGCGCGGGAAATCGGGCGGGTCTGAGACCCGCTCCTACCAACGGCGGGCCGGCGCGGGGATCTCTTTCCGATGCGTTGAGGATGAACGATAGCGCGTTTCGCGCACCCGCGAGGAAATGCGCACAGGCACAGTCCCGATGGAGGGCGTCGGGATGAAAAGAACGCGGTCCCGATAGAGAGCATCGGGATGCGGAAGACGCAGATTCAAGGGACGCAAACGCCTGTGCTACTCGCCTACGCTGAAGCTACGGCGAGGCAAGCGGTCGGCGATGGGAATGCGCCAAGCAATGGCGCGACCGAACCCATACCCGCCCACGGGGCTTCCGACGGCTGCGGGTGCAACAAGCGCTCACGCACCCGCAGCCGTAGAAACCGCCTTGCCGCATGGACGGCCGGCCCTAAAAGTAGAAATGCGCGGACAGCTGGACGATTCGCGCGTTTCCCGTCGTGTTCAAGACTTGGCCAAACAGCGGGCTGACCACGTTGCCCACGGGGTTGGCGAACTGGGCGTGGTTCCACACATTGAACATGTCAATGCGGAGCTGAAGCGTGGTCTGTTCGGCGAGCGCCGTGTTTTTCCAGAAGGATACGTCCCAGTTGTTGATCCCCGGTCCGTGGAAGGGCAGGTTGCGCCCGGCATTGCCGAACGTGCCGAAGTTCTCCGGAGCGTAAGCGCTCGGATTGAACCACTCGTGCTTGAGCGAGGTACGGGGATTGCTGAAGTTCTGCACTGG
>JAKAOH010000268.1 GCA_021812285.1 Acidobacteriota bacterium | reverse complement strand
CCGGAAGGAGGGGAACCTTCGGAGACGATGGCAGCGACACCGGAACTCTGGGTTACGAAGTACGTGAATCTGGTCCTCGGCAAGCCGGCCGCCATGCTGCTGGCCGGACTCGGTTTTCATCCGGATCCCCGCGCGCCGATTCCCAACCACATCGCGATGGAGCTGTTCGTTTTCCTGCTCGCCGCGATCTTTTTCTTCTGGCTGCGCTCGCGCCTTTCGGTGGATCGTCCCGGGCCGATTCAGCAGTTCATGGAAATCCTTTTCACGAATTCGTTCAAGCTGGGGTTGCGCGACATGGTCGAGGATTTCATCGGCCATGGCGGCGAGCAGTATCTGCCGATGCTGGGCTCGATCGGAATCTTTGTTCTGTTTTCGAACCTGATCAGCCTGGTTCCCACGCTCGAATCGCCTACGGCGCAATACACCGTGCCGCTCGGGTGCGCAATCCTCGTTTTTCTCTATTACAACTGGTGCGGCCTGCGGAAGAACGGCCCGCTCCGGTATGCGGTCCAGTTCGCCGGCCCGATTCCGGCCCTTGCTCCGGTCATGGTTCCGGTGGAAATCTTCAGCCACTTGGCACGGATGGTATCGCTCACCGCCCGGCTTTGGGCCAACATGCTGGCCAGCGAAACCATTTATACGCTGATCCTTGGTCTCACCGTCGCGCTGACCGCGTTCCTGGGCCACTTGAATCCCGTAGGTTACGCGGCCGGCGTCTTGCCCTTCACGCTTCCGGTGGTGTTTATCGGTCTTCATATTTTTGTGGCCTTTATTCAGGCCTTCGTATTTACGATTTTGCCCGTAATCTATGTTTCGGGAGCGGTTGTCCATCAGCACTAATCGGGTGCAAGTTGCGCCCCACGGCCTTGGGAACCGCCGCCCGTTCCCCGCGAAGCGGGCAAAAGCGCGGCGGCCACTTTCAGCATGGGAGGAAGCGGATGAGGAAGTTGGTGGGATTTTTGGGAGTCATGATGGCGGTGCTTGCCCTCGCTCCGGCGGTTTTCGCCGCGCAGGGTCCCGCCGCGGCCGGCGGAAACTCGGCGGCCACCTGGGCGATCATCACGTCGGGTTTCGCGATGGCGATCGCCTCGGGCCTTTGCGGCATCGGCCAGGGCATCGCAAGCATGGGAGCCTCGCAGGGCTTCGCGCGCAATCCGGCGGCGAGCGGCGTGATTCAGAACATGCTGATTCTGGCGCTCGTGCTGATCGAATCGCTCGCGCTCTACACGTTCCTGATTATTTTCGTGAAGGTGTAGCCGCCCGCGCTTCGGGCCTTCCCGCGGCGCGCCGGTAGCTCCTTGGCCGGCGCGTTGCTTCCGCTTTCCGCGCAGGGGCGCGTTTGGGCGTGCCCCTGTCGGCGCTTTTCTCTTCGTTTTTCTGGAAAGTCTTCCCGGCGGAACGATTTCGATGAACGTCACGATCAATGGCGAAGCCCGTGAAATTCCCGATGGGCTCTCCGTCGCAGATCTCGTCGCCCATCTCGGTTTGAATTCCGGCCGCGTGGCCGTCGAGCGGAATCGCGAAATCGTCGCTCGGGATCTCTGGCCCTCCACGCGCGTCTCGCCCGGCGACGTTTTCGAAATCGTCCACTTCGTTGGCGGCGGCTAGCCGCGCGGTCGCGCCTAGGGTTTACGCCGGGGCGTTCTCCGCGCGCGGTTCCTCGCGTTTCATGAGCAGGCGCAGAAGGGGCGGCGTCACCAGCGTCGTCACGACCACCATCAGCACCACCGCGGAAAATAGCTTGTCGCTCACCACGCGCAGCGCCCGGCCGATATTCGCGAAAATCAGTCCCACTTCACCCCTCGGCAGCATTCCGGCGCCCAGCCGCCGCTGGCCTAGGCTTGCCGCGGCCCCGGCCCGTCCCGCGCTTGCAACGTGCCTCTTGCATCCCGCGAAGGCTGTGCCATGCTGAAAGTAAGGAACCTGCGGCCCGGCATTTGCGTATAGATCAAACGAGGAACAATCGAGGTGGAGTTCGGGAGGACGAAATGTACTGCTCAGCCTGCCAGCGCGAAGTAATTGACTATTCGAATTTCTGCTCGTTTTGCGGCGCCCGCCAATCGCCCAGCGTCGCGCCGCGGCGCCTGATGCGGTCCGCATGGGACAAGAAAATCGCCGGCGTCTGCGGCGGATTTTCCGAGCATTTCGATATGGACCCGACGATTTTCCGGATCATCTTCGTGTTCGTGACGCTGGCGACGGGCCTCCTTCCCGGCATCATCGCGTACATCGTCGCGTGGATCCTGATGCCGCAGGCGCCTTACGTGGTCACTCCCGCCGGTGCGCCGCATTCCGCCGCGCCGCAAAGCCCCGCCCCGTAAGGTCAACCGCGCCGGCGCTCGGCGCATTGGCGAAGCGCGCAAGCTCATCCGGCGCCCGGCCAATCGGGGGTTATTGGCTACGGTTTCGCCTTGAAGATCACGCGATCCAGCGAGACCGGCCCCGCGCCCAGCACCAGCACGGTGAACGCTCCGGCCGCCATGATGAGCGGAAATTCGTAATTACCCACCGCCCCGACGCCATGTGCCAGTCCCACGCGCCAGATGGCGATGCTCATTTCCGCCGTCAGAAGCAGCGCCGCCATTCGCGTGAACAGCCCCGCCACCAACAGGCAGCCGCCGAAGCATTCCACAATCCCAGCGATCAGCGCGAAATACCAGGGAAATCCCATCCGCGGAAACGCCGCATAAGCCGCGTGCCGGTGCGTGAAAAGTTTCGGATAGCCGTGGTAGAGGAAAATAAGCGCCAACGCCCAGCGCAGTGCCAGTTGAGCCACCGGCTTCAGCTTTTCGAAATGTTGCATCGGCCCGCTCCTGCTCGTCGGTTTCAGCCGGGGAGTCTTGTTCGCCATGAGAATCGGCTGGCATTGTAACAGACAAGACACCACGCCGCGCACGGCAGCTTTTCGCGCGCCCCGATTCGCGTCCAACTGCGGTAGAATCGCCGGAGCGGGGTTGCGGAAAGGGTCATCCGGCCTGCGTTGCCGTCC
>JAKAOH010000267.1 GCA_021812285.1 Acidobacteriota bacterium | reverse complement strand
ACCTGGTGCTGGTGGGCCACGCCAGCCGCGTCGGTGAGGATACGTTGCTCTGCGGGCAGGTGGGCCTGGCGGGCTCGACGCATGTGGGAAAACGCGTGATTCTGGCCGGCCAGGTGGGTGCGGCGGGCCATCTGACCATCGGCGACGGCGCGGTGCTCACCGCGCAGAGCGGCGTCCCGAACGACGTTCCGGCCGGAGCGATCTATTCCGGTTATCCGGCAATGGAAAACCGGCTGTGGCTGAAATCGGTGGCCGCGTTTGGCCGGCTGCCGGAACTCCAAAAGCGCGTGCAGATGCTCGAACGGGAAATCGCCGCGCTCCGCGTCGCCTCGAGTTCAGAACGGCGCGCTGGAGGCGCGAAGACCGGCAAAAAGAAGCCTGCGGCTTCCAGGAGCAATGCCCGTCGCGGGAAACGCCGAGCAAAAAGCGATTGACGGCGCCGCGGTAAATAGGCCAATATCCCGCAGTTTATGGAAAAAGGCGCGCCAATTCGAAAACGGCTGATCGTTCTGAGCCTCGCCGGCCTCATTTCGGGATTTTTCTACGTCCCCTTCGTCGGCGCGCGCGGCACCAATCTTTCCACGCTCGCGCCGTGGCTCGAATGGACGCTGGGCGCGTTCGCGGCGACGCTGGTGTGCGCCTGGGTGGGACTGATCATCGCGGACCGCGGAAATTTGCCGATGCCGTTTCTGCGGCCATGGGAACTCAAGCAGCCGAGCGACAAAACGGACCGGCAATCGTTCGTGCGAATCTGCTTCGCCGTGGGCGGAATTTTCGGCCTGCTGGCAACGCTCGTGGTGCATCTGTTCTCGTTGCCAACCTTTCCCGGCAATTTCGGCGTACGCATCGCCACGGTGCCCTTCGCCGCGATCGTGGCCGAAGTGGTGGGCCACCTTTTCCTGATGAGCGTGCTGATGGTCCTGACCAGGCGATCCATGCTGGCGATCCTGATCAGCGCGCTGGTTTTCCCCTTCATTTCCCATCCATCCGTGGTAATGCTGGCCCCTGCGGTGATTTCACTCGCGATGATTCAATACCTGCTGGGCGTGGCCACAGGCTGGGTCTATAGCCGCTACGGCATCGAGGGCGCGGCCCTCACGCACGCCGTCGCGAGCATCATCCTTCTGGGCATCAACTAGCTCCCGGCTGCCGGCTCGCGCTGGCCCATGCATGCCGGCCTCGCGCCTCAAACCGTCTCACCCTCCCGCACTTCTTCTGTTTCCGGCAGGTTGGCCGCGATCGCCGCGCGGACGCGTTCGAGCAGCACGCCCCGATCTTCATCCGTGTAGCCGGCAACGGGGACGGGCGGCAGATATTTCAGCAAAATCTCGCCGGGTTGAATCCACAGCTGGTGCTTCGGCAGAATCCGCTCGGCGCCCTGAATCGCCACGGGAACCACCGGCCGGCCGGCGCGAATGGCGAGCAGGAAACCGCCCCGTTTGAACGGCAGCAGGCGGCCATCGAGACTGCGCGTCCCCTCCGGATAGATCATCATCGAAACGCCCCCGCGCAACTGCTCGACCGCGCGATCCACGCTGCCGGCCGCCGCTTCCGCGCTCGAACGGTCCACCGGCAGGAATTGCGCGCGGCGCATCGCCAGGCCCAGCAGCGGAATGCGAAACAGTTCCTGTTTGGCGAGGAACGCGAAACGCCGGGGCGTGGCGATGAACATCGCCACCGGATCCACCGCGCTCGTGTGATTGGCCATGAACAGGCAGGCTTCGGCGGGAATGTTTTCGACGCCTTGGGCGCGAACGCGCACCCCGGCGGTCGCAAGCGCCAGGCGCAGACCGACTTCGGCCGCGGGATAGAACGGGCCGATCGTGCCCGTGATCCACGCAAGCAGCAGCAGCGGCAGCCCAATCACCACCGTATAAACCGACAGCACCAAAACGGCAAAAATCGTGCGCAACATAATCACATGAATATTATGCGGAAAGATTTCATTCCGGAAATGCCGCGCTCGGCGACTGCCCGAAAAGAGACACGTGGGGCACCGCGAATGCCGGTCGACATCCGCCCCGCGTGACTGCCGGGACAGAGACCAACCGCCGGCCACTGGACGAGCATCAGCGGCGAAGGAAGACGACCCGATTCGACCAGTCCCATCTCGATGTCTTCTTCCACAGGCCGCCCAAAGCGCGGACAAGGCCGCCCGTGTCCGAAGGTGAGATCGTTTTCTCGTCCACGAAAATCACCCCGCCGTGCTTTCGCCCTTCTTCCGCCCAACTCTTCAACAAAGGAGGGATCGTTCGGCGATCGTAGGTAACCAGGGTCAGCTTCCGCGCGGCCGCCAGATGCAAACAGACGGCGTCCGTCTGGCCCAGCAGCGCCCCTCCCTCCCACTCCCCCATGCAGATCGCGACGAGAGAGCGGTGACGGCGCCGCAGACTATCCGCCACGGCCGGCGAGACATGCTCGTCCAGAAGCAGCTTGAGCATTTCAGGACTTCGCGACGAATTCGGTGGCTTGCGGCAGCATGCGCTTCAAGGCTTCGAAGTCCGCAGCCGTGTTTTCGGAAAGCGCACCCTCGATCTCTTCCGGAAATGCTTCGGCGTAATGAACCGCGGCCTGGACCTTGGCTTCCGGCCACCGCAAGTGCTTGGCCACAGCAGCAACGTCGGACTTGTACCCTCGAACCAGAAGCGCCATTTCCCAAACGGCCAGCGTGCTTCCCAGGACATACGCCTGCCGGCCTGCGGCGGAGTCGCGGAAATCAATAAAGGCGAATTCGGAGCGGCGAAGCCCCTCCTCCACCAGCCGTGCGCTCGCGTCGCTGGGCGTCCAGCCGTGCCGATGGGCGATTCGCTTGAGCCGGGTCCAGGTTTCTGCCGAAAGCCGCATGCTGACCACCACGGACCGCGTCTTGCGCTTCACGGTTCCTCCAAGAATGTAACTATCGTAAGCATTGTAGCACTACCGGTCCACACGCCGCAGCAGATTTCAGGCGCTCCCGCCTCCGGCCCGCGCCGGCGCGGGTGCGCGCAAAGC
>JAKAOH010000266.1 GCA_021812285.1 Acidobacteriota bacterium | reverse complement strand
AGAAACAAGTCTTCGATTCCCAGCTTGCCGGAGCTCCAAGCCACTTCGTGCGCCATGGTCGCGGTGTCGCCCTGTAGGAACGCCAACTGGTAGGCGTAAAGGCGGAGTTCCAGCGAGTCGAACCCACGCGCTTTGGCCTGCCGAAGAATCGCTGCGGCCTCATCCAAACGATTGAGGTAAATGTAACTGTCGGCGAGGTTCGCGTAACTCAGCCCACTGGAGGGGTCAAGTGCAAGCCCGCGGCGGGCAGCAGTTAGCGCCTGCTCGTACCGACCGAGATTCCCATAGTCTGAGCCCAGGTCGGTGGGGGGAACGTCATCCCGTGGGTACGTCCGTTCCCAGAGATCATAGACCTGATTCGCCTTGAGCAGGTCGCCGGTTACCAACTCCTCGTAGTGCGAGGAAATGTAAAACTTTTCGCGCTCGCTTACACGGTCGCGCAGAGCGTAGGCCTTTGTGATGCTCTCGGCCGCTAGAGCGGTTTCGCCGAGGTTGTTGTACTCCGTGCCCAGCGCGGCATAGGCCATGGCGAAATTCGGATCGAGCGAAACAGCGCGCTGAAAGGGTGCGACCGCGGCGCCAGAGTTGCCGCCTTCGAGCGCTTGCCAGCCGAGAGTATACGCCTGCAGCGCTTCGAGCGAGGGCGTGGTGACATCCTGGAGCGGCTTATTGAATTTCCGGATCGAGGCGAGCGATTCGCCGAGTTTGCTGCGAATCGAAGTGGCTGCGGTTGAAAGCGCAGCGAGCACGTGGTCCTTGTCGTTGGCTACCGCTTGCGCGCTGGCCAGCGTGGCGCCCGTCTCGCAATTTTCCACGTTCAACACCAGGTTGTACTGGCTGCCGACTTGACCGATCGAAGGATCGAGCACGGCCGCTGCGCCATCGCGCTGGCAAATCTCTCGCGCGATCTGATCGGAGACCGTCGCACCGGAGGATTGGCCCATCAGCCGGAGCTCGTGCACCACCTGCTGATCGGAAACGATATTCAGGAAGGGCGATTGGGCAAGCTGCGCCGCGAGCCCCTGGCGCAGCGTACCGTTAAAAACGGAATCGCCGGTGGTATTCGTGAAATCGGCCAGAACGATGGAATCTTTCGAAGTCAGCACAGGCTGGCGCGGCCAGAAGAAATAGGTTCCGGCGGCGATAGCGGCGATCACAACGACGGCAGCGGCGATAAGAGGCCAACGATGCTTGGCGGCGGGCGCGACAACGGCAGAGTCGACACCGGGCGCGGCGGCGCCAGCAAGCGGCGAGCCAAGGACCGCGCTCCTACTGTCGGAAACCGGCACGGCAGCCCCGCTCGCGGACGTGGCCGGAATCGTGCTCGCACTGGCCGGTGAGGAAGTTGCCGCAACCACTCGCCGGCTGGAGGAACCGGACTGCGCCGCCGAAGTTGCCGCGGACGTCGTGCCGGCGCTGGCGTCGGTTTCGTCTTCGGCTACCTGATAAGCGGTTGAGCGCGTGGAATCGGCGTCGCGCTTCATCCGAAGCAGGTCCGATTCCAGATCCGCGGCGGATTGATAGCGGAGCTTGCGGTCTTTTTCGAGCGCCTTGGCGATGATTTCTTCGAGCCGCGGAGGCACGTCGGGATTCAGGCGCACCGGAGCCACTGGAGCGCGATCGAGAATCGCCTGGAAAATCACGCCGCTCGTATCGCCGCGAAACGGCGGAACACCCGTCGCCATTTCGTAGAGAACCACCCCGAGCGAAAAAAGATCCGTGCGGGCGTCCACCGTTTCGCCGCGTACCTGCTCGGGCGACATATAGGCCACGGTGCCAATGGTGCTGCCGGGGCTGGTCAGCTGCTCTTCGGCGAGCGCCGGCGCGCCCGCGTCGCGCGTCAGAGTTGCGGCGGCATCGCCGGCCTTGGCCGTCTGTTTCGCCAGGCCGAAATCGAGGATTTTCGCGTGGCCGCGCGTGGTGATGAAAATATTCGCCGGCTTGATATCGCGATGCACGATGCCTTTGGCGTGCGCCGCGTCCAGGCCGTCGGCCACTTCGATGGCCAGCGAGAGCAGCAGATCGAGCGGGAGCGGTTTGCCGCTGATGCGATGCTTCAGCGTTTCGCCTTCCAGGCACTGCATCACCAGGAACGGTTTGCTCCCGAACTCACCGATTTCGTGAATCGTGCAGATGTTGGGGTGGTCGAGCGCGGATCGCGCGCCAGTTCCGGGGGAAGGAATTTCAGCGCGACGAACCGGTGCAGGCGGGTATCCTCGGCCCTGTACACCACGCCCATTCCGCCGCCGCCGAGCCGCTCCACGACGCGGTAGTGGGAGATGGTCTGACCGATCAAGGATGAGCTGTCTTCCACGCCAGCGGCATATTACGTGGCGCTCCCGCGCAAGTCAACGAGCGGACCCCCCAATCACGCAACTCACCGATCGAGGCAGACGACGTGCGTCACGCGGAATCCGGGGCAACTGACGTTCCCGGGTTTGGGACGCGCGAGCGCGGCGAGGTCGCCCTATTTTCAAATGGAAGCCTGCGACGTGGCCGGAAGTGGAGCCTTCAAGTCGAGCGGATGTCGCGATTCGCGCAGGGAGACGCCACTCGTGGAGATGGATTGCGTCGGCTGGGCTGGACGGGAAACGAACTCGAAAAATCCCACGTTTCGGAGATGGCCAAAGTGCGGCGCGCGAGGGGTTGGGGATGGCGTTGCAGGGTGACACAGGTGGTCGAGCAAAAAATCCGGTAGGTGGTTTTGTTTCAACGAGATGATTTTTCCAGGGTGTCACTTTTTGAGCCTCTTCTACGTGGCCTTCGGTGCGCGAAACGTCCGCGCCAGTCTCCCAGCCCATGTCCGCCACGGCGCGCGAAGCGCTTGCCCGAATCGCGGAACCGCTGCGCAAGGCGGAGGGTGTCACTCGCGGGACCTGGCGAAAAGGGTTTCTTTCTCCCGTAATGCCCGTATTTTCAATGGAATACGCCCAACTGGGTGGACGGTGGAGGGCGTCACGAGAGCGGTGTTTTGTTTCTTCCCGATTCGCTCGAAAGCCGCATTGGTATT
>JAKAOH010000091.1 GCA_021812285.1 Acidobacteriota bacterium | reverse complement strand
CGCCGCATTGCCGGCAGTGCAATTCGTAAGGTTGGTTCATCGTCAGCGGCCTTTCCTTTCGCCGGCCGCTCCTCGCGCGATTCCCGCGCGCGAAGCGGCGCGTGCGACGTTTCCCAGTGCGGGCAGAGACATTGTCTTGCGGCGGATCCGTGTCTCATGTGCCCCGAACTCGGGGGCGGGAATTGGCACCGCGCCTGGCGTTTCGCCGGGCCGGTTGCCGTGGCGTCGTCGGGCCCGTTCCCTCGGCCACTCTTCATGAAACTCAGATCGTCGGGATCTGAGCTGGAAGTAAAAAAAGAATACCGAACCCGATTTCCGCGGGCAAGCCGCGCCGGGAACTTCGAGAAACTCTCGGCGCGATTTTTCGCCGGGGGACTTTTTTTTCGCGAAATGCTTCGTCGAATTGCTGCGCCACGTCAAAAATAATTTTTAAAAAATTTCACATCGTTATTGCATTGCAGAAACGTTGTGCGTATCGTGTAGCTACGCGCGCAAGCGCGCGCATCCATTTCGAGAGGAGAGCCGATGGCCAAGAAACCGGCGAAGAAAACCAAGGCTCCGAAGAAAGGCAAGTAGCGGAGTTTCGCCCGCGAGCGCCACGCCCACGGGTCGAAATTTCGCCTGCGAAATTTGCCTTGTGCACCGCCCGGGCCGCCCGAAAGCGCTCCGGGCGGTTGCGTCTTCGCCCCCGCTTTGCGAAACCCGTTCCGCTCCGCCCACCGCGCGTTCCGTTGCAAGGTCCCAATTCCCTTTCGCGCTGCGTCTGCTGTCTCGCTGGGAGATAATGGAAATCATGGCCGTGGGAAATTTCCAGTCGCGGCGGCCGTATGCGCGTACGCGCAAATGCGCCGGGCTTGTGCTCGCGTTGTTCTGCGCCTGTGCCGCGCGGGCGTTTGCCGCGCCGCCACGCCATCGCCAATCGCCGCCCCAGATCACCATCTCCGTCCTGGATGAAAATAAGGTCGCCGTTCCCCACGCCCAACTCACGTTGACACCGGCATCGGGCGGCGCGCCGATTCGCGGAGAAACCGACGCCAACGGCCGCGCCGAATTTCCGTCGCTCCCTCCCGGCGTCTATCGTCTCACCGTCGAAAAGCCCGGTTTTTATCCCGTCTCCCGCGGGGAAGTCGCGCTCGCCGCCGGCCACCGGGTCGCCATCACGCTTCCGCACCAGCGCGAATTCCAGCAGCGCATCGAGGTGCGCTATACGCCGCCCGTGATCGATCCGCGCCAGACCGCGGCCGTCGAAAGACTCTCGAGCCGCGACGTGGTCAATGTCCCCTATCCCGTCAATCGCGATTACCGCAACGTTCTCCCGTTCATTCCCGGCGTCATGCCCGACCTCGACGGCCAGTTCCACATCAATGGTTCCCGCTCCAGCCAGATCGACGAGCGAATGGACGGCTTCGACGTTTCCCAGCCCGTCACCGGTCTGCTCGATCTCCGCGTCAGTCCCGACGCGCTGCGCTCGATCCGGGTCATCGGCGCCCGCCAGCCCGCCGATCTTGGCAATAGCTCCGGCGAGGCGCTCGATCTCCGCACCGGCATGGGCGACGATCGCTTCCGTTTTTCGGCCACCGATTTCATTCCGTCCGTGCAAAGCCGCAAAGGCCTTCACATCGAAGCCTTCACGCCGCGATTCGATTTCTCCGGCCCGATCTCGCGCGGTCGGGCCTGGTTCTTCGACGCCGGCCAGGGCGAATACGATCTCAGCATCATCCCCCAGCTTCCTTCTGGCGCCGACGAGGCTCCCATCTGGCGCTGGAACAATCTCTCGAAAGTGCAGTGGAATCTCGATCCTTCGAATCAGCTCACCGGCAGCTTCCTCATCAACCGCTTCACGTCGCCCCGCAACGGCCTCGACGCTCTCGATCCGCTTTCCACCACCACCGATCTCGCTGAAAACGCCTGGTTCGCTTCGGTCAAGGACCGGATGTCGCTCGGCTCCGGCGCGCTCGTTGAATGGGGTTTCGCCGCCGATCGATTTAATTCTTCATCTCTCCCGCGCGGCGATGCTCCCTACGTCATTCGTCCCGAGGGCGCGAGCGGCGACTTTTTCGAAACGAGCGCTTCCACCGCCCGCCGCTACGAAGCCATCGCGAATTTCTTCCTTCCCGCATTCGATTGGCATGGCCGCCATCGGTTTCGATTCGGCCTCGATTTTTACCGCGTCACCTACGATCAGTCGCTCTCGCGCGGCTCCATCCTCATTTATCGCGAGGACGGCACGCTCGATCGCCAGGCGTCGTTCTCCGGTCCGCCCTCTTACGAACGCAACAACGTCGAAACCAGCGGCTACGCCGAGGACGGCTGGTCACCGGTCGAACGCCTCTACGTCGGCGCCGGCCTCCGCTTCGATTGGGACGAAATCCTGCGCCAGCCGCTTTTCTCTCCGCGCCTCGCCGCCAGCTACATGATCGGCAAAGACGGCAAAACGAAACTTTCCGCCGGCATCGGCCTCAGCTATCCAGCGACGAATCTTTCGCTCGTCAGCCTTCCGCTCCAGGGCCGGCGCAGCGATATTTTTTACGCCGCCGACGGCGCGACACCGCTCGGTCCCGCCGTCGTCACCTCGTTCGCCGCTGGCCCGGCGTCGCTCGGTGCGCCGCGTTTCCTCAATTGGAGCGCCGGACTCGAACGCATGTTGCCCGGCCAGGCCCATCTTTCCCTCGAATACATCGCGAGTCGCGGCGCGAACGAATTCGCCTACCAGGAAACCGGTTCCGGCCCCGCGCCCGGCCTTCCCAGCGGCCAGTTCGTTCTCACCGACAGCCGCCGCGATACGTACGACGCCTTTCGCGTCACCGTTCGCTATCCGTTTCTTCGCAGCGATCAGGTTCTGGTTTCCTACACGCGCTCCCGCGCCCGCACGAGCGCGGCGCTCGAACCCTCGCTCGATTCGCTGCTCTTCAGTCCCCAGCTCCCCGGCCCGCTGCCCTGGGATTCGCCTAATCGCATCCTGTCCTGGGGCTGGGCGCCGCTCATTCGCCGTTTCCAGCTCGAATACGCGGTGGATTGGCGCACCGGCTATCCCTTCAACGTCGTCAACCAGAATCAGGAACTGGTTGGTTCGCCGGGCTCGCGCCGTTTTCCCGACTATTTCTCGCTCGATCTGTTTCTCGAACGCCGTTTCATCCTCTTTCACTATGAATTCGCGCTTCGCGGCGGCTTCGACGACATCACTGATCGCCGCAATCCGGCCGTCGTCGTCAACAATATAAATTCTCCGGAGTTCCTCACTTTCGAAGGCATCCAGGGCCGCGCCTTCACCGGCCGCATCCGTTTCCTCGGGCGGAAATAGGCCGGCGTTCCGGACGCCCGCTGAGGCCTCCGGCGCGCCTCTTGGCGTTGTCTTGCGGAGCAATGCCTCCGCTCGCGCGCGCGGGGGAGTTGGTGTAGAGTGGTTTGTTCAACACCCGCCAGGAGCAGACTTACGTGGAAAAACCCTCGTCAGCCGCGGGTTCGGCAGAGGTCCGGCCCGTCCAGCAGCAGGATTCCCTCACCGTCGTCGATAACCGCACCGGAAAGCGCTACGAGTTGCCGATCCAGAACGGTTGCATCCGCACCAACGACCTCCGCAAGATCAAGGTGAACGACGACGATTTCGGTTTGATGAGCTACGATCCCGCGTTTCTCAATACGGCTTCGTGCATCAGCAAAATCACTTTCATCGACGGCGATCGCGGCATCCTGCGCTACCGCGGCTATCCGATCGAGGTGCTCGCCGAAAAGTCCACTTTCCTTGAAACGGCGTACCTGATCACCCACGGCGAGCTGCCCAATCGCAGCCAGCTTTCCGATTGGGCGTTTCACGTCACCCATCACACCTTCCTTCACGAGAGCATCAAGAAATTTCTCGACGGCTTTCATTACGACGCCCACCCGATGAGCATGCTCATCTCGACGGTCGCGGCGCTTTCCACTTTCTATCCGGAATCGAAGGACATCTTCAACGCCGAGTCCCGCAAAAAGCAGACCTACCGACTGCTCGGCAAGATGCCCACCATCGCCGCGTTCTCCTACCGTCACAGCCTGGGCCTGCCGTTCGTCTATCCCGACAACGAGCTCAGCTACACCGGCAATTTCCTCAACATGCTGTTCAAGACCACCGAGATCAAGTACCGGCCCAACCCCGCGCTCGAGCGCGCGCTCGATATTCTGTTCATCCTGCACGCCGATCACGAGCAGAACTGCTCGACCAGCGCGATGCGCGGTGTAGGCAGCTCCCACGCCGATCCCTACTGCGCCACCGCCGCGGCCGCCGCCGCACTCTACGGCCCGCTCCACGGCGGAGCCAACGAAGCTGTCCTGCGCATGCTCATGGAAATCGGCTCGGTGCAGAAGGTGACCGAATACATCAAGCGCGTCAAGGCGGGCGAAGGCAAGCTGATGGGCTTCGGCCATCGCGTCTACAAGAACTACGATCCCCGCGCGAAAATTATCAAGCGCGCCGCCTACGAAGTGTTCGACGTCATGGGCCGCAATCCGCTGCTCGATATCGCGCTCGAGGTGGAACGCATCGCGCTCGAAGACGAATATTTCGTCTCGCGCCGCCTCTATCCCAACGTCGATTTCTACAGCGGCCTCATCTATCAATCCATGGGCCTGCCGATGACGATGTTCCCGGTCCTTTTCGCCATCGGCCGCACGGCCGGCTGGATCGCCCAGTGGGAGGAAATGCTGCTCGACCCCGAGCAGAAAATCGCCCGCCCGCGCCAGGTGTATCTCGGCTACGGGCAGCGCGATTACGTTTCGCTCGACGAGCGCATCTAGCCGCGCTCGCTGGTCCAAAAACGCGCTGGACGCCGGCCGGGCCGCGCGCCGGACAGCGTTTTTTTTCACCGCGCCCGGGTGCGGCTCGCGCGATTGTCTTTTCGCCCGGTAACGCTTCGCCCGGCTTGCTCGCGTTTCAGCGTCCCGACGAAATGGTCGGCGTCGCGGATGGGTCGCGGGATCCGGTAGCCGTCGCACACGGCGAGCACCAGTTCGATCGCGCTCCCGAGGCTCACCCGGTGTCCCGTTGAAACGTAGATCGGTTTCACTCCCGTCCGCGTTCTTAGCACCGCGCCGATCTGTTCCCCGCGGTCTTCGAGCGACGTCCATGATCCCCGCTCGGTCGCCGGCTCCGCGTGCCTGCCCACCAGCCGCGATTTCCCGCAGCCGATCGTCGGCCGGTCCAACGCCACGCCCAGGTGGCATGCGATCCCGAATCGCCGCGGATGCGCGTAGCCGTGCCCGTCGCAGAAAATAAGGTTGGGCTGCCGCCTCACGCGCTCGAAAGCCGCCAGAATCACCGGGAGTTCCCGAAAGCTGAGCAGCCCGGGAATGTAAGGAAAGCGCAGCGGCCGCGCCGCCCACGCGCGTTCCAATTCCACCAGTTCGGGAAAGCTGTAAATCACGACCCCGGCGAACGTGCGTTTCCCCTCGACGTCCAGCGCCACGTCCGCGGCCGCCACGCACCGGATTTCGCCGAAGCGGTCAGCCCGCTCCACGCGGTCGCGCAGCGCCAGTTGAATCCGCCTTGCCTCGGCCACAGAAACGTTCCATCGGCTGCGAATTTTCGCCTTCACGCCGACGAGCCTACGAGCACGCGGCCCCGGCCGTCAAGAACCCTCTCCTGCGCCTGCTTCTAACGCGTCTATTTTCAATCAGCTATAGCCGTCCCCCCTGGTTGACGCCATTGGCCTGTTTTTGCTACCCTCCAAGAGATGGCGCGCGCCGGCAAGGCCCACGGAGGGCGCAGTTCCGGTGCTTCCAAACACCGGCCGTCCCCTTCGAAGCCGCTGAAAAAAAACGCGTTAGAAGAGACTCCGGTCTCACGGGGAGGGGCGTTGGAAGTGTCGAATCCCGAAGTTGAGCGCCAGCTGAAGCTCTACGACGAAGCCATCGAGTATTTCCAACAGCAAAAGTATCTCAAAGCGAAGCAGGCCCTCGAACGCGTGATCGCCGGTCCAAGCAAGGAACTGGCCGATCGCGCCACCCTGCATCTTCGCGCCTGCGAGCAGCGGCTCTCGAAGCCGGCCGAGCCCTCCCTCCGCTCCGCCGACGACTATTATTATCACGGCGTCGCCATGATGAATCTGGGACGCTGGGACGACGCGCGCGCCGCTCTCGAAAAAGCTCAAAAGATGTCGCCCAAGAGCGACTACGTCGTTTACGCTCTGGCCGCGCTCGATTGCCTCACCGGGGAAACGGAATCGGCGATGGAAAATCTGAAGCAGGCCATCGCGCTTCGTCCGGAAAACCGGTACCTTGCCCGCAATGACGAGGATTTCTCCTACCTCCAGGAAGACCCCCGCTTCACCGAGCTCCTCTACCCGGAGGGCTCGGCCAGCTAGTGGTTTCCGTGAACGGCCGGCCGCCGTAGCGCGCGTTCCAGCGCGGGTGGTTGCGTTTGGCGGGGGCACGGGGCTCGCGTCGCTCCTCCGGGGCCTGAAGCATTTCGTCGCTCTTCGCGGCCAGCCGCTTCGTCTGCCGCTCGCCGATCTGGCCGCGGTCGTCACCGTCACCGACGATGGAGGCAGTTCCGGCCGTCTGCGCCGCGGTTATCACGTTCTTCCTCCCGGGGATATTCGCAATTGTCTGGTCGCGCTTTCCGCCGATGAAGCTCTGCTCGGCCGCCTGTTCCAATACCGTTTCCCCCGCGGTCCCGGCCTCGGCGGCCACAGTTTCGGCAATCTGTTTCTCACCGCGCTCACCGGCGTCACCGGCGATTTCGCCGAAGCCGTGCGCTTGTCCTCGGAAGTTCTCGCCATTCGCGGCCGCATCTTTCCCGCCACCACCGAGCCGGTCCGCCTCGAGGCGAGGCTTTCCAGCGGCCGGGTGGTTCGCGGCGAAACGCGCATCAGCCGCTCCGTCGAGCCGATTCGCTCGCTGCGCCTGCGGCCGCGCCACGTCCGGCCGCTGCCCGAAACGCTCCGGGCGATCGAACGCGCTGATCTGATTCTCATTGGCCCCGGCTCGCTCTACACCAGCGTGATTGCCAGTCTTTTGGTCGATGGCGTCGCCGATGCGATTCGCCGCTCCGCGGCTCTCCGCATTTATATTTCGAATTTGATGACGCAGCCCGGCGAAACCACCGGCTATTCCGGTTCCGATCACCTGCGCGCCCTGCTCGATCATTTCGGTCCGGGTCTGGTGGACTGGGTGGTTCTGAATGGCCGCGCTCCTTCGCCGCGCCTGGCGCGCCGGTATCGCGCCCGGGATTCGGTTCCCGTCCGGCCCGATGCCGATCGCATCGAATCCATGGGCTGCCGCTGTTTGGTCGCCGACTTGCTTGAGGAGGGTGAGCTGTTGCGGCACGATCCGCGCCGGCTGGCGGGTCTGCTGGTGCGCCGCTTCGTCGCTCGCTGAATCTGGGTTTCGCTCCGCGTACGCTCCACGCTCGCGAAACCTTGCACCGGGGCTCAGGGCCTCGTAAAATGGCCGTCCGCCGGGGAATTCCGCTCATTCTGCGGCTTTTTGCGGATCCCGGTCGCTCGGCAGACAGGGAAGGAGCATCGAAAGACACGATGGCAACCGTCGCCGCACATGATGAATTGAACGTTTACGAATCCGCGGAAGCCCGCTTCGAAATCGCCGCCAGGCAACTGGGCCTCGAGGATGGACTCTACCGCTTTCTGAAATATCCGAATAAGGAAATCACCGTTTATATCCCCGTCGTCATGGACGATGGCCGGATGGAGGTTTTCACCGGCTATCGCGTTCAGCATTCGCTCGTCCGCGGACCGTGCAAGGGTGGAATCCGCTATTCCCCTCACGTCACGATCGACGAAGTGCGTGCGCTGGCCACCTGGATGACGTGGAAATGCGCCGTCGTCGACATCCCCTTTGGCGGCGCCAAGGGCGGGATCATCTGCGACCCCGAAAAACTTTCGCGCAGCGAAATCGAGCGCATCACCCGCCGCTACACCGCCGAGCTTTCCGAATGGCTCGGCCCGGAAAAGGACGTTCCCGCTCCCGATCTCGGCACCGACGAGCAGGTGATGGCCTGGGTCATGGATACCTTTTCCATGCACATGCGCCACACCGTCACCGGCGTGGTCACCGGCAAGCCGCTCGCCCTGGGCGGTTCGCTCGGGCGTCGCGAAGCCACCGGCCGCGGCCTGATGATGATTTGCAACAAGGCGCTGGAAAAACTCCAGCTCAAGCCCTCCCAGTGCCGTACCATCGTGCAGGGCTTCGGAAACGTCGGTTCCATCGCCGCCGAGCTGATGCACGAGACGGGCTACAAAATCATCGGCGCCAGCGACGTCCACGGCGGGCTCTACAACGAAAAGGGTCTCGACGTTCCCAAGCTCGTCGATTGGGTCTACCGTCAGCACAAGCCGCTGCCGGAATTCCCCGGCGGCGAACGCACCTCCAGCCAGGAAATCCTGTTCCGGCCCTGCGAAGTGCTCGTTCCCGCCGCCATCGAAAACCAGATCACCAGCGAAAACGCCCATCGCGTCGATTGCAAGATCCTCTGCGAGGGCGCCAACGGCCCCACCACGGCCTACGCCGACGACGTTCTCCAGCAAAAGGGCGTCTTCGTTCTGCCCGATATTCTGGCCAACGCCGGCGGCGTCACCGTCAGTTATTTCGAGTGGGTGCAGGACCGCCAGGGCTTTTTCTGGCGCGAAAGCGAAGTGAATCAGCGTCTGCAGGACGTGATGGACCGCAGCTTCGACCAGGTCGTCGAGCTGCGTGAGGCGCACAAGGTCACCAGCCGCACCGCGGCGTACATGCTCGCCATCCGGCGAGTCGCCTCGGCGCTCAGGCTGCGCGGCATCTACGCCTGATCCCAACTGGGCGCGCGGTGGCCCGTGTCCGGCCGCCGCTTCGCCCGGCGAGTTGAGCGCGATGAACCTTCAGGCCATCCGGCCGGGAATCGAGAAGGACGAAGCCGAGCATCGCCGCGAGATTTGCGCCGCCGGCGTCTGGCTCTATCGGCGTGGCTTCGCCGTCGCTACCGACGGCAACCTCTCGCTGCGCCTCGACGCTTCCCGCGTCCTCACTTCGCCCACCGGCTTGAGCAAAGGCATGCTCAATCCCGAGGATCTCGTCATCACCGATCTTCACGGCCGCCAGCTCGAGGGCCGTCTTTCGCCTTCTTCCGAACTCCCGATGCACCTGGCCGTCTATCGTCGCCGTCACGACGTTCGCGCCATCTGCCACGCGCATCCGCCCGTCGCCACCGGCTACGCCGCCGCCGGCATCGCGCTCGATAAGGCGCTGCTCGCCGAATCCATTCTCGATCTCGCCTGCATTCCCGTCGCGCCCTACGCCACGCCGGGCACGGACGATCTGGCCGAGGCCCTCGATCCCCTCATCGAACACTACAACGCCATTCTTCTCGCTAATCACGGCGTCGTCACGTTCGGCCCCGATCTGCTCACCGCCTTTTTCCGTATGGAAACCACCGAGCACATCGCCCGCGTCAACCTGGTCACCGAGCTTCTCGGCCGCCAAGTCCTGCTCACCGATCGCGATGTCGATCGCCTGCTCGCTTCGCGCCATCGCTCGCGCAATGTCGCCTCCGATCCCTGCTCTCGCACCCGCACCGCCGATACTCCCTCCGCCGACGACACCACCCGCAGCCGCCGCGACCTCGAAGTTCTGCTCGCCGAAGCGCTACGGACCTTGAACGACGATGTGTAACCTGGCCGCGGACCTGACAGCTCCTATGGACGTGACCGACCTCTCCGCGTTTGGCGTTTTTGTAGTATGTGGCCTCTGGTGGCTCTCCTTTCCGGGCAGCGTAATCCGGCTTTATCTGCCGCTCTATGGGCCTCGGCACAGCCCTCGGCCGTTTTTCATAAGATTGGCAGGCGCTACGTTGCTTGCCGTCTCCCTCTGGATGTTCTGGGTGTTCTGGCCGAGAGCTGTCCCCAGGTAGCCCCCCACCGGTCGCGGGGCTCGTTGACAGCTTCGCCGCCCATGCCCAATAATCGCCGCGAATGATTGGACGCCTCTCCGGAACGCTCGTGGAAAAGCAGCCGAACCAGGTGATCGTGGATGTCGGCGGCGTTGGCTATCAGGTGCTCATCCCTCTTTCCACCTTCGCCGCGCTCGGCTCGCTGAACGAGCCTGTTACCTTGCTCATCCACACCCACCTCCGCGAGGATCAGCTCCAGCTCTACGGTTTCCTCACCGCCCGCGAGCGCCGCACGTTCGAATTGCTCATTTCCGTCACCGGCATCGGTCCCGGTCTGGCCCTGCGCGTCCTTTCCGGCAAGTCGGCCGAGGAAGTGCTCGCCGCGATTCGCCGCGGCGAGGTCGAGCGCCTGGTCGGCATTCCCGGCATCGGCAAGAAAACGGCCGAGCGCATCGTCATGGAATTGCGCGATCGCGTCGCCGATCTCGCGCCCGAAACGCCGTCCGCCGCGCCTTTGGCCGGCGTCGGCGCCGATGTCGCTTCCGCGCTCCTGAATCTCGGCTACGATCGCCGCGAGGTGGACGACGTCATCGCCCGCGCGCTCGGCTCCCATCCTGGCGCCCCGTTCGAATTCGTGTTCCGCGCCGCGCTGGCGGAACTTTCCGCGGCGTCGCAGGGCGCCCCGCGCCTGCGCGCGAAAGGTTGATCGGTGGACCCGAATCGCCAACGCATCGTTTCCGGGCAGGCGTTCGACGAAGACGCTCGCGTCGAAGCCAGCGTCCGCCCGCGCCACTTCCAGGAATTCGTCGGCCAGTCCCGCGTGAAGGAAAACCTTTCGATCGCCGTCCAGGCCGCGCGCAGCCGCGGCGAAGCCCTCGATCACGTCCTGCTCTTTGGCCCTCCCGGCCTCGGCAAAACGACGCTCGCCCAGATTCTCGCCAACGAGCTTGGCGCCCCGATCAAATTCAGCTCCGGCCCGCTGCTCGAAAAAAAAGGCGATTTGACCGCCATCCTCACCTCGCTCGACGAGCGCGAAGTCCTGTTCCTCGATGAAATCCATCGCCTGCTTCCCGCCCTTGAGGAGGTGCTTTATCCGGCGATGGAGGATTACCGCGTGGATCTCATCATCGGCTCGGGGCCCGGCGCCCGCGTTCATCCTTTTCGTTTGAACCGCTTCACCCTCGTCGGCGCCACCACGCGCGCCGGCCTGCTCACCGCGCCTTTGCGCTCGCGTTTCGGCATCGTTCACCGGCTCGATTTCTACACGCCCGAGGAAATGAAAACGATCGTCACGCGTTCGGCCGGCATTCTCGAAATTCCCATCGACGAAGGCGGAGCCGAGGAGATCGCCACGCGCGGCCGCGGCACTCCCCGCATCGGCAATCGCCTGCTTCGCCGCGTCCGCGATTTCGCCCAGGTCCGCGCCGACGGCCGCATCAACCGCGAAATCGCCCGCGAAGCCATCGCCATGCTCGGCGTCGACGAGCGTGGCCTCGACGAGATCGATCGCAATCTCCTGCTCACCATCATCCAGAAATATTCCGGCGGGCCCGTCGGTCTCAATACAATTGCCGCCTCGCTCGGCGAGGAAGAGGACGCCATCGAGGAAATCTACGAGCCCTATCTGATGCAGCTCGGCCTGCTTGACCGCACGCCGCGCGGCCGCGTCGCTACCGCCATCGCCTATCAGTATTTCGGCCTCGAGCCGGGACGCCAGCAGGCGCGCATGTTCTGAATGCAGCAGCGTTCCGCGTCCGTCCCCGGCTCGCCGCGCCCGAAATTGCCATGACCGCTTCGCGCATCATTTATCTTTCGCTCGGATCGAACGTCGGCGATCGCGCCGGCCACATCGCCCGCGCTGTTGAATCGCTTCTCGCTTCGGGTGTTCATCCGCTGCTCCAATCCTCGCTCTATCTCACCGAGCCTGCCGGCGGAATCGCGCAGCGGCCGTTCCTCAACGCCGTTCTCCAGGCCGAAACTTCGCTCATGCCGCTCGAACTCCTCCACGCGCTTCAGCGCCTCGAACGCGCGCTCGGCCGCCGTCCTTCGGTTCGCCAGGGTCCCCGCGCGATCGATATCGACATCCTCTTTTACGGAACCAGCGTGATCCGCACGCCCGAACTCGAAATTCCCCATTCCCGCCTCGCCGATCGCCGTTTCGTTCTCGTCCCCTTGAACGAAATCGCCCCCGACCTCCGCCATCCCGTTCTCCAGCGCAGCGTCTCGGAACTTCTCGGCGCGACTTCCGATCGCGGCTTCGTCCGCCTTTGGCGCGCCGGCGAAGAGCCCGCCGGCTGAGCGTTTCGGCTTTCGCGCCGCCAGGCTCTATAGTAGTCGTATCGAAAATTTACATCCTCTGTCGCGAAAGGGCTGTCGGGAAAACATGAAAATCGTCATTACCGAAAGTATCTCCGAACGCGCCGCCGAAATCCTGCGCTCTGCCGATCCCTCCTGGCAGGTGATCAGCCTGGTGGGCACGAAAATCCCCGTCAGCGAAGCCGTTCGCGACGCCGACGCCCTGCTCATTCGCACGGCCACGCGCGTCACGCCAGAGCTGCTCGCCGAAGCGGCCCGGCTCCGCGTCGTCGGCCGCGCCGGCGTCGGCGTGGACAACGTGGACCTCGACGCCGCCACGCGTCGCGGCGTCGTCGTAATGAATACGCCCGGCGGCAACTCGATCAGCGTCGCCGAGCACACCTTCTCGTTTCTCACCGCGCTCGCCCGCCACGTCCTCGACGCCAACGCCTCGATGAAAAAAGGCCTCTGGGAGAAAAAGAAATTCACCGGCGTCGAGCTGCGCGGCAAAACGCTTGGCATCGTCGGCCTCGGCCGCGTCGGTTCGGCGGTCGCGCGCCTGGGCCGCGCCTACGAAATGGAGCTTCTTGCCGCCGATCCTTACGTTTCTCCGCGCCTCGCCTCGGAACTCGGCGTTCGCCTGCTGCCCTTTGAAGACGTTCTCCGTTCCTGCGATTTCCTCACGCTTCACTGCTCGCTCACGCCCGAAACGCACGGCATGATCAACGCCCGCTCCCTTGCGCTCACGCGGCCCGGCGTTCGCGTGGTGAATTGCTCGCGCGGCGAGGTCGTTGAATCCGAAGCGCTGCTCGCCGCGCTCGAAAGCGGCCACGTCGCGGGCGCCGCGCTCGACGTTTTCGATCCCGAGCCGCCCGGCGCTTCGCCGCTCGTCTGCCATCCTCGCGTCATCGTCACGCCCCACATCGCCGGCTCGACCGAGGAAGCCCAAACCCTCATTGGTGTCACGCTCGCCGAACAGGTTCGCGACTATCTTCTCGCCGGCATTCCGCGCAACGCCGTCAACCTTCCCTCGTTCACTCCCGAGGAGCAGCACCGCATGGAGCCCTACCAGCGCCTCGGCGAGCAACTCGGCTCTTTCCTCGCCCAGATTTCCGGCGAGTGCGTCGAGCAGGTCCGCATCAGCTATGACGGCGCTCTCGCCGAGCTGAACACCTCGCCCATTCGCAACGCCATTCTCGCCGGCATCCTCCGCCGCTCGCTTTCCGAGCGCGTCAATCGCATCAACGCGGCCGCGCTCGCCGCCGAGCGCGGCATCGAGGTCATCGAAGTTCACAGCGTTCGCCGCGCGGGTTTTTCGAATACGCTCGGCGTCGCGCTCCGCGCCGATGCCGGCGCCACTTCCGCGCTCGGCATGGCAGGCCTGCGCGGCGGCGAATGGATTTTAGGTGTGGACGATATCGATATCGAAGCCCCGCTCCGCGGCACGCTCCTCTTCCTGCGGAATCAGGACGTTCCCGGCGTCATCGGCAAGGTGGGCACGCTACTCGGCGGACGCAACATCAATATCGCGAATTTCGCTTTGGGCCGCGTCCCCGAGCGCGGCGAAGCGATCGGCCTCGTCAATCTGGATGAACGGATTCCGGAATCGGTGCTCGCCGAGCTTCGGGCCGTTCCCGCCATCCGCCGCGCCGTTGTCGTCGAACTCGGCGAAACGCGCGCGGGAACGCTGCTCTGATCGCGCCCGCCGCGCGGTTTACTGGAGCACTTCCTGCAGCCGCGTGGCCCATCCCCGGCCCACGCGCGTCCGGCTCAGCTGGATGCTTTTCGCGCCGCACGCCAGCGTGAAAATCCGGGCTTTGACGCCGCCCTCCTGGTAGGGTTTCGCGCTCAGCGTGCACGTGTTCCGGCCGGCGTCGGTGAATTCATCCGCCAATTCGTACAGTCGCCCGGTCAGCAGGCCTGCCGAATATTCATCGCTCGCAAACCACGTCTTCGACGCCCGGCTCAGCTTTCCCTGCGCGAAGGTCACCAGCGCCACCGTTTCCCCGTCCGGCTGGATCGCCGCCCACGTGTCGCTCGCTCCGCGCGCGCGCTC
>JAKAOH010000265.1 GCA_021812285.1 Acidobacteriota bacterium | reverse complement strand
CTGAGCTGCCTGGGACCGGTGCAATACGATCACAGTCCGGTGGGGGGAGGCCCGGGCATTCAATGGTTCAGCGGAGGCAGCTTCATGAGCCCACTGGCCGGAACGTTCGGGAATTGCGGCGTGGGCGATCTGCGCGGACCAGGATATGCCGACCTCGACCTCGCCTTACGGAAGAGATTCCCGATCGGAGAAGGCAGGCGCATCGAATTCCGAACGGAATTCCTGAACGCCTTCAACCATCCGATTCTCGACGCGCCCAACGTGGCCTGTAGCGGCGGCTATAGTCCCGGCGTTCTCTGTCCATCCACATCGGGATCCGGCGGCTTCGGCTCCATCACCGGGTCGAGCGGAGAGCGAAACATCCAGTTCGCACTGAAGTTATATTTTTAACCCCCACCAACCGTGGGGTAGAATTCGGAGGCGGGCGGCTGAGTAGCGCCCGCCTCCTTCTTTGCTATGCGCCTCTTGCTGAACGCTCTAGTTGCGGCGGGCCTCGCGGGCGGCTTTGCCTTGCCGGCGATGGCGCAGGCGCGCAAGGCGCGCGGGGAAACGGCCGGATTTTCGGCGGTCGAGCGCAGCCTGGAACTGGCCGAAACAGGCCATTGTCGGAAGGCCGTGCCGCGCCTTTTGCGGTTGCTGCCCAGGGCGAGCGATCCGGCGCTGGCGCGCCGCATTGGATTCGACGGGCTCGCCTGCTCGCGGGCGCTGAATGAGGACCAGTCAACCGTTGCATTCCTTCTCTTCCTGAATCAGAGGTTTCCGCGCGATCCCGACGTGCTTTACGTGACGACGCACGCCTATTCCGATCTCTCGCTGGAAGCGTCGGAAAAACTGCTCGCCATCGCCCCTACGTCCGTACAGGCGATGATGCTCGACGCGGAATCGCTCGAAGTGCAGCAGAAATGGGCGGAAGCGAAGAAAGAATATTTGAGGGTCCTGCGGATGCATCCCGATGCGATGGGCATCCATCTGCGGATCGCGCGCGACGACCTTTCCGAACCGCCCTCGCCCCAGGCGATCGCCGACGCGAAGAAGGAGCTTCAAGAGGAACTGAGGCTGAACCCCGATAACGCAGCCGCCGAGGACCTACTGGGAAGCATCGCGCTGAAAGCGGCGCAGTGGAACGGCGCGATCGCGCACTTTTCGAGAGCGGCAAAGCTCGACGCGGGCTTGACGGACGCGTTCTTCGGGCTAGGCATGGCGCTGAATTCGGCGGGGCGCTTCGCCGAGGCGGTCGCGCCGCTCCGGGTGGTGGAACAACGCATGCCAGGGAATCCTTCCGTCCACTATCAATTGCTGATGGCCTACAGCCGGCTGGGAAAGAAAGAGGATGCGGCGCGTGAAATCGCCCTCTTCCGCGAAACTTCCGCCAAAGCCGCGCAAGAGGCGAAGCAGCAAGTGCAGGGCAAGCAGCAGGGGCAACCGCAGGAATAACCGGCTCGGGAGAAGCCGAAACGGGGAAACATACTCTTTTTTACGGGGCCGTTCATTGAATCGGACGCAGCCAGGCATTTTGAACTTCAGGATTCGTCTTTCCATCCTCACTCTCGGCGTCACGGCACCGGCACCGGCGGCACTCCACGGTCGCCGCCGGGCAAACGGATTCGAGGCGAATGCCCACTTCTAAGAAGAGGCGTGAATCGGCGCTCTCGCGGCGCGCATTCCTGCAGTCGCTCGGATGGATGGGCGTGGGCGGAGCGATCGAGCGCGGCGCGAACCTCCTGGCAACGGCGCAGGCAGCGCAAAAGCTCGTTGCGAAGGGAACGCCGGCGTTCCAGATCGTCCCCGCATCCGCGAGCGGGATCGGCTGGGTACACACGAACGGGGCATCGCCGGAATACTACCTGCCGGAGACGGAGGGTCCGGGCTGCGCGTTTTTCGATTACGACAACGACGGGTGGATGGACATTTATCTGGTGAACAGCGGCCCGTGCGATTTCTACACGCCGAAGACGCCGCTGCGAAACGCGCTCTACCGCAACAATCGCAACGGCACGTTTACCGACGTAACGGAAAAAGCGGGTGTCACCGGGAACGCGTTTGGAATGGGCTGCGCGGTGGGCGATTACGACGGCGACGGGTTCGCGGATCTTTACGTGACCCAGTATCCGCACAGCATTCTTTATCACAACAATGGAGACGGCACGTTTACCGACGTGACACAAAAAGCGGGTGTCGCGGCCCCGGGATGGGCGACGAGTGCGGTGTGGTTCGATTATGACAACGACGGAAAGCTGGATCTGTTCGTCTGCCGATTCGCGGACTTCGACAAGGAGAAAAACCAGTGGTGCGGCAACCGGATGACCGGCAGCCGCATGTACTGCATTCCCAGCGTTTACCACGCCATGCCCAGCTACCTGTTTCACAACAACGGCGACGGCACGTTCACCAACGTGAGCCGGGAATCGGGCATTGGCGAAATGATGGGAAAAGCGTGGGGGGTGGTGGCCTGCGACATCAATAACGACGGGTGGATGGACCTGTTCGTGAGCAACGACACGGTGGCGAATTTCCTCTACGCGAATCAGGGCAAGGGGAAATTCGACGAGATCGGACTGCTGGCGGGCGTGGCGTACGGAGCGTACGGGAACGCGCGGTCGGGGATGGGCGTGGACGCGGCCGATTACGACCAGGACGGTTGGATCGATCTGTTCGTCGCGAATATCGACCACGAAGTCTTCTCGCTTTACCACAACAACGGGAACGAAACCTTCACCGACGTCGCCGCCAGCATGGGAATTGCCATGCCCACGCTGCTGATGAGCGGTTGGGGGGCGAAATTCTTCGATTATGACAACGACGGCGAGATCGACCTGATCATCGCCAACGGGCATCCCGACACCAAGATTCACCAGCGCGTGAGCGACGTCTACTTCCGGGAGGAGATGCTGCTGTTCCGCAACAACGGCAAAAAGTTTGTGGACGTGAGCGCGTCGAGCGGTGCGGTGTTTTCCGAACGGATCGCGGGGCGGGGACTGGCGTTGGGTGATTTCGACAACGACGGCGCGGTGGACGTGCTTGTGGGCGTGAACGGCGAAGCGCCGATCCTGC
>JAKAOH010000264.1 GCA_021812285.1 Acidobacteriota bacterium | reverse complement strand
GAACGAAAGCGCCACCAGCGCCCAGTGCGCCACCGAATAGATAACCGCCTCGCCCAGGTCGCGCCAGGTCCGGATGCATTGCAGCCCTTCGCTGAATCCGGCGAAAATCAGCGCCACCTTTCGCCGCCAGCCCTTCTCTTGCCTCCAGACATTCAGCCGCTGCGCCAGCCAACCGGCGCCATGGAGCCGGAAATAAACGAGAAACGCAATGATCGCCACCAGCAGTCCCATCATCGCCAGGCCGCCCGCTCGCGCCGCCACGATGGCTGAATCGTCTCCTGTCGCCGCCAGCCGCCCGCTCGCCAGCACCAGCCCCAGGCTGAAAATCAGCAGCGCCGCGGCCAGGTCGAAAATCCGTTCCAGCACGTACACGCCAAACGTTCCCGAAATCGGCACCCGCTCCTTCCGCGCGATCAGCAGCGGCCGCACCGGCTCGCCCGCGCGGCCCAGCAGGAAAATCGCCGAAAATCCCATCAGTGTCGATTCGTAGACGCTCCAGAATCGCAGCCGGCCCAGGTACCGCGAAAACCCAATCCAGCGCAGCGACCGTATCGCGTAGCATACGTAAATCGCCGCCGCGGCCAGCAGCAGCAAGCCCAGCCGCGCCCCTGCGACGGCCTCTTCCAGCTTTGCCCAGCTGAAACCCTGTTTGGCCAGCGCGCCGCGCGAATGGTAGAGCAAAAGCCCCAGCACCACCACGATTACGGCGAGCAGAATCAGATTTCGTGCGATTCGTTTCATCCGAGCCGCACCGTAACAGCAAGTCCGCCAGAGTGTCAAGGCAACGAGCAGCAACTTGTCAACGATCTCTTAAGAGGTCCCCTTTTTTTAGCTCGTTTAGAATGTCCCTGATGCGCGACGGCCGACGGGCCGGTCCGCGGAAACGTTGCGGAATGCGGAAGGAGTGGGGGCGTCGAGAGGCTCCGCGTTTGGGCGATGGCAAACATGGGGCGGGCGAAAGGTTCGAGGGCCGCTTGGCAGGGTGTCACAGGTGGTCGAGCAAAAAAACCGGTAGGTGGTTTTGTTTCAGCAAGATAATTTTTCCAGGGTGTCACTTTTTGAGCCTCTTTTGAGTGGACTTCGATGCTTGAATTCGGAGTTACCGCACTGCTCCGGCGGGCGAAGCGATTTTCTCCCCATGCAAGGCTCGGCATGTGATGCTTCCTCCTTTGCGCGAAGAGAGGGCCGCTTTTTTCTCTGCGCGACGGTATTTTCGCGCGATGCGGCTCGGAGCGCGAGGGGTGGTTCTACGTAAGGAGGCGAGGGGGATTTGCGGCCTACCGACGCGAGTGACCGCAGCGTAGATTCCCGCGTTTTTCCGATTCGCGCAAGCCGTGGTGGGACATCAGTTCTGTTTGCACGCAGCGTCAGCGGCAGAGCGACGGTTGGTGGAAATTCGCGCTGGTGGGGATGAAATAGCCGAGCGGACCGGTTTTGCGTACGGGCACTGAACGCGCGCCTTCCCTTACGGCACTCTCATGCCCGCCTTGGCGCACGTTTCGAACACCGAAAGCAGGTGCGAAATTCCCAGCAGGTCCCGCACGGCCTTGTTGTAGTTGACCAGGAGAAATTCGCAACCGGCCTTTTTCGCCGAAACGTAAAGCCCCACCAGCGCCCCGATTCCCGCACTGTCCATCCAGACCACTTCCTTCATGTCCAGTACGAGTCGCTTCGTCTGCGGAATCACCGATTTTCCATGCCGCTTCAGAACTTCGGCATGTTCGATCGTCAACCGGCCGATGCAATGGATCACCGTCTCATCGCCCTGCGTCTGCGTGCGGAGTTTCAACCCCGTCGTTGCGGCTTCTTGTTGCTCCGAAGGCATCGCGGCTCCCCTCGCGCAAAGTGCGCTGCTGTGATTATAAGGATTCTCCGACGCCTTGTCCTGCATCCACAGGTCGAAGGCAAGCGGTTTTCCCGCACTCGGCTCGCGACCGGCAGAACGGAGCCCGCACGCTGAAATCATACAAAAGGCGCGCAAATTGAAAAAACCACGTTTGCGGCTACACCATTCTCCCGTATGCTTGTGACCCAGGTTTCCCGCCAGTAAGATGGAGGGAACTTTCCCCGGCCGCACTGCGTTTGTTAATAATGGGAGCTTAACGTGCGGCCCGAGAGGCTGAAGCGGTTTGGAATCCGACGCGCAACTGGTCGAACTCTGTTTACGCGGCGACCAGACGGCATGGGAGGAGCTGGTACAACGCCACGCCAGCCGCCTCTATCAGCTTTTCTACCGCTTCACCGGCAATCGCCAGGAAACCGAGGACCTCACGCAGGACGTTTTCTTGCGCATCTACCAAACCTTGCGCAGCTATCGCCCCGCCGAGGGCAGCTTCAAAACCTGGCTCACCAGCGTCGGACGCAACCTGCTGATCGATCATTACCGCCGCGGCAGGCACGATCGGCAAACCAGCTCGCTCGACGACGAGGAGTCGCCGGTTCCCGAGCGCGCTTCGCCGCGGCCCGGGCCGGAATTCGCCGCGCGCAACGAGGAACTCGGCCGCCAGATCGATCGCGCCCTCTTGGAGTTGCGCCCCGAGTTGCGCGAAGCTGTCATTTTGCGCGACCTTCAGGAACTGGAATATCGCGAGATTCAGCAGATCCTCGGCGTCCCCGAGGGTACCGTGAAGTCCCGGATCAATCGGGGCAGAATTGAACTCGCGAGGGTCTTGGAACGTATGGGATTAAGAGCGGAGTAAATGACGATGGCCTGGAACTGCCAGGAAACGGAAGACCGGCTGCTCGACGCTCTCGAGGGAACTCTCCCTCCCGCCGAGATGGCCGAATGGAACGCCCACGCCGCGGCTTGTCCGCGCTGCTCGGTGCTCGCCGACGGCGTGCGCGGGGCCGTCGCGTCGCTGCGCCAGCTCGAGCCGGTCGAGCCCCCTCCCTGGCTCCTGACCCGCATCATCCAGCAGACCAGCGGCCCGCGCCCCCAGCGCCGGCGTCTGGCCTGGCTCGATTTCCTGTTCCATCCGCGGTTCGCGCTGGGAGTCGCCGCCGTTTTCATCACGCTGACGATTCTCGTGCATACCTTCGTCGGCGTGCCCGGCTCAGCCGCCACAATAAAA
>JAKAOH010000263.1 GCA_021812285.1 Acidobacteriota bacterium | reverse complement strand
TCCGGGAAAGCTTCCCCCTGGTTGGTGGGCTCCATCGCCCCTCCTCTCGGGCCTTCTTCAGGCCCCTTGTTTTACCAACCAGACCCTCTCCTCCTCAAATGTGCGAAAAATAGCGTACGTTATCGCCCTTCTGGAACATCTCTTCGCAACTGCTGCCGCCAAAACACCGCGCCCCTCGAATCATGGCTCTCGCCCGCTGAAATTCCCAGGCGGCCGAATCGAGAGCTCGCCCGCAGCGGGCAAAAGGCATAAAAAAACGCGCCCGCAAGCCTCGGAAAGCTCGCGGGCGCGCTTTTTGATATTTCGGGGTTAGCGCCTGCCGTGCCGAACCGGACGCCCGGGTTTGGCCGGAGGAATATCGGCCGGATTCACCTGGGCCTTGTCCCAATGCAGCAGGAAATTAGGCGCGGGATCGTAGCTGGCCACGGTCCCGGTGAAGCGCACGATGTCGTCCTTCTTCACCCGCTGCGCGTCGGGCTGACTATCCACCATCACTTCCATATTCGAGGTTTTGGCTGCCATCAGGTCCTTCGAGCTGGTTCCCGAATAGACCATCATGTCCACGCCGGTGTCGCTCGGCGTCACGCTGATCACCTTCACCGGCACTTCCGGAAATTCGTTCCCGCAAACGGCCAGCCAGACGAATTTCGCCCGGTCGCCGCCCCCCTGGAGGTCCTGCATGATCGTGAAGAGGTTGTTGTTCTGTAGGTAAGTGCTGAGCTGCGTGCCGCTCGGCAAGCTGTAGCCTGACGGCGGATCGACGGTCTGCGTCGTCTGCGCCATCTGGAGCAAGTCGTTCAGCTCTCCGGTCAACAGATCCTGGCACGCGGTTTTCTGATAAACGAGCATCTGGTTCTGCAAGTACGCCTGCACCGTGGTCTTGGTCGAACCGCCAAGAGCCACCGAGCGCGCCAGCGCCCAGAAACCGTTCATGTAATCCTGCTGTCCGGGTGTAGGACCCGGTAGCGGGGCCGGCGCCGAGGCGGTTGTCTCCGTTCCCGCAGCGGACGAGCTGCCTGCGGTGGCGGGCGTTGTGGAAGCTGTCGCCGCGGCGGGCGCGGCCGGCGAAGCGGCAGCCTGCTCCTGCGCCGCTTTTGCCAGATACGCTACGCCGAGGCGGAAATACGTCACCGGATTCGCCGGATCGTTCGCCAGCGCAAGCTTGAGCCCCTTGATCGCCGTCGGGTAATCCTTCAGGAAAAGCGCGGCGTACCCCTGGGTGTAAGCGAAAAGCGCCGTCGGCCCCTTCTTCTGCTGCGCGAATTGCTCATCGGTCATCGCGGCCGGCTTGGCAAGATTATCCAGCAGCCCAAGACCCATCTCGGCGTCTTTCTGCGCGGTCTGGGCCTGTTGGGTTGCGTCGGAAGCCTTGGCGTCGAAGGAGTAATTGAAAGCGAGCTCGCGAGCGTAAAGCGCCTGCAACTTCATGCCGTTATCCACGGCGCTGTTGGTGCTGGTAATCAGTTTGTCGGCGTATTCGATCACCTTGTCGTACTGCTTCAGCTGATCGTAGGTCTGGTAATACGCCTGATAGACGAACGGCAGAAGCGTGGACTTCGGGAATTTCGAGACGAAATCGTCCAGCAGCTTGATTCGCTGCTGCGGGTTGGTCTCCTTCGCCGCGGCCTGATAGGCGTTGTATTCGGCGTAGGAATAGGTCGGCTTCTGTTGCGCCGGCGCTTTCGCCAAAGCCGCGGTTCCCGAAACCGCCAGCCCCAGCACCATCGACAGCGTAAGGGCCGGCACCAAGCGAGTCATTGCTTTCAGCATCTTGCCTCTGCCTCCTTCGAGCGCTTTCCCTCGGCGAGCTTTTCCAACGGAAGAGCGATTTCCTTGCAGAATTGGAAAGAGCGGCGATTATAGGAAAAGCTTCACGCCGGTTCAAGCAACTTTGCACTCAGGCGCAACAGCCGCTCTCCGGCGCGACGACCTGACGCCGGTCTGCCTCAATATCCCTCGAATGATATGATGGCATAAAATCGCTTCCGGTCGCCCGGAATTCGAAGGAGGGCCCCATGTCTGCACCCCTATCCAAACCGCTCGTGGGCCAGGTGGCGCTGGTGACTGGCGCGAGCCGAGGCATCGGCCGCGCCATCGCGCGGCGCCTGGGCCGTTTGGGCGCTGCGGTTAGCCTGTGCGCGCGGCAGCGCACGCCGCTCGAAGAGGCGCGCAAGGAGATGGAAGCCGAAGGCATCGCGTCGCTCGCCGTCGTCGCCGACGTTTCGCGCTCCCAGGACGTGGACCGTCTGGTCCAAACCACGCGCCATGAACTGGGAGAGATCGATATCCTGGTCAACAACGCCGGCGTTGGCTGGTTTGGCCCCGTGCAGCACGCCACCGAGGAAGATTGGGACCGCGTTCTCGAAACCAACCTCAAAGCGCCGTTTCTCCTGCTCCGCGCGGTGGCCCCGGCGATGATGGAACGCCGCTCGGGCCACATCATCCAGATTGCCTCGCTCGCCGCCAAGAACTCTTTTGCCGGCGGCGCGCTCTACTGCGCCTCGAAATGGGGCCTGCTGGGCATGACGCAATCGGCCGCCGAAGACCTTCGAAGCTTCGGGATTCGCGCGAGCGTCGTCTGCCCGGGCAGCGTGCTCACCGAATTTTCCCCTCACGCCGGCAAGAATCCAGACAAAATGCTCCGGCCGGACGACGTGGCCCACGCAGTCGAAATGATCGTGCTCCAGCCGCCACGGAGCTTTATTAGCGAAGTCCTGCTCCGTCCGACGGAAAAACCCTAGTCAAGAACGGAGAGTTCCGGTATTCCTGTAACAGTATTGCGGTTCTGGCCAGTGGCCGATTGGCAACGGAATGGGTGGGGGCTGCATTCTGGGATTGTTCTTGCATGCCCGGCTTCATTAGAATGAGACAACTCCGGCCCGTGGTAAAATGACGAATGGCCGCGAGAATGGAAACGGCGGGGAACACATGGTCAATGTGATGATCTACCTGGTAGCGGCCATTGGCGTGGCTGTGCAGACCTATTCCGCTCTTCACAACGGCCTGTCGTGGGCGCCGGGAGGATCGTTGCCGATGGTCGGATTCGTCGGCATGATTATCATGGTGCTGGGAACGGCATGG
>JAKAOH010000090.1 GCA_021812285.1 Acidobacteriota bacterium | reverse complement strand
CCGGATCGATGGCGGCATGTGCAGCTTGGCGAGCACCGCCTGCACCGCCGCGATTCCGTGCCCCATGTCGAGCCCGTTCAGCCGAGCCGTCACCGCGACGTATCGCTGCTCGTGATCTTCCAGAATTTCCGTTTGCCCCGGCAAATCCGTCATCGAGGCGAGCGACCCCAGATTCGCCGTGCGTCCCGTCGGGCTCACAATCATCGTGTTGTTCATCGCCTCGAGCGAACTGCGAATCTCTTCCGGATAGCGGATCCGCAGCCGGTACGGCCGGTCGTTCACCACGATCGGCTGCGGCGCCGCCACGCCGTTCAGCATCGCTTTCGCCTCGTCCGCGATTTCCTGCGGCGAAAATCCCGCATGCGCGGCCTGCGCCGCGTGCACCTGGTAGGAAATCGCCGGCCCGCTCGTGGTCGAATCGATGCCGTTGTCCACGTCCACCACCGGATGCTTCCCGTTCACCTCGATCGCGCTGATGGCGTCGGCCACGCGCGGCGCCCACGAATCCAGCAGCTTCGCGTCCGGCGAAAACATCATGATATCGATCGGCTGCGGCGCGCTGGTCAGGTCGCCGATCATGTCCTGGAGCTTTTGCGTGAAATCCACTTCCACGGCGGGCTCGGCAACTTCCACGCGGTGCCGCACCTCGTCCATGATGGACCAGATATCGCGGCTGCGGTCCGATTTCAGGTTGATCGAAATATCGCCGATATTCGCTTCCGTCACCGCGGCCAGGCCCAGTTGCAGTCCGGTGCGCCGCGAAGTCGCTTTCACTTCCGGTATCGTCCGCAGGATGTTCCCGATGTGATGGATCATCCGGTTGCTTTCCGTCAGCGAACTTCCCGGCGGCGTCACGTAATCCAGAATGAAGCTGCCCTCGTCCATTCTCGGCAGCAGATCCGAGCCGATTCGCTGGTAACACACGAACGAAATCACGATCAGCGCCACGGCAAGAATCGGCACCCAGACCGGTTTGCGCAGGCTGCGCCGGAACCACCGCTCGTAGAAGCGAATGATTCGCCCGAATTGCCCTTTCATCAAATGCGCTTCTTCGGCTTGCAGTAGCCGGTTGATTTCCTGGTGCTTTCGCTCTTCCTCGCCGAGAGCCGAATCGCCGGCCTCATTTGCCGCGGGCTCCGGCGAGGGTTTCGCTCCTTCGCCATGTCCCGCCCGCGGTTTCAGCAGGTAGAGGCACAGCGTCGGCGTCCATGTGAGCGCCAGCGCGAGCGATGTGAAAAGCGCCGCGCCAATCGTCACCGCCAGTGCGCGGAAGAAGACGCCGGTCACGCCGGTGATGGCGATCAGCGGCAAAAACACCACGATCGGCGTCAGCGTGGAACCCACGAGCGGCGCCGACAGCTCCTGCAGCGTGAGCGACACGGCGCGCATTCGCTGTTCGCCCGCTTCCCGGTGCAGCACCACGTTTTCCAGCACCACGATGGCGTCGTCGATGATTAACCCGACCGCCGCGGCCATGCCGCCCAGCGTCATCAGGTTGAAACTCTGCCCGATGAATTTCAAAACGATGAACGTCACCAGCAAGCTGATCGGAATCACCATGCCCGCGATGAACGAGGTGCCCCAGTCCTGCAGAAACAGCACCAGCACCGCCGATGCCAACACCAATCCGATCAGAATCGCGTCGCGCACGCTCTTGATGGATTCCCGCACGATCCACGACTGGTCGTAAAACGTGCTGAAATGGATTCCGGGCGGCAGCGTCTTTTCGATTTTCGCCAGCTCCGCGTTCACCTCGTTCGCCACTTGCACCGTGTTGCTGCCGCGCTGCCGGTTCACGTTGATCAAAACGGCGGTCTTCCCGTTCGCCGTGCAAATCGTGTACTGCGGCTCGACGGACGGCACCACCCTGGCGACGTCGCCGATGTAAATCGGCGCGCCGTCGGGCGCGTTCTTCAGGAAAATATGCGCGATTTCCTTGGGATCGTGCGGCTGCCCGCTGATCAGGCCCAAATAGAGCTGATGCTTCTGCTCCAGCAGGCCCGGCGATTCCACGATATTCGATCGTTCGACCGCGTTCAGGATGTCCGAAACGTTCACGCCCGCCACGCGCAGCTTCGCCGGATCCGGAATCACCTGGAATTCCGGCACTTTCCCGCCCTGAATCAGAATCGTCCCCACGCCCGGCAGGCTCGCCAGGCGCGGCTCGATCTCGTACGTCGCGAGTTCCCACAGCTGGGTCTGCGGCACCGTTTTCGACGTCATCCCGTAACCCAGGATCGGGAAGCTGGAAAATTCGAGCCGCTGCGCCGTCACCTGCGCCGTCGCCGGCAGCGTCGTTTCCACGCGCGCCAGCGCCGCGTTCACCCGCTGCAGCGTTCGAAACATGTCCACGCGCCAGCTGAAGTACAAATCGATTTCCGCCGACCCGCGGCTGGTGATGGATTGCACGTCCTCGATGCCTTTGACCCCGCTCACCGCTTCTTCCACCGGCCGCGTGATCGTCACCAGCATCTGGTCGATCGGCATCACGCCGTTGTTCACGCCGATGATGATTCGCGGAAAATCGGTCGAGGGAAAAACGGCGATCGGAATGCTGAAGGCCAGGTAGCCGCCCACCAGCGCCAGCGTCACGATCAGGAAAATAATGGATTTGTGTTCCCGCGCGAACCAGTACGCGGCCGGTTCCTTTTCGGGCACCTGCTGTTTCGTCGGAGCGTGAGGACTTTTGGGGGCAGCCATGGTTCGCCGGTCCGTCCTTACTCGCCCGGTCCGGCGGCCCGCTTCGTCACGCTGGTGACCACCACCTTCGTGCCGTCGGGCAGTCCGTACGCGCCTGTCGTCACCACGCGCTCGCCTTCGCGCAACCCGCTGACGATCTGCACTTCGCCGCTCGATCTCACGCCGGTCTGCACCGTCTTCTGGTGCGCGTGGTTCTGCGGCCCGATCGCCATCACCGACGTGGTTCCGTCGTCCGCGGTCAAAATCGCGGCGCTCGGCACCACCAGCGCCTTCGGAATGGTTCTTGCCACTATGTTCACGCGCACGGTTTCGCCGGGTTTCAGCCGGTCGCCCGGATTCGCCGCTTCCACCCACACCTGCACCGTCGTGCTGCCCGGGTCGAGCGCCGGACTCACCACCGTCACTTTCGCGGGCACGGCTGCCAGTCCGCTGCCCGGTTCAATGCTCGCCCCATCGCCCACTTTCAGCAGCGCCGCCTGTTGCGGCGAAATGTAAGCGCGCCCGATGACGTCGGCCAGATCCATCACCGTCATCATCGGTGTTCCCGCCGTCGCCATCTGACCCTCGTAAAGCGGGCGATCGGTCACCACCCCCGTAATCGGGCTGCGAATCTCCGAATAGTGCAGATTGGCGAGCGCCGACTGGTATCGTCCCTTTGCCGCGGCCAGTTGTCCCGCGGCCGAGCGCAGCGCGGCGCCCCGGCCGATCGCTTCGAGTCCTTTCAATCGCGCCAGAGCCATCTCATATTGATTGCGCGTCTGAATGTACGCGACGTGGGATTCGTTCACCAGATTTCGGGCGATCGCGCCGGAGCGGAAGAGTTTCAGCCGGCTTTCGTAAATGAGTCTCTGCGCCTGCTCGGCCTGGCGCGTCGCCTGGACGTTCAGCTCCGCCGACTCGATTTGCTGCGGCAGGTTCTCCTTCGTGCTCGATGCGTAGCTCGCCTGCGCCTGTTCGTACGCTCCTTTGGCTTCCTCGACGGCCGCGGCCAGGTCATTGTTCTCCAGTACCGCCAGAAGTTGCCCCGCGCGCACGCGGCTGCCGCGGTTCACGTAAAACTTTTCGATGGGCGCGCTGATTTTCGGCACGATGGTTGTTTCATGTTGCGCGTAGAGCACCGCGTCGGCCGAAATCACGTCCTGAATCGTTTTGCGCTCCACGCTCGCGGCTTGCACTTCCACCACCGGCTCGACGGGTTTCGCCGGAGCGGCCCCGCAGCCGGCCGCCGCCAGGCAAGCGAGAACGGCCAGCGCGACCGGCCCGGCTGTCAGGGTTGCGCCACGTCTTCGGTCCACCGTCAAAACCTCCCCGTCATCGTTTCCAGCACGGCCAGCGCGTCGTGATAGCGGGCCGCGCCGGCGGCGTCCGCATTGCGCGCCTGTTCCAGCGAATTTTCCGCGTCCAGCACTTGCAGCACCTGCGTTTCGCCCGCCTGATACTGCATCGTCACCAGTTGCAAATTCCGCGCGGCCAGGTCCGTCGCCCGCCGCAGCTTGCCGAGATTGTTCCACGCGACGGCCGCTTCATTATAGAAGCTGTAAAGCTGCGCAAGTACCTGCCTCTGTGCAAAAGAGAGATTCACCTGCGCCAGTTCCTTCTGATCTTTCGCCGCGTGCAGCTTGCTCCGCAGCGTTCCCCAATCCCAGATCGGCATGTTGAGCGAATAGGTGACGAAATAGCCCAGGTTCGGCTGCACCACGCCCGGCGGATGCGTCACCGTTGTATTGACGCTATGCAGCGCCAGCGCGTTCGCTTCGATGCCGTAATCGAACTCGATCGCCAGGGAAGGGAAAAACGCCGATTTCGCGATCGCCACGTTCTCGCCCGCCGCGTGATAGGCGGCCAGCGCCGCCTGCAACACCGGATTCCGCGTTTTCGCCATGGCCGCCGCCTGCGCGAATCCCGGCAGCGGCGGCGGCGTATCCAGATCGTCCACCACCGTGAAATTCTCGTTGAACTGCGGAAACAGCAGCACCGCCAGATTCAGCCGGGCCTGCGACATCGCCAGTTGCGCGTCCGCCAGCGCTTGCTGTTTCTGGTTCACGTCCAGCTGGAATCGAATCACGTCCGTGTGCGCCGCTTCGCCGCCTTTTTCGAGCGCCTCGCTGATGGCCAGAAATCGCCGGGAACTGCGCAGGCTGCGCTGCGCCGTCGCGTATTCGCGTTCGGCCACCAGCAGCGCGTAATAATCCTGCGTCACGGTTACGCGCAATCCGCGCGCGGCCACCTGTTCTTCCGCGTCCGCCAGCGCTTTTTCGTACGCAGCCAGGCGCGGCCCCGCGTCAATGAAAAAGCTGCCCGGCATGTTCTGGCTCATCACGCCCCACGCACGATAGACGTGGACGCCGTCGTTTGTCACGAACCGGCCAACGGGAGAAATGCCGTTGCCTTGCGTGTTCAGATACTGCATCAAGTAGCTGAACGACGGCTTCATCGCCGCGCTCGCCTGCACCTGATTTTCGTGCGCGAGTTTCGCCGTCGTCGCCGCAGCCGCGAATTGCGGGCTGTTCTTGCGCGCCATTGCCAGCGCGTCGGAAAGACTCAGCGTTTCCGGCGGCCCGACGGACGTGCTTTTCGGCTGCGCCATCGCGAGCGTTTGCGGCGCGAGCGCCGCCGGCGCGGGTTCTTGCGCTTGCGCCTGCGCCCGTGCCGCGCCGATCCAAATGAGACCGCACACCGCCGCAATCGCGCCGCGAAGCAATATGCGTCGCATAGCTGCGGTCGTCGAGAATCGCCCGCTCGCATGGCCGCGCAAGCCGCGCCCTGCTCCCTGCATCCCCGTTGCCGGCATGTTTTTACGCCTCATCTTCGTCCCTCCAAGACCCCGTATTGTTCTTCAGGGGGTGCGGTCCTTCCGAACGGAAACCGCCGGGATTTCGCCGCTCCGGGCCGCTGCCGCGCCGCACTGCGCAAGACGCGAAACGGCCCGCGAAAACGCTTTCGCGCACGCCCAAGGGGAAATGCTACGTCACTTCGCCACTCAAGGCGATACCAGTTTAGAAGCGGCGCGGGTCGCCCCGCATGAAACCAGGATTAATTCTCGTTTAGGTTCGCCTGCCGCGCGATCGGCGGCAAATGCACCACAAAGCGCGTCCCCGCGCCGGGCTGGCTCGAGCATTCGATCCGGCCGCCGCAAGCGCCCACGATCGCCTGGGCGATCGCGAGGCCCAAACCACCGCTCTGCGCTTCGTCACCGCCGGCGCGGTAGAAACGTTCGAAAATGCGTGGCAGATGCTCGGGCGCGATCCCGGGCCCCTCGTCCTGAAATTCGACGCGCGGCCCGGCGTCTTGCGTCCCGAGCCGCACCCGCACGCGCGTTTCCGCCGGCGAATATTTCACCGCGTTATCCAGGAAGCACAGAAAAAGCTGGCGCAGCCACGTCTCATCGCCTTCGTAAGGAAATTCCGCGCCCAGCGAGCGCTCGATCGCGATGTTTTTCTTCCGCGCCCGCGATTCCTCGATCGCGCACGCCTCCTCGAGCACTTCGTTCAGGTAGAGCGGTTCGCGGGCCAGCCGCAATTGCCCGGCGTCGGCCAGCGTCAACGTGAACAAACCCTCCACGATCCGGCTGAGCTTGCCCAATTCGTCTTCAATCACTTCGAGCGCGCGGCGATATTCCTCCTCGCTCCGCCGCTCGCCCAGCACCAGTTCCGTTTCTCCGCGCAGCACGGCCAGCGGCGTGCGCAGTTCATGCGAGGCGTCGGAAACAAACTGCCGCAGCTGCTCCACGGCCGCGCGCATTCGTTCCCACAAATGATCGAACGCCTCCGCCAGTTGTCCGATCTCGTCTCTTCGCGCGGCCAGACCAACCGAAAGCGCGTCCTTCGGCAGCGTGCTGCCCGGCGTTTCCAGCCGTTCGGCCAGCCGTGAAGTCTGCTGGGTGAGCGCGGCGATGGGGCGCAAGCTGCGGCCGACGTACCACGTGGAAACCAGCGCCATCACGCCGAGACTCAAAAGCAGCAGTGCGCCCAGCCCGTGCCGGAGTTCCGCCAGCGTCTGGTCGCGTCCCTCGAGCGGCATGCCGAGCAGCATCACCGCCCGCGTTTTCCCGATCTCCACCGGCTGCGCCACCACCCGCAAACGGCCGTAGGGCGCTTGCGCGAGGTCAAACAGCCAGAGCCGCTTGGTTGCGAGCACGTCGTTTCCGACGCGCAGCGGCGCAAGCTTTAAATTGATCGATTGAGCCAGGATGCGGCCACCGGCAGAATCCAGCACTTCGAAATATTCCTGCGGCAAATTCAGCTGCGAGACGTCGTCGGCGTCGCCGTCGCTCGTGATGTCCGCGGCCACCGGCGCTGCAGCTTCGATCACCTGCTGATCGAATTGTGCCCGCGTTTTCCGCGCCAGCCACGCGTACAGAGTGGCGAACGACGCCGCCAGCAGCACGCCCACCACCGCGCAAAACAGCAGCATCATCCGCGTGCGCAGACCGAGCGGACGCTTCACGAGTCCAGTCCCAGGCGGTAGCCGACGCCCCGCACCGTGTGCAGCAATTTCACCGCGCGGCCGTGATCCAGCTTCTGCCGAAGCCGGTTCATGTAGACTTCCACCAGGTTGCTTTCGCTGTCGAACGAGGAATCCCAAACGTGCTCGACGATTTCGCTCCGCGGCACCGTTTCCGGCGCGCGCACCAGCAGAAACTCCAGCAGCGCGAACTCCTTCTGCGTCAGAGTCAGCCGTTCGCCCGCGCGCTCCACCGTGCGCCGCCGCCGGTCGAGCGTCAGATCGGCGAAGCGCAGCACCACGCCGCGATTCAGTCCGCGCCGGCCCAGGGCGCGAATCCGTGCGTGTAGTTCGGCCAAGGCGAAGGGTTTCACCAGGTAATCGTCGGCGCCCGCATCGAGCCCTTGCACCCGCTCGTCCACCAAGCCGCGCGCGGTCAGCATCAGGATCGGCGTTTCCAGGCCGCGCTCGCGCAGTTCGCGGCAAACCTCCAAGCCGTCGCGATCGGGCAGGCGAAGATCGAGCAGGATCAGATCGTATTCGGCGGCTTGCGCCAGTTCGAGCGCCTGCCGCCCGGTCCCCGCAACGTCCACCGCCCACGCCTTCTCGCGCAAGCTCCGCGCGACGAAGCTGGCCACTTTCCGCTCGTCTTCCACCACAAGGACGCGCATGGCAACGCCCGGATTATAAACCCGCTAGCGCCGAGGATGGAGAGGGAAGGGAATTACGCGTGGGCGAATCGTTCCAGCCGCAGCCGTGTCTGGATGACGCGCAGCATGCCGTCGCGCGACACCATCCCGACCACCTGCTGGTCCCGCAAGACCGGCATCTGGTTCACGTCCTTGATCTGCATCCGCTCCAGAATCCCCAGCGCCGATTCATCCGCCTGCGCCCATTCGATGCGGTCGCGCGGCTGCATCACCGCCTGGATGGATGTGTGCGCCCATTCGTCGCGCGGCGCCGCGCCCGCGTTGCGCGGCGTGATCAAGCCCACCAGCTCGTTGTTTCCCAGCACCAAATGGCACCGCCGGCCCGTGCGCAGCACTTCGGCCAGGTAATCTTCGAGGGAAAGCGAACGATCGATCGTCGGCAGCTCTGCGCTCATCACGTCCGCCGCGCGCAGCCCCTCGAGCGCCTGTCGCACGGCCGCCTGCGCTTTCCCGCGCTGCGCTTCAGTCAGCAGAAACCAGCCGATGAGCACCCACCACAGTCCGCTCAGCCAATCCCCGCTCTTGATCGCCACCACGATTCCCGCCAGCATCAGTAGATACGCGATCGCCTGCCCGCTGCGCGAGGCGAGCCGCGTCGCGCGGTTGTAATCCTTCGTCTTCGCCCAGGCGATGGCGCGCAGGATGCGGCCGCCGTCCAGCGGAAATCCCGGCACCAGGTTGAAAACCGCCAGCATGGCGTTGATGTAAAAGAGCCAATACGCGGTCAGCGAAACCGCCGATTCCGCCGCGAACAGCCGGGAAATGCCGTAGAAAACGCCGGCAAGCAGAGCGCTTGCCACCGGTCCCGCGACGGCGACGTTGAATTCCTCGATCGGGCGATCCGGATCGCGCGCGATCTGCGCCACGCCGCCGAAAATGAAGAGCGTGATCGAAAGCACGGGAATTTTGTAATGGATCGCCACGCGGCTGTGGCCCAGTTCGTGGAACAGCACCGAGCCGAAACACAGCAGGCTCGTGGCCACGCCCAGCGACCACTGCTCGGCCGCCGTCCAGTGCGGATGACCCGAGGAAAACTGCCCGGCGAACATGATGGTGATCAGCGCGAACACCACCAGCCAGCTCCAATTCACCAAAATCGGAATTCCCAGTATCCGCCCGATCTTCCAATTCGACCCGTGGAACATTCACCGCCTCACGACGCGATTATAGCCGATTGCGCCGCGACGCTTTTGCCGCTTCCTCCGTGGGATGCGAACTGTGCCTCTGCTATACTCACCGCGCATGCCTCCGGAGGTGCTCCGATGCCGGTGGTCCTGGTCTTCCTTGGGGTGGTTCTCGTCCTTGCATTGTTTCTGGTGTTCGATTCCATTTTCACCGTGGCGACGGCGCAGGCCGTGGTTTTGCAGAGGTTCGGAAAATTTCTTCGCGTGGCCAACGCCGGTTTGAATTTCAAGCTGCCCATCTTCGATACGATCGCCGCGCGCATCAACCTGCGCGTGCAGCAACTCGACATGGAAATCGAGACGAAAACGAAGGACAACGTTTTCGTCCGCATCCCCGTCTCGATCCAATACCACGTCATGTCCGACAAGGTGTACGAAGCCTTTTACAAACTGAACGACCCTTCGCAGCAGATTCAATCGTTCGTTTTCAACGTGATTTTGGGCCACGTGCCGAAAATGAATCTCGACGAGGCATTTCTACAGCAGGCGGACATCGCCATGGCGGTCAAATCGGAACTCGACGCCATCATGGCCGATTTCGGCTACAACATTACCAAGGCGCTCGTCACCGACATCAAGCCGGACGACAAGGTCAAGGCGGCGATGAACGATATCAACGCCGCCCAGCGCGAGCAGGTGGCCGCGAACGCCCGAGGCGAAGCGGAAAAAATCCTGAAAGTGAAGCAGGCGGAAGCCGACGCGCAAAGCAAGGCGCTGCAGGGCCAGGGCATCGCGAATCAGCGCAAGGCGATCATCTCCGGCTTGCAGGAATCCGTCGAGCTGTTTCAGAAAAGCGTGCCCGGCGCCACACCCAACGACGTGCTGACGCTGGTGATGATGACGCAGTACCTGGACACGCTCAAGGAAATCGGCGCGAACTCGCGGACGAACACCATCATGACGCCCCATTCGCCCGGCGGCCTATCGGAATTCTTCAACGAACTGCGCAATGCCGTTCTTCTGGGCATGGAAGCGGTCCAAACGCCGCCGCCGCTCGCTCCGCGTGCGGATGGCTCCGGAGCGGGGCCGCAAGTCTGACGCAAGGGCGGATCGGCCGCTTCGCCGCCTCGCGCTGCGCGATTCACCGGGCTGAAAGCAGGTAGTGGTTGAACCAGCCGAGCGTGCGCAGCGTCACTTCGCGGTCGTCCGCCGGTTTGATAAACCCGTGGCCCTCGTGCGCGTACACCACGAGTTCCGTCGGCACGCCGAGCGTCCGGAGCGCGTGCCAGAATTCGTAGGATTGCGGCGCCGGGCATTCCCCGTCGTCGTGGCCCACCTGCATCAGCGTCGGCGTGTTCACGTTCTTTACAAAATTGATCGGAGCGCTTTTCGCGTAAACGCCGGGATCGTCGTAAACCGAAGCGCCGAAATACGGAATCATCCACCGGTCGATCTGATTTTCTCCGTAATAGCTGAGCCAGTCGGAAAGCCCCGCGCCGGCCATCGCGGCTTGGAAACGGTGCGTGTGCGTCACCGCCCACATCGTCATGTAGCCGCCGTAGCTCCAGCCGGTGATGCCGAGTTCGATGGGATCGATCGGCGCCGCCTGGAGCGCCGCGTCCACGCCCGCCAGGATGTCGCGAAAATCGCCATAGCCGAAATCCTTCACGTTCGCGCGCGTAAACGCTTCTCCCTCGCCGTAGCTTCCGCGCGGATTCGGAAACAGCAGAAAATAGCCGGCCGCCGGCAGCGCCATCTGATAGCTTCCACGACCCGGCCATCCCGGCAGATTCGCCGATGCCGGCCCACCATGCACGCAAACAACCATCGGATATTGTTTCGCCGGATTGTAGTCTCGCGGATAGACCAGCCACCCCTGCACCGTGCCGATGCCGGTCGTCCAGTGGAGGCTTTTCGCCTCGCCCCATGCCGGCCGCAGGTTTCGATTGAGGAATGTCACTTGGCGCCAATGGCCCACCGGCCCAGCCCACACTTCCGGCGCTTCGCTAAACGATTGCCGCACCATCGCCGAATCCTCGCCGTTGCGCGAAAGCGAAAGGCCCACGCCGAAGAAACTCCCGCCGATGTGCTCGGGTCCGCGCCACAGCGTGTGCACCGATCCGGAGGCCGGATCGAGCGACGCAATGCCGGTTTCGCCATCCACGATCTCGCCGAAAGTGATCGAGCGCGAATCCGGCGCCCAAACAATGGAATTCGCCGTCGCTTTCATTCCCGGCGAAGCGTCCCGCGCCTCGCCTCCCGTCGCGGGAACCGTGTACACGTCGCCGCCGACGGCGATTTCGTCACTCATGATTCCACCGATGAACGCGATCGTGCGCCCATCGGGAGACCACGTCGGATGGCCCATCTGAAGCGATGCCGGCGGCCGATAAATCACGCGCGCGGCTCCGGTTTCGCGACTGAAAACGTAGAGCCGCGCGATCCACCAGTTGTCGTCGCCGCGCCCATGCGCCGCCGTGCCCACCAACTGCTTGCCGTCCGGCGCCCAGTCGTATTCATAGACGTAAAGATTGGCCGGCGAAATCTCGCGTACGCGTCCCGTGGCCACGTCCACCAGCGCGATCCGCTGCTCGTAAATTTTCGACCCGATCACGCCCGTGCGCTCGTGCTCCGCCGCCAGCGGTCCCATGCGGCCGGGCGCATTGGCTACGAAGAGCAACGCAATCGTGCGACCGCCGGGCGACCAGGAAGGATCGGAGAGCGCGCCGGTCAAGTGTGTCAATTGCCGGGCCGTTTCGCCCGGCGCGGCCACATAAAGCTGTTTCTGTCCGTTATGCCCGGCGTCGGAAAGAAACGCAATCTGTTTACCGTCGGGCGACCACGCAATGCTGTTCTCAGCGGCCACCGCGCCGCCACGCGCCGCCGTCACGCGCACGGGATTGCCGCGCGTCTCCCAGTTCTCCACGTAGATCGCGGAATTGGGCGAAGGCGCGCCGTTTTTCTTGTTCAGCGATTCGACCCAAGCCACTCGCCGCCCGCCGGGAGAAATCGCCGTTTGGGAAAATTCGTGCACCGAAAACATGTCGTGAATCGCCTGCGCAATGGCGGGAGTCATTTTCGCGGGGCCCACGGCGGGCTGCTGCGGTGCGGCCGCTGCCGTTTGCGCTCCGGCGCTCAACAGCCCGAAAAGCGCCAACGCGGCCCCGATTCCCGTTTTGTTTCCCAGTTTCATTCGGATCTCCCCGGCGCGGTAGCGAATGGTTTTTGGCGTCTGCGTGGTGATTTCCCGGCCGTTTTGCCCACGGCTATCCTACACGATCCGACCTGTTTTCAAGCGGAAACGGAAAACAGGGCCGCCCGCGCCACGCCGGCCGCACACCCGACTGACAGTTCGCCGCCGGCCATGAGAGAATAGCCGCCATGAGCGGTCAGACGGTGCTTTCTCTGACGGCAGGTGGGCTCGTCCTTGGCGCCGGCGTGTGCGCCTGGGCCGCCGTCAGTCCGAGCAGCGATCTTTTCGGCCGCGCGGTGCATCGCGCCGGTTCGCCCCGCTCGATTGCGCTCACGTTCGACGATGGCCCGAATCCCGCGATCACGCCCACTTTGCTCGACCTGCTGGACCGGTATCGCGCCCGCGCCACGTTTTTTATGATCGGCCGCCACGCGCGCTCCCAGCCTGCGTTGGTTCGCGAAGTCGCCGCGCGCGGCCACGCCATTGGCAACCACACCGATACGCATCCGAACCTCATCTGGCTTTTGCCCGCGCGCATCGAGGAGGAGCTTGCCCGCTGCCAGGACGCCGTCGCCGCTGCAACGAACGTCGCGCCGCGCTGGATGCGTCCGCCCTACGGTTTTCGCGGCCCGCAATTATCGCGCGTCCTGCGCCGCGGCGGCTGGGCCGGCATGGTGCTGTGGACGCGGGCGATGTTCGATTGGAAGCCGCAGCCGCCCGATCGCATGATCCGCCGGATGGCCCGCGTGCGGGGTGGGGAAATGCTACTGATGCACGACGGCGATCCAGTTATCGAACGCTCCGACCGCGCGCACGTACTGCGTGCGCTCGAGCATTGGCTGCCGCGTTGGGCCGATGCCGGCTTCGAATTTCCGACGATTGACGATTCCGCCAGGCCGCCGCTCCCGGCCGAAGCGAACTGATCCGCCAAGGAGGAACCGTGGACGACCGCTTCTTCTACGATGAGCGCGAGGAAACCAAGCAGATTCCGCTCGTTTGCCCCTTTTGCCGCCAGGAAAATCCGTATCCGATTCGCTGGAAAGTGCGGTCGAAAAAGGCGAGCATGCCGCGCGGCGCGAGCGAAGAGGACAAGAAGCGCTTCGCCAAGGCGCGCACCTACATGGTTCGCGTGGACGATCTGGTCGCCTGCCGGAATATCCGCTGCCGCAAGCGTTTCGAAATCTCTGGCCAGAGCGTCGTCCTCCTCTGACGCCGATTGCGGCCTATGACGGGCTGCGACCGCTCTTCACGCTGCCGTAATTGTGACGTTAAAAGCGAAGGCTATTGACGAAGGCAAGCGGCATGGTACCGTGTTCCGTGGCGGGGAAGGGCACCCGCGCAAGAGGCGAGTGAGCCTATGAAGTCTTATATCTTCACAACGGTCATCGAAAAAGACGAAGACGTCTGGCGCGCCTACGTTCCGGAACTCGAATCGAGGGGCGCCGCGACCTGGGGCAACACGAGGGACGAGGCGCTCCGAAACATGCAAGAGGTTGCCCAGATGGTGATCGAGGAACTCCTGGAGGAAGGCGAACCGCTGCCGCCAAGCGTGACCGTTAGCGACCACCCCGTCGTCGCGGTCACCGTATGAACGTTGACTATTCTCGTTTGCGATCACTCACGGCTCGCCAACTCGCCGCCGCGCTCTAGGCGGACGGCTTTTTCCTGAAGCGCCAGAAAGGCAGCCACCGGCATTACGTTCACCCCGACGGTCGCCGGGTGACACTCTCGTTTCACCACGCCTCGGAAACGTTTCGCCCGGGTACGCTGAGAAGCATGATCGAGGCCCAAGCACGCTGGAGCGAAGAAGATCTGCACCGACTTCGGCTCGTCGGGTGACTTGGGAAGGGACGCGGCGAGGGCGTGCGCCTCGGGTGCGCCGCCGGCCTGGGGTCGTCCTCAGCCGCGTAAAACCTTGCCTTGACGCATGGCCCCGCATAGAATCAACAGTCACTTGAGCCCCGATTCCGCCAATTTGGCCGAGCTAACCATGCCGGATCGAGCTCCAGTCGCAGACAGCACGCCCGCCGCCGATGTGGTGTATTGGCGCGTCGAGGGCAGTCTGCTCGATCTGAGCCCGGTGCGCGCCCTGGGCTATTTCACCTGGAACGCGCAAACCTTCACCGCGCGCTGGGCGCGCCGCGGGCTGATCTCCGTTTCGGCGCTTGTGCGTCCTTTCTTTTACGCCGCGCACCGCGTCTTCGCCACGCGCGCGCTCCACACCGTTCTGCGCGGCGTTTCCCGCGACCGCCTCGACCTGCTCGGGGAGGAATTTTTCGAATACGTCCTGAAGCCGCGGCTGCGCCCCGAATCGCTCGAATTGCTGCGGGCCACGCTCGCCTCGGGCGCGCGCGTCGTCCTGGTGAGCCAGACGCTCGATCACGTGCTCGTGCCGATGGCGCGCCACTTGGGCGTCCGGGAAATCATCGGCAA
>JAKAOH010000089.1 GCA_021812285.1 Acidobacteriota bacterium | reverse complement strand
GCCCGCGAGCGCGGTGACATCGTTGAGAATTTCCGCGCCGGCGGCCGCGGCGAGGTCGGCGACTTTCGCCTTGCTCGTATCAATCGAGATCGGCACCCTCAGGCGGCCGCACAGCTTTTCGAGCACGGGCAAGACGCGATCGAGTTCCACTTCGAGCGGCACGGGCCGCGCGCCCGGCCGCGTGGATTCGCCGCCGACGTCCACGATATCGGCGCCAGCGCGCTCGAGTTCGAGCGCGCGCTCGGCGGCGGCATCGGGATCGAGCGAGAGACCGCCATCGGAAAAACTATCCGGCGTGACGTTGACGACGCCCATCACCAGCGTCCGCTCGCCCAGCGCGAGCGTGCGGCCGGGCAAACGCAAACGGAATTTCCGGCGTCCGTTCATTTTCTGGAGACGCTTTCCCCGCGGGATGCGGCGGGTGCGGAGGCGTGAAGGCGGAGCAAGGCGTCAGTCGAGATCGAAATCGCGCAGCGGCTTTTCCGCCGGCTGGCCCTTCGTTTTTTCGAGCGCTTCGGAGAATTTGCGGTTCAGTACTTCTTCCTTGTTGCGCTCGGCTTCGACCGAAAGGCGGAATTTTTCCTCGCGCAGGCGAGTCTGCTCGCGAAGCATTTCGTCCACGCGGTCCAGGTCCACCTTGGGCGGCTTGGGCGCTTCGGCGTGCGAAAGCACCACGCCGAGTTCCCGATCCACGGTCAGCTTCGCCTGGCAGCACGGGCAAAGGATTTCGATGGCGGCGTTCTTTTTGGCCATGGACCTATTGTACGCCAGCGCGGGGCGAGGGGATATTTCCGGCAAAGCCAGGAGATGGCGGCGCAGGAACCAAAAGCCGTCCCAAAACGCAGGAAGCGGAGAATTGCATGGCGGGCGCGCGGAAAGCCCGGCTCAAGCGGTTGCGGGCTTTTCGCCTTTCGTCAACCCGGGAACGACGCGCGGCTCGGGACGGGTCGCGATCTGCGGCTCCTTGGCCGGTGCGGGCTCGACGGGAGCCGGAGGCGCCGGCTTTTCCGGCAGCGGCGTGCCGTCGATGAGCATGCGCATTTCGTGTGCGTCGAGCACTTCGCGCTCGAGCAGCGCCAGCGCGATGCGTTCGAGGGCGTCGCGATGGGATTCCATGATGTTGCGCGCGCGCTCGTATGCCTGGCCGACGATGCGGCGCACTTCGCGGTCGATCAGGATGGCGGTGTCTTCGGAATAGTCGCGATGCTGGGCGATTTCGCGGCCCAGGAAAATCGCTTCTTCCTTCTTGCCGAAGGTGAGCGGGCCCATTTCGCTCATGCCCCATTCGCAGACCATCTGGCGGGCGATTTCGGTGGCTCGTTCGATGTCGTTGCCGGCGCCGGTGGTGACGTGGTGCAGGGCGACTTCCTCGGCGGCGCGGCCGCCCATGAGCACGGAGAGTTCGCCTTCGAGGAATTCCTTGGAATAGGTGTGCTTGTCGTCGATCGGCAGCTGCATCGTGACGCCCAGCGCCATGCCGCGCGGGATGATCGTCACTTTGTGCAGCGGGTCGGTGCCCGGTGTGAGCGCGGCGACCAGCGCGTGGCCGCCCTCGTGAAACGCCGTGGTTTTCTTCTCGTCGTCGGAGAGAATCATCGAGCGGCGCTCGACGCCCATCAGGACCTTGTCCTTGGCCATTTCGAGATCGGCCATCATCACCGTCTTGCGGCTGTTGCGCGCGGCGAGCAGCGCGGCTTCGTTGACCATGTTGGCCAGATCGGCGCCGGAAAATCCCGGCGTTCCTCGCGCGAGCACGGAAAGATCCACATCGGGCGAAATCGGCACTTTGCGCGTGTGAACCCGCAGAATCTCCTCGCGCCCGCGGACGTCCGGACGCGGAACGACGATCCGGCGGTCGAAACGGCCCGGCCGCAGCAGCGCCGGATCGAGGACATCCGGGCGGTTCGTCGCGGCGACCAGGATGACGCCTTCGTTCGATTCGAATCCGTCCATCTCCACCAGCAGCGCGTTCAGCGTCTGCTCGCGCTCGTCGTGCCCGCCGCCCAGCCCGGCGCCGCGATGGCGGCCGACGGCGTCGATCTCGTCAATGAAGATGATGCACGGCGCGTTCTTTTTGCCCTGCTCGAAAAGGTCGCGGACGCGGCTGGCGCCGACGCCGACGAACATTTCGACGAAGTCGGAGCCGGAAATCGAGAAGAACGGAACGTTCGCCTCGCCGGCGACCGCGCGCGCGAGCATCGTCTTGCCGGTGCCCGGCGGGCCGACCAGCAGCACGCCCTTGGGAATGCGCCCGCCCAGCCGCTGGAATTTCTGCGGATCGCGCAGAAATTCGATGATCTCCTGCAACTCTTCCTTGGCTTCCTCGACGCCGGCGACGTCCTTGAACGTCACCTTTTTCTGCTGCGGCGTGAGCAGACGCGCGCGGGACTTGCCGAAGCTGAGAGCCTTGTTTCCCCCCGCCTGCATCTGGCGCATCATGAAAATCCAGAGGGCGACCAGGAGCAGCAACGGCAGCACGTTGATCAACATATTGACCCAATCGCCGGTGCGGACTTCCTTGATGTCGATCGTCGCGCCTTTTTGCTGCAGTTGGGAGGTGATGTCGGAAAGGATGGTGTTGGGAACGGTCACGCCGCGGAAATGCTCGGCGGGCTCGCGGTAATCGCCACGAATCTCGGCGGTGTTTTGCGAGAGGTAAATCGTGACATCCTTGATGTTTCCCTTTTGCAGTTGGGCGGTGAAATCGGTGTAGTTGGGAGTGATGTCGCGGCTGGCTTGCGTGCCCGCCGACGCCATCTTCCACAGTACGACGGCGAGAAGCACCATGATGAGCCAGAAGAGAATGGCTCGCCCTGCCGAGTTGATCCCGCTTCCCGACCTTCTCACGTTTGGCCTCTCCTTGAACCCTCGTCCACGCCCGAGCGCGGCGCCCTGCAATACCCCACCGTTATCCGCTTTCTACCCGTTTAGATGCGCTGGCTTCGCGTTCGGTGTCACGTGCCGCGCCCTTTACCCCGTTGGCCCCATCCTCTTGCCATACCACCAGCGCCAGGCGCGTTTCCGGCCCAGTGGCGTTTTCAGCCGAAACCGGCAAACCGGCGGCCCAAACCGGCTTTCCGCCGCTCGTCAGCACGGGCCAAAGGGCGCGCTCCCGCGCGGAAATCCGCCTTTCGAGGAGCAAACGCTTCAGCTTTTCGCTGCGACCGCGGCCCACAGGGCGATACGCGTCTCCGGGATGCCAATTGCGCACCTCCAGAGGCGTTTCGAGCCGGCCCGCGTCGAGCGCCCCTGCTGTCTCTTTGTAAGTTTCTCTCCCAGCCGCTGGCCAGTCAATCAATTTCAGGTGCACCCGCTTGGCTGTTTCGGCAATTTCCACCACCACTTCCCTTTCGCGCGCTGCTTGCGGATCAGCCGGATAGAGATACGACCGGGCGGGCACGGCCGTTCCCCGCGGACGCGTCGGAGGGGTGAAAATGATTCGTTCCAGCACACGTTCCGCTTGCAAGCCCTTGCCCAATTCCAGGCGGCTTCCACTGGCGCCGTGGCGAGCCAGCTCCAGGACGCGCTCCACGTGACTCGCATCCAATCCGCGCAGGTCGCCTGTCACTTCGCGCGCGGCACGCTGCACCAAACGCGCCGCCAGACCGTCCCTGGCGTCGCCGGCCGGAAGTTCGGGCCATGGGGCGATCAAATCCTTGGCCCGAATCGTGACACCCGCCTCTTCGCGCCGCGCGAGAGCGGCAAATCGGCTCTCCACCAGCGCATCGAGTACGGCTTCATCGCGTCGGGCCAGTTCCGCAAGCCGCGCCAGCCGCACGACAATTTTCGGGCCAAAATCGGCCTCCATCGCCGGCAGCAGAGTCTGCCGGATCCGGGCGCGCAGGCGCGAGGTGTCCAGATTGGTTTCATCTTCGCGCCAAGTCTGGCCGCGCTCGCGCAGGTAATCCCGTAATTCCGCGCGGCGCACATCGAGCAGAGGCCTCACCACCGGGCCGAGCGCCGGATAAATTCCTCCCAAGCCGCGCAAGCCTGATCCGCGCGAGAGCCGGCCGAGAATCGTTTCGGCTTGATCGTCGGCGGTGTGGCCGGTGGCGACGCGGGTGGCAAGGCGATCGCGAACCACCTGGCGAAAAAACGCGTAACGCCGCTCCCTGGCGGCTTCCTCGATATTCTTGCCTTGCGTTTGCGCCAGCGCGGCCACGTCCTCCGATCGAACCTCGCAGGCGAGGCCCCGCGTGGCCGCCAGTTTGCGAACGAAGCGTTCATCCTCCTCGGACGAGCCCGAACGCAGGCGGTGGTTGAAGTGGATCACCCTCAGCGTCACTCCGAGCTTTTCCCGCAGCTCCTCGAAAAGGAGCAGAAGCGCGACTGAGTCGCCTCCACCGGAAACGGCCACGGCCACGCGGTCGCCCGGCACGACCATTCGGCGGCGCTCGATGGCCTCCAGAACGCGCATTGCCAGAGCGGAAAGCATCGTCTTCGGCGGGAAAGGCCTCTCCACCATGGTATCAAGGACTTGGCATTTCACCGCAGGAAAGAACGCCCGCAGCAGCACGTTGCGGAAACAAAAACGGAGGGAAACCCGCGGAAGCGGGTTCGGAAGGCGGGACGCGAATCCCTACGAACCGGAGGAAAGAAGCGCGCGGCTGTAGGCCATGCGCTGATCGAGCGCGGTGGCTACAAAATAGGCGCAGGAACCGCGCTCCCGATTGAGCCAATCGGTTGTGCTCGTCATCGCGCCGCCAGGCATCTTCGTCAGAAGCGACAGCAATACGCCCAGCGTGGCGAAATAGGCGCGCACGGCGCGGATACCCATTTGGTCGTCGCCCGAGCCAGGGCAGAGCTCGACGAGCTGCAACAGCCGGTCGAACTCCAGGGCTTCGACTCCCTGGCCGGAAAGCCCGGTGATCTCGCGGACATTTTCGGAAAGCTGCAGTTTTCCGGACGCCGCGATGAGGGACCGCGTGTAGAAAACAAAGAACTGCACGAACGCGGCCAGCGAAACAACGAGTATCAATGCTGCGATCATCGCTCTGCGGTCGCCTCTCTAACCAAGTGAGCGGGCGCAAGCCGCGCGCCCTCAGGAACCCAGGTGAATGTGTAGGCCCAGGATGCCAGTAGAAGCATACTGAGCACCGGGTACAGATCGCCGCAAACCAGCTTTGCGGCTGGAAACATATTCGGGACGGCGTATAGCGCCGCCATTCCGCTGAAATAGATACCAACTGCGAGGACTAGCTGAACCAAGCGTGCCCGGGTTTCGCGGAGCCGGAAGACCGCCGCCCACAAAAGGTAAGTCAAAACCAAGCCGACAAAATAGAGATCCTGCGAGAATTCCCAGACAAAGCGCGAACTCCAATAGCCGGCGCTGCCTCGCACGACAAAATAGGAAAACAGGGCCGTCAACCCCAGCAAGATAACAGCCGCGCGCCTGACGTACGCTCCGATGTGCGTCCGCTCAAACACCTGCTGGAACAAATGCATGATCGTCAAATACATCAGAACCGTCAGGAGCGCATCAGTATAGAAATAGAACACCAGGTACTGATGGGAGCCCACACCATAACGGCTGAGCACAAAGAATTGCAGTGGGTCCCGAAGCGCCACGGCTCCCGCAAAAAAGCCAATGCTCAGGTACTTTGCGGAAGAACGGGTGAGAGTACATTTGAGGACTACGTACACCTCTAGCAGGAAGGAAACGACCCATATAACAGAGCCAAAAAGATGCATCGAAATGCAAATTCTTTCTGGCTGGCCCAACCTTCAAAATGCTCGGCGCGGGACTCCAGGTACCTGCGGCGTTCCTAGTTCAAGCCGTTGGTACCCTTGTAGGTCGGAGTCGGCCCACCCCCCCACGCAACAACCATCGCAAGGTTGCCCGTCGGGGTCGGCCCACCTCCCCACGCAGCAAGAACCGGCTGCGTATTGGCGGCAGAAGCGCCAACCGTCAGATTCCTCACGCCCATCGCCGTAACCAAGGCCAACATTGTGAAAACAGCGACTACAAGAAACTTTTGCATGACAGATCGCCTCCGGTGAAGATAACTCACCGTTGGCAATATATCCCGCAAAAGCCGGATGTACCAATGAGACGACTAGCGTGTGTCTAAACGGTTAACGCAGATTCCTCCGTCCCTGGCCGCTGGCCAGCCTTCTTTCACTTTGCTACGCGGTCAGCCTATGCCTTTCGAGTCACCATGTCAAGAGTCTGCGGTACCTAAAAGACAATACCCCGGAAGTTCTCGTTTACCCTTCCGAGACTGGATTCTAGAACCACATCGCTTACGTTCCAGTATTTCCAGCGAGAGCCTCGCGCCTGCCTGTTGGCAGCGCTCCGGCGCATGCCTTGCGAAAACCCGATTTTCCGCTCTTTTGCCTTCCGAGTCGGATGATTTTCCGGTTTTCCCCTGCGCGCGGTTCGGGCAAGTTGCTTGACACCTTTTGGACGCGCCTCTTACCATCGGTAAGTTTCTTGCCGGTGTAGCTCAGGGGTAGAGCGAGGGTCTCATAATCCCTAGGTCGTGGGTTCGAGTCCCACCGCCGGCACCATTTCCCTTCTGTCCAGCCCGGAGACATGGGTAACAGGATCTCCCGGTCATCTTGGTGACACTTTGTAGCCTGCGGTGTTTCGCCACCTGTGCTTCGGGACGCTCAGCGAACCGATCGGCGCCGGCGTGAGGTTCTCGCGTTGCGCTCGAAATCCGGGTATTCTCGCGGGCGCGCGATGAACACAACGCCTTCTGACGAAGCAGTCTGGGTGCTTGGAAATAGGCGCGCCGGCCGCGCGCGCGCGGGCAGGCTGGCGCCGGCGCTCGAGCGGCTGTTTGCTGGCGGCGGGTTCCCGGTCAAATTTTTCTGGCCATCCTCGCGCGAGGAATCGCGTTCGCTGGCGGCGGAAGCGGTTCGATGCGGCCGCAGACGGCTCGTTGTCGCCGGCGGTGACGGAACGCTGCTGGACGCGATCAATGGCATTCACGGCAGCGGAATCGAGCTGGGGGTCATTCCGGCGGGCGACGCCAACGACGTTGCCGCGGTGCTCGGATTGCCGCGCGACCCGCTGGCGGCGGCGCGGCTGCTGTTCGATTGGCATACGCGGCCCGTGGATTTGGTCCGCGCGACGTGCGCCGGCGCCCCGGCGACGATTTATGCGGGCGTGGGTGGCGCGGGTCTCGACGCCGAGGCGGCGCGCCTGGCCGGCGGGCATTTTCGGTTCCTGCCAGGACGGACGCGTTACCTCGCAAGCGCGCTCGCGGCGTTCTCGAAGCGCAAAGCGTTCCAAGTGACGCTCGATTTCGGAGGGCAGATTTTTCGCGGACAGGCGAACATGGTGGTGGCGGCGAACGCCGCGGCGTACGGTGGAGGCATTCGGATCGCGCCGGGCGAACGGATGGACGACGGCTGGCTGAGCGTGGTGCTGGTGGAGAAGCTGAGCTGGCCGAGGGTGGCGCGAGCGCTGCCCGCGTTATGCCGCACGGGCGAAATCGAGGGATTGCACCCGCTGCGGTTTCCCGCACGGCGATTGAGAATCGAGACAACGCCCGGCGTCGCTTTCCATGGCGATGGGGAACCCATCGGCCGCACGCCGGTCGAGATCGAGCTGTTGCCGGGAGCCTTGCGCGTGGTGTGTGGGGCGGCCGCGGCGCGGTGAGCGATTCGGCGCCCGCTACGTCCGTGGCTTTTTCCGGTCCACTTTCAGGTCGAGCAGAATATCGCGCCGGTTGTCGTAGCTCGAAATCGTCCGCGTGATGGACGTGAAGTTCTCGTGTTCGGCGTGGATCTGGTAATCGGCGTTGGGATCGAGCCCGCTGAAGCGATAGTGGCCGCGCTGGCTGGAAATGTAGGTGCGGATGGCCATCGTCCGCAGGTTTTTCAGGTAAACCACCGCGCTGGCAATGGGAGTGTTTCTGGAGTTGACGACGGTGCCGTGCACCGTGCGCAGTTCCTCTTCTCTTTGCCTGGCGGAGGCCGCAGTTCCGAGAACCGCGAACAGGGCAAAACCAGCCGCCAGAAAACCGAGAAGCCGGAAAGGTTGCCGCGTCCTGCGTACTAGGGCCGAACGAACCATGAGTCACCACCGCTGGCGCAGGAAGCGCCGCCTACTGGGATGGCGGACCGGACCGAAAAGGCTGCCGACTCGGTTTCCGCCATTCGGTTACCGCTCGTCTTCCTCGTCTTCGTCTTCGTCTTCCTCTTCTTCGCCTTCCTCTTCCTCGTCCTCGTCGTCTTCGTCCTCGAGCGATTCTTCCTCATCGTTCTCGAGTTCATCGCCATCCTCGGAGACGACGTTAAGCTGAACCGGATGGACCTGCACGACCTCGAGTTCGACATCGCACTCCGGACAGGTCATGATTTCGCCTTCTTCCACTTCGTCTTCGTCCAGATCGATTTCCGCATCGCAGTCGGGACAGCGGGCCACGGTGTCGTTCCTCCTTCTTGCCTCGCTTCGCCCGGTTCCGTCGGTCGGCGCCGGAGCTTGCGGGGTATTATATATCTCCGCGGTGAAATGCATCTTTCCGAGGATAAAACGTTGAAGGCATCCGGGGAATACCCTGAACGGCCGGTGGGCGGCGTGGGCGGCGTGGTGATCCGCGAGGGTCGCGCGCTGCTGATTCGGCGCGGCCACGAACCCTACCAGGGAGCCTGGTCCATCCCCGGCGGAAAGCTGGAGCTCGGGGAAACGATTCCGGAGGCGGTTCGGCGCGAATTGAAGGAGGAAACCGGTCTCGACGTCGAGGTGGGCGATCTGATCGAGGCGCTCGAACGAATTGAACGCGACGCCGACGGGCGCGTCCGGTTCCATTTCCTGATTCTCGATTACCGCTGCCACGCTCGCGCGGCGCAACCCGCGGCCGGAGGCGACGCGCTCGAGGTGGCCTTCGTCGCGGAAAACGAACTGCAAAACTACGCCCTGAGCGAGGATGTGCTGCGCGTGGTCGGCAAAGCCTTCGCGATGTGGCGCGAGGGAAGATAAGGAAGTTAAGCGGAGCGAGTGAAAAAAAATACGCGTCGCGGCAAGGCGCGCGAACGGCTCCTTCAGCCCGCGACGGCTTCGGGAATGCGGCCGAAGCGCCGGTCCCGCCGGCGGAATTCCTCGAGCGCCGCTTCCAGGTCGCCGCGCTCGAAATCCGGCCACAATTTCGGCGAGAAAACCAGTTCGGCGTAGGCCGATTCCCACAGCAAAAAATCGCTGAGGCGCTGCTCGCCGCCGGTGCGGATCAGCAGGTCCACGTCGGGCGCGGGGCCGTCGCCGTGATTGGCCAGCCCGAGGACGCGCGCGAATTCGCGGCGCGAAATTTCCAGGCTCGAAATCATGCGGCAGGCGGCGCGCAAAATCGCGTCCTGCGCCGAATAATCGATCGCCAGGCGCAGGAAAAGGTTTCGTCCGGCCGCGGTCTGTTTTTCGATCGCGGCGATGGCGGCGCGCAGCCCTTCGGGCAGGCGGTCGCGCCGCCCGATAACGCGGAGCCGGATTCCGGCGCCGCGGAAACGATCGGCTTCCTCGCGGAAGAACGATTCGAGCAGGCCGAGCAGGCTGGCCACTTCGGTCTGCGGCCGTTCCCAGTTGTCGGCGGAAAATACGTAGAGGCTCAGCATGCCGATGCCCGTCTCCGGCGCCGCGCTCACCAGCCGCCGCACCGCCGCGACGCCGGCTTCGTGCCCGGCCGTGCGCGCCAGGCCGCGCATAGCGGCCCAGCGCCCGTTGCCGTCGGGGATCACGGCCACGTGGAGCAGCCGCGGTTCGCCATTTCCATTCCCGTAATACGGTTTCGCAACCCGGTTGGGGTCCATTGCCACGTTCCTCTCAGGTTTCCCGCGTAAGGCGAATGAGAGCTTCCATATGATCCAGATACCGCTCGAGAGCTCTTCGTCCGGCCACCGTGAGCCGGTACTCGGTTTTCGGCAACCGGCCGGAGAAGGATTTCGTGCAGGCGACGTAGCCGGCTTCCTCGAGTTTGCGCGCGTGGACGCTGAGGTTTCCGTCGGTCGTGCCCAAAAGCTGCTTCAATTCCTTGAAACTGAGGGAACGATTCACCGCGAGCGCGCTCACCACCCCGAGCCGCGTGCGTTCGTGAATCAGCCGGTCGAATTCGAGCGCCACTTCGCCGCGCTCGCGCGCGAATGGGCGCAAGGGACGCAGCCGCGCCAACGCTCCCGGCGCTTCCTTTTCGGCCAGGGCCTTTTTACCCACCGTATCGCCTCGCAATCAGGGTCCCGAAAATCACGTGCAGACCGCCAAATCCCGCGGCCATGAAGGCATCGCCCCAGGCGGCCGGCGAAAACAGCGCGACCCCTCCCAGAACGAGGAAGCACAAACCCATCAACGGCACGATCTCGATCGAAAACGCGCCGCCGGTGACCACCGCCGTGCCGTAGAGCGTCAGCCATACCCCCGGCAAAATCGTCACCATACCCGCCCGCCACAGCACCAGGGTCAAAAGTGCCCCGACGGCCAGCGGAGGAGCGAAGCTCAGCGCGAAGCGACGGCCCGGGCCGCTCAAGAGCGGCACGCCGGCCGATTTGGCTTTCCAGGCCACCGCCCAGATTCCGACGACGGCGGCGAGCGCCGCTTCCGCCAGCCAGACCGTAATCCAGTCGGCGCGCGAGGTCTGAATCCAGGCGACCGCGGCCGCTCCCAGCGCCGTCAGGCCGACAACCACGCCGCCCCAGCCGGGGACGGCGGTGAACGAGCCGGCGCGTTCGAGGGTGTCGCGGATGTAGCGCAGCTGTTCGCGGGCGCGGGCGTCAATCGGGATGGGATCGGGCGGCTCGGCGGAGCGGCGCGGGGCGTTCATAAAACGAGAGTACTTCAGCCTATATTTTCGTCAAGTACTTTGTGTCGTAAAGAGACATAGCAGGTTCCACAACCCTGCCTGGACGGCCCCGGAAGTCCCGCTTAGCGCAGAATCGTCATGTTCTGCAGCATCGCGATCCGCTTTTCCAGCGGCGGATGCGTGCTGAACAGGTTGGCCATCGTGCGCCGCGCGTTCAGCGGCGCGACGATGAACAGCGAGGACGTGGTCTGGCTCACGTTCATCGGGATGCGCTGATTGTAGGCTTCGAGTTTCTTCAACGCGCTGATGAGGCCGTAGGGATGGCCGACCATGCGCGCCCCGGAAGCGTCGGCCTGGTATTCGCGCTGCCGCGAGATCCCGAGCTGGAGCAGCATCGCCGCGATCGGAGCCACGATCAGCATGAGCAAAGCCACGAAAACGTTCCCCATGCCCTCATCGTCGCGGCCGCCAAACCCAAAGAGCATCGCCCAGCGTCCCATGCTGGCGAGCCAGGTGACGGCGCCGGCGACCGTCGCGGCGATGGACGAGGTGAGGATGTCGTAATTCTTGACGTGGGAAAGCTCGTGGGCGATCACGCCTTCCATTTCGTCGTCGTTCATGATCTGGAGCAGTCCCTGGGTGACGGCCACGGAAGCGTGATGGGGATTGCGGCCGGTGGCAAAGGCGTTCGGAGCGGCGGTGGGAATCATGTAGAGCTTGGGCATCGGCAGATTCGCCTTGCCGCAAAGGCGCTCCATCACTTCGTAGAGCCTGGGGGCTTCTTCGCGGGTCACCGGCTGAGCGCCGCTCGTTTTGAGAGCGATCTTGTCGGAGTAGAAATAGGCGATTCCGTTCATCAGGATCGCGGCGCCCAGGGCGATCGTCATGCCCATGCGGCCGCCGTAAGCGCCTCCCAAAGCCAACAGCAACAGCGTCAATGCGGTCAGTAGGAATGCGGTGCGAAAAGTTCTCATAAATGTAGCCTCGTACTACATAGATTCAGTCTAAGGCCGGGCGGATTCGGGGTCAATCCATTCGGTTTTCTCTAATCCAAAGCCGCGGCAGCCGCGCCGTGGGCCAATCGCGCCGCGAAATCCCCGCCGGCAGGATGCGCGTCCGTTCCCCGTATGCTAGGATGGGCCGCCATGCGAGTCGTCGAAAAAGCCCAGTTGATGTCGGCCACCGAGATCGACCGCACGCTCCAGCGCCTGGCGCATGAGATCGTCGAACGTACGCCGCAGCTGGACGATCTGACCCTGGTGGGCATCCGCCGCCGGGGAGTGCCGCTGGCCGAACGCCTGGCGCGGAACATCCAGACGATTCTCGGCAAACCGGTGCATTCCGGATCGCTCGACATCACGCTCTACCGCGACGATCTTTCCACCGTGGCGCCGCAGCCGGTGGTGCAGGCGAGCGACATTCCCACCGTGGACGACCGCGATGTCGTCCTGGTGGACGACGTGCTCTACACCGGCCGTACCACCCGCGCGGCGATGAACGGCCTGTTCGACCTGGGCCGCCCGCGGCGCGTGCGCCTGTGCGTCCTGATCGACCGCGGCCATCGCGAGTTGCCCATCGAAGCCAGTTTCATCGGGCGCGTGGTGCAGACGGGCGACACCGAAATTATCGAGGTCCGCTTGCGCGAAGTTGACGAAGAAGAACGCGTCATGCTGGTGGACCGCGTCCCCTGAGGTGTCCGTGACTTTCGAGCGTCTCCGCCATCTGCTCGCCATCGAGCCGCTGCCGGCGGAACAGATTTCCATTCTGCTCGATCAGGCCAAGCCTTTTCAACAGATTCAGCGCCATCCCTTGAAAAAACTGGCCACGCTGCGCGGCAAGAGCGTGGTGCTGGCGTTTTTCGAGCCTTCGACCCGCACGCGGATCAGCTTCGGCGCCGCCGCGTCTCGCCTGGGCGCGGATACGATGGCCTTCCAGGCGGAATCGTCGAGCCTGAAGAAGGGCGAATCGCTGGCCGACACCGCCTGGACGCTCGAGGCGATGAAGCCGGATTGCATCGTGATGCGCCACGCGGCGTCGGGCGCGGCCGAATTCGTTTCCCAGCGCGTGGCGATTCCGGTGGTGAACGCGGGCGACGGCTTGCACGAGCATCCGACGCAGGCGCTGCTCGACGCGCTGACGATCCGCGACCGTCGAGGCAGCCTGGAAAACCTGGAAATCGCGATTCTGGGCGACATCGTTCACAGCCGCGTCGCCCGCTCCAATATCCACCTGCTTTCGAAATTCGGCGCGCGAATCACGCTCTGCGGCCCGGCGATGTGGATGCCGCGCGAGCTGGAATCGCTGGCCCCGGGCGTGCGGCGCTGCTTTTCCATCGAAGAGGCGCTGCGCGGGGCCGAAGTGGTGATGGCGCTGCGCGTCCAACAGGAACGGCTCGACGAACCGGCGCTGCCGCGCGAGGATTACATCCGTCTTTACCAGCTTACGCCGGCGCGATTGGCGCTCGCGCGGCCCGGCGCCATGGTTCTCCATCCGGGCCCGATGAATCGCGGCCTGGAAATCGACCCGGCCGTCGCCGACGGTCCGCAATCCTGCGTGCTCGAGCAGGTGACGAACGGCGTCGCTGTCCGCATGGCCCTGCTCTATCTGCTGATCGGCGGCCCCGGCGGCCTTGAGGATCTTCCCCATGCTCCTGATTAAAAACGGCCGCGTGCTCGACCCCGCGAGCGGGACCGACGCGCGGATGGACGTGCTTCTGGATGGCGACCGCATCGCCGCCGTTGGCCCGAACCTGACGGCCGCTTCGGCCGAGGTGGTGGACGCCGCGGCCTGGGTGGTCGCGCCCGGCTTCATCGATCTGCACTGCCATCTGCGCGAGCCCGGCGATGAAACCTCGGAAACGATCGCTTCGGGAACGCGGGCGGCGGCGCGCGGAGGATTCACCGCGGTTTGCCCGATGCCGAACACGCGCCCGGTGAACGATTCGGCCGCGGTCACGCGCTTCATTCTGGATCGCGCCGCGGCCGCCGGCGCGGTGCGCGTCTGGCCGATCGGCGCGGTTTCCGCCGGCAGCCGCGGCGAACAGCTGGCCGAGATCGCCGGAATGAAGGAAGCCGGAATCGTCGCCGTGAGCGACGACGGCCATCCCGTGGCGAGCGCCAAACTGCTGCGCCAGGCGATGGAATATTGCGAGCCGCTCGGCTTGCCGGTGATTGACCATTGCGAGGAACCGTCGCTTTTCGCCGGCGCGGTCATGCGCGAAGGCCCCAGCTCGGTCCGCCTGGGCCTGCGCGGGATGCCGGCAGCCACCGAATCCATCGCCGTGGCTCGGGACATCCAGGTCGCCGGACTCACCCGGGCTCGGTTGCACGTGGCGCATCTCTCCGCGGCCGGTTCGCTCGAGTTCGTTCGCGAAGCCAAGCGGCGCGGGCTCGGCGTTACGTGCGAAGTGACGCCGCACCATTTCACGCTGACCGACGAGGAGGCCGGCTACGACACGCGGTTCAAAGTGAATCCGCCGATCGGCTCGCGCGAGGATCGCGAAGCCCTGCTCGCGGGCCTGGCCGACGGCACGGTGGACGCGATCGCCACCGATCACGCTCCGCACGAAGCGCCCCGCAAGGAAGTGGAATTCGACCGCGCTTCGTTTGGAATGACCGGCTTCGAGACGGCGCTCGCCCTCGCGCTCGGCGAGCTTTACCACACCGGCCGCATGAAGCTGGACCGGATCGTCGAGCTGTTCACCACCGGGCCCGCGCGCGCTCTCGGCAAAACGCGTAGGCTCGCGCCGGGCGAGCCCGGCGATTTGACGCTCTTTTCGCTCGACCACGCGTGGACGTTCCATGCGGCCGAATCGGCGAGCCTGTCGCGGAATTCGCCTTTCGATGGCAGAGCGTTTCGCGGCGCGCCGATGATGACGATCGTCGCCGGCCACATAGATCGG
>JAKAOH010000262.1 GCA_021812285.1 Acidobacteriota bacterium | reverse complement strand
TCCGATCTCGGCTATGGCTTCGTCCACGTGAAGCGGCCAGGTGAAACACGCAACGATCAGGATTCCCACCGGAATCGCCAGCGCCACCAGAAGCCACGGCTCCCAGCGAGCCATTCCGCTTGCGGCGATTGGCCGTGCGTTTTCCGGGGCCGGTTCCATCTCGCCCGTCCTCCGCAAACTTGCTTTCCGGCGTCAGGCTGATGACGGCCATCACAGCATAAAGGGTTCTGAAAACGCAACATTATCGCTTGGCGCCGGGAGAGCGCGTTTTCCAGCGGAAAGGCGAATTCAGTTTCCGGGAAGGGAACTTTCAGGAAACGATGCGTAGTCCTGAGGAAGGCGCTTCCGCCGCGGCGGGCGAATCCGCCGTACGCAGCGCGTATTTCGTGGCGACGTAATCATCCACCAGCGCGCGAAACGCGGCGGAAAGCTCTTCGTAGCTTCCGCGCAGCGTAGTCACCTTTTGCCCGTCGATGTAGACGGGGCAGGCGGGTTCTTCGCCCGTGCCGGGCAGGCTGATGCCAATATTCGCCGCTTTCGATTCGCCCGGCCCGTTGACGATGCAGCCCATCACCGCCAGCTTCAATTCTTCCACGCCTTCGTATTGCTGTTTCCATTCCGGCATGCGATCGCGGATGTAATCCTGAATGCGCTCGGCAAGCTCCTGGAACGTGCTGCTCGTCGTGCGTCCGCAGCCGGGGCACGCCGTCACCGACGGCGCGAACGACCGCAGCCCGAGCGCCTGGAGCAATTCGCACGCGGCGTAAACTTCGTCGCGCCGGTCGCCGCCCGGCCGCGGCGTCAGCGAAATGCGAATCGTATCGCCGATGCCTTCGGCGAGCAGAACGGCCATCGAAGAGGCCGACCAGACGAGTCCCTTCGCGCCCATACCGGCTTCGGTCAATCCCAGATGCAATGGCTGGTCGGTTTTCGCCGCCAGGTCGCGATAGATCGAGATCAGATCCCGCGGCCGCGAAATCTTGCACGAGATGATGATCTGATCCTTGCGCAGCCCTGAAGCGAGCGCCAGTTCAGTCGATTCGAGCGCGGAAAGCACCATGCACTCGTTGATGATCTCTTCCGATGTCCGGCCGAGGTCCCGATCCGTATTCTCCTGCATTTTCCGGATCACGAGTTCCTGATTCAGCGAACCGGCGTTCACGCCGATGCGGACGGGTTTCGCGTTGTCGGCCGCCACTTTGCAAATGGTGGAAAATTGTTCGTCGCGCCGCGCGCCTTTGCCCACGTTGCCGGGATTGATGCGGTATTTATCGAGCGAGCGCGCGCATTCGGGATATTTCGTCAGGAGCACGTGGCCGTTGTAGTGGAAATCGCCGACGAGCGGCGCGTCGCATCCCGCCTCGAGCATGCGCTGCTTGATTTCGGGCACGGCCGCGGCGGCTTCGGGAACATTCACCGTAACGCGCACCATTTCCGAGCCGGCCTGTGCCAGTTCGATGCACTGTTGCGCGGTTGTTGCCGCGTCGGCCGTGTCGGTGTTCGTCATGGACTGCACCACCACCGGCGCGCCGCCGCCCACCGTCACGTTGCCCACGCGCACGCCGACCGTCTCGCGCCGCGCGCGAATCGGCGACGCCGATTCCCCGGAATTTCCGTTGCGAGGTTCGCTCAAGTGGATTCCCGTGGCCTTCGGGCGGCGTTGCAACCCGCGCCTACAGCCCCGTGAAAGATTTTAGCTAACTCGCGCCGCCTCGCGCCACAGCGGCGTGCAATCGCGTGTTTTCCGGGGCATGCGAAACTCCCATGGGAGGCCCGCATCCGGCTGTTGACTTGAGCGCTGGCACACCCTAATATGCCTGCGGCGTGGCTGACCCCTCTTCACTCATCGGGCAGACTGTCTCCCACTACCGCATCATCGAGCGGGTAGGAGGCGGTGGGATGGGTGTCGTTTACGCGGCCGAGGACCTGAATCTGGGCCGCCGCGTCGCGCTGAAATTTCTGCCTCCCGAACTCGAACACTCTCCGCATGCGCTCGAGCGCTTTCGCCGCGAAGCCCGGGCCGCCTCCGCGCTGAATCATCCGAATATCTGCACGATTTACGATATCGCCCAGCACGAGGGGCGCTATTTCATCGCGATGGAGTTTCTCGAGGGCCAGACGCTCAAGCATCGCATTGGCGAAAAGCCCCTGTCGCTTCCGTTGCTCCTGTCGTTGGCCGTGGAGATCGCCGACGCGCTCGACGCCGCGCACGAAAAGGGGATCATTCATCGCGATATCAAGCCCGCGAATATTTTCGTGACAACGCGCGGCCACGCCAAAATCCTCGATTTCGGCCTGGCGAAGCAGATCGAGCAAGACGCCGGCCGCACGGAAGCCGACCTCACGCGAGACGCCGAAGCGACGCTCGATGTCGCCCATCTGACCAGCGCGGGCACCACGCTGGGCACGGTCGCCTACATGTCGCCCGAGCAGGCCCGCGGCGAGCCGCTCGACGCCCGCAGCGATCTTTTCAGTTTCGGCACGGTGCTCTACGAGATGGCGACGCGCACCCTGCCGTTTCCCGGCGAAACGAACGCCGTGATTTTCAACGGGATTCTGGAGAAACAGCCGATTCCGCCCGCTCGGTTGAATCCGGACGTTCCTCTCAAGCTCGAAGAGATTGCCGAAAAGGCGCTCGAAAAGGATCGCGATCTTCGTTATCAGCACGCCTCGGAGATGCGCGCCGATTTGCAGCGCCTCCGGCGGGACATCGATCCCTCGCGCACCAGTGCTCGCGGCATGATGGCAGCGCCCGATGCGTCCAGCGGAGCGGGCGTTTACGCGGCGGGAGCAACGCCGCAGGCAGGCACCACGCCGGTTTCAGGCACCACGCCGGCCTTGGGTACCACGCCGGTTTTCGGCACTACGCCTGTTATGGGCACAACCCCGGCTTCGGGCACAGCACCTGCGGCGCCGACCGCGAAACGCTCCACGCTTTGGCTTGCCGCCGTTGCGGTGGTGGCGCTGGCGGCGATTGGCGCCGGCGCGTGGTTCTATCTGAACCGCGGCCCGAAGCTGACTTCGAAAGACACGATCGTGCTGGCGGATTTCTCCAATACCACCGGCCAAGCGGTCTTCGACGGCACGCTGAAACAGGCCCTCCTCGTTCAGCTCAGCCA
>JAKAOH010000088.1 GCA_021812285.1 Acidobacteriota bacterium | reverse complement strand
GATCTTTCAATGAACGTGACCTTGTTGATTTCCCGCAGCGTGGTGATGCCTTCCCGCACATTTTCAATACCCGAATCCCGCAGGAACGTCATCCCTTCCTCGCGCGCGGCGTGCTTGATTTCGCTGGTGGGCCGCCGGCCGATGATCATGTCGCGAATCCGGTCGGTCAAATCGAGAATTTCGGCGATGGCGGTGCGGCCGCGGTATCCCGTGCCGGAGCATTCCAGGCAGCCGGCTCCCTCGTAGAGCGGCTGATCGGCCCACTCTCCCGGATCCAAGCCGCCCGCTTCGAGTTCTTCCTTCGCGTACCGCACTTCCCTCTTGCAATGCTCGCAAATCACGCGCAGGAGCCGCTGGGCGAGGATGCAATTGAGCGCGGCGACGAAATTGTACGGCTCGACGCCCATGTTGATGAAGCGGCCGATCACGTCGAAGACGTTGTTGGCGTGCACGGTGGTGAAGACGAGGTGCCCGGTGAGCGCGGCCGCAATCGCGATCTGCGCCGTTTCGAGGTCGCGGATTTCGCCGACCATGATTTTGTCGGGATCGTGCCGCAGGATCGAGCGCAGGCCGCGGGCGAACGTCAGACCCTTCTTCTCGTTCACGGGAATCTGGGTGATGCCGCGAATCTGGTATTCGACGGGGTCCTCGATCGTGACGATTTTGTCTTCGTCCGACTTGATTTCGTTGACGCAGGCGTAGAGCGTGGTCGTTTTTCCGGAGCCGGTCGGCCCCGTCACCAGCATCATGCCGTACGGCTCGCGGATGTAGCGGCGCAGGCGTTTCAGGTCCGCGTCGCTGAATCCGACGACGTCCAGATTCAGGTTGCGGAATTTTTCGCTCAGGCTTTCCTTGTCCAGGACGCGCAACACCGCGTCTTCGCCGTAAATCGACGGCATGATGGAAACACGGAAATCGATGAAGCGGCCCTTGTAGCGCACGCGGAAGCGGCCGTCCTGCGGGACGCGGCGTTCGGCGATGTCCAGCTCGCTCATCACCTTGATGCGGCTGATGATCGTCGAATGCCATTCGGGCGCGAGCGGCGTCATCGCCTCCTGCAGCACGCCGTCGATGCGGTACTTCACCGCGACTTCGTTGTCGCGGCTTTCGATGTGGATATCGCTCGCGCGCCGCTCGAGCGCGGTGAAAATCACGGTATCCACCAGCCGGACGACCGGGTTGACGGCCGTATCCTCGGTGAGCCGGTCGATTGAGATGTTTTCGTCGCCGTCCTCATCGGTCACCACCTGTAGCGTGGTGAAACCCTCAGTGGCCTGTTCGAGCACGCGCTGGGACTGCTCGGTTCGCTTCAGCAGGTCGCTGATCTGCGAAGCGGTGGCCACCTTCAGCACGAGTTTATATCCGAGCAGCAGCGACAGTTCGTCGCTCTGCACGAGCTGGCTGGGATCGGCCGCCGCGACCACCAGCGAGCCGTTGCGCGATTCGAGCGGCACGAAGCTGTAGCGGAACATCAGTTCGGCGGGAATACTGCGGAACAGCTCGGGATCGATTCGCTGCTCTTTCAGGTCGATAAACGGGCAGCGGTAGCGCTCGGCCAGTTGGCGCGCGCGTTCCCGCTCCTCCCGTTCGTCGGGACGCCCTTCGCGCACGATGTCGCGGTTTGTGGCCATGAACGGTTCAGCCTCCCATATTTCCCACGGTGAAACTGAACAGTGGCAGGTAGAGCGCGATCAAAATAAAGGCTATCACACCGCCCATGACCACCAAAATCGTGGGTTCCACGATGGAAATCATCGTCGTCAATTTCTCGTTCACTTCTTCATCGAAGAAATCCGCCACGCTGCCGAGCATCGCCGCCAGGGCGCCCGATTCCTCGCCCACCTGGATCATGTCGATCGCCAGGTCGGGCACGATTCCCGTTTTTTCCAAACTCGTCGAAAGCGGCTGCCCTTCCCTCACCTGCTGCGTCGCCCGTTGCACCGAACTGCTCACCAGCCGGCTGCGCAGCGACTGTCCCGCCGTTTCGAGCGCCGCCACCAGCGGCGTTCCCGCCGCCAGCAGCGTGGAAAGCGTTCGCGCGAATTGCGACACCTGGAATTTCACCCAAACGTTGCCGATCGCCGGCAATTTCAGCTTCAGCCGGTCTTTCTGCACCGCGCCTTCCTCGGTGCGCGACCATGCGAAAAGCGCGATGCCGCCCACCACGATCGCGCTCGCAATGAACGGGAAATAGGTTTTCACTCCGCCGACGAATGCCAGCAGAAACGTCGTCGGTCCCGGCAACGCCACGTTCATGTCCTTGTACAGCTCCGCGAATCGAGGAATCACGAACGCCGTCAGATACGACAAAATCCCCGACGCCACCACCACCAGGATCACCGGGTAAATCAGCACGCCGGTCAGCTTTTTCTTCAGCCCGCTCGACATCTTCTGGTAGGCGATGTATTGCTCCAGAACGCCGGCCAGGTTGCCGCTTTTTTCGCCCGCGAGCACCGAACTGGTGTAGACCGGCGGAAAAATCCCCTGCGCCGCGACTGCTTCTGAAAGCAGCGCGCCGTCGCGCACTTTTTGCCGCACGTCCGCCAGAATCGGCCGCAGGCGCGGCGCCGCCGTGCGCTCGGCGAGCAGGTCGAGCGCCTTCAGAATCGGCAAGCCGGCCTTGATCAGCGTATTGAACTGCTGATTGAAAATCAGGAAATCGTTCCCGCGCACCGCCCGCTCGCGCTTCTGGAACATTCCCTCGAAGCTGAGCGCCTGCCGGCGCTTCACCCAGTAGATGAACAGGCCACGGTCTGCCAGCTTATTCCGCGCTTCGACTTCCGACTGCGCGGTCTCCACCTGCTGAAAAACGCGGCCGGTAGGATCGGCTACTTTGCAGACAAACTCGCCCATGCGCTCCTGAGCCAGGCTCCCTCTGGACTGAGGGAAAGTGTAGCATCAAGGGGAATTATGACAGAAATGGGCTCGTTGGCGGTTGCCAGAATCGTCACAATCGGCCCCGGCAGCACGATGCCCGCTCTGGTCTAAGCCCCTATCCTGCTTGCGCCCGGGGATACGGCCGCGGTTTTGGCTGCGCCGACGGTCGCACACCCAGCTCTACGCGGCTTGGGCGCTTGCCTTCGTTTTGCCTTCCCAGCCCGAATGCCCCTACCCTGTGTGCAGGCCAAAGGGAGCCGCAACCCGTTGCGTATTGACGTCCACGCCCACTGTTTCCCCGCCGAATATCTCGATCTGCTCGACCGGTATGGCGATTCCGCCGTCGGCACCGATTTCGCGCGTCGTTTCGCCGCCGGTGCCACTTCGGCCGAGCTCGATTCCCGTTTCCAGCTAATGGAACGCGCCGGCGTGGATCGCCAAATCCTTTCCATCGCGCCGCAAGCTCCGTATTTCCACGAACGCGAGCGTTCCGTCGCCGCCTCACGCCTGGCGAACGATGCTTTCGCCGATCTCACGCACCGTTATCCGCGAAAATTCCTCGCTTTCGGCTGCTTGCCGCTCCCGCATCTCGATCCGTCGCTCGCCGAAGCTGCGCGTTGCTTCGACGAACTGGCCATGGCCGGGATCACCGTTTCCACGTGGGCGCTGGACCGTTCCATCGCCGACCGCTCGTTCGATTCTCTTTTCGAGGAACTCGATCGCCGCGGCGCCGCGCTCTTCATTCATCCCGCGGGCCTGGCCTGCGGATCGAGCGCCATTGCCAATTCCGGCCTTACCTGGCCTCTGGGCGCGCCCGTGGAAGACGCCCTGATCGCCCTCCAGTTGATGCAATTGGGCGTTCCCACGCGCTATCCGCGGCTGCGCGTCATTCTGTCGCATCTGGGCGGGTTTTTGCCGTTCCTCATGCGCCGGCTGGATCAGCAGTCGCGCTGGTTTTTGCCAAACGATTCGCCGCTGCCGAGCGAGCTTGCGCGCCGTTTCTGGTACGACACCGTGAACGCGCACCCGCCGGCGCTGCGTTGCGCCGTCGAAACGCTCGGTGCGGATCGCCTTCTGTTCGGTTCGGATTTTCCGTACTGGAATGACGAAGCGTTCGAGCTCGCCGCGCGCTACATTTCGGGTTCCGGCCTTTCGGCTGAAGCCGTTTCCCGGATCGAATCCGGCAACGCCACCGCGCTTTTCGCCTTCACCTGAACGCGCCAATGGGGAGATGGTGGAAGACCACAAACGCAGGAACGACCGCGTCGCCCGCGGGGCATGGAATGCCGGGAAGAAAAACGGCCTCCGTGGAGAAATTCCACGGAGGCCGTTTCGCGTTGTGCCCTGCGGCGCTATTGCTGCGCGACGGTAACCGTGGGCATTGGGTTCGTTGTGTTCATGTAAACGGCCTTCGTTGGGGAAACGAGGAAGACAACATCGCCGAGCGTGTCCGTCCCGCTCCCATTCGACGCAATCGTCAGGGTGGCAGTGAAGTTGGCCCCCGTCGTCAAGCCAGACGGCGAGCTTCCATCCAGCGTGGAAGTCACGGTCCCGTTTCCGGTGGAAGTTCCCACGCCGGAGAGGACCGAGGCTCCAGTGACCGTCGGCGCCGTAACTCCGATGACGTAGTTGCCGGAAACCGAGCCGGTCGAGAACGGCCCCGAGGACTGCTTGAAGAGGAGGCCGGCGTCGGTCGAACTGCCCGTGCTCATGAGGAAGCCCGAGTTACTGCCCACCAGGTACAGGATGGGCTGGTGGCCCGAGCCTCCGGTGATGGTTACGCGGCCGTTCGACGCTACCGAATAGGTGAAGCTTCCCGTTTCGGCGGTTGTCGTTCCGCTGTCGTTATGCTGCAGGTTGATCGAGACCGATCCCGAACCGTTCCAGGTGATCAGCCCCACCGTGGCCGAAGCGTCGCCCGACGTCGATCCCAGCCCAAACTCGGAAAGAATTGACACTCCGTTGAGCGAGGAGTTGGAGAACGACGCTGTGGATTGCGCCCGGATTTCGCCGCTGGTGAGGCCGTTGGTGGATTCGGCTCCCTGGGTCATCATGAGCATTCGGGTTCCGTCCACGATGTAAACAGCGGCCGTTCCCGTCGGACCACCGCCCACCGTAAGGGTCACTCGGCCAAAGCTGGTTGTATTCGCGTCAGCCGAAAGGGTTGCCGTGAAGGTGCTGTTCGACACCGTCCCGGTGGAGTTTGAATCCAGTTCGCCGTTGGTGATGTTGCCGTTGCCATCGGCGGTGAACGCGGCGGTATTCACTAGTCGCGTTCCCGCCGCGTCTTCCTGGCCGACAATCTGGAAGGCATACGGCCCGGTTATGCTGGCGAGGTTGAATTTGGTGCTGTCCTGGAGGAAGAGGTTGCCGGAGCCGCGATTGCCGCTCGTTCCGTTGGTATCGTCAAACTCGATCGTGGTCGCCCGCGTGGCGATGTTGCTGCTGTTGAGCGTCCCGACCGCGACGGCCAGCGTCAACGTGCTTCCGCCCGAAATGTTGAGCGAAATCGTGCCGCGGTTGTCGGAACCGATGCTGTAGGTGCCCGAGACGCTGGTGGCCGTCAGCACCGTGGGACCGTTCTCGTCGATCATTCCCTGGACGTTTCCGCTGCCATCGGCGGTCAAGCTGCCGACCACCGCGAATTGGTTGCCGGAGGCATCGTTGAACCCTTGCAGCAGAAACGCGTATTGGCCTTTGAGTTCGGCGTCATTTGCGCCGCTCTGGGCGTTGATGGTGAGCGTGAGCGAACCCGAGGTCGCGGTCACCGGCGTCGCTTCCGAGTCGGTCACGCTGACGGTGAATGTAGTGGCGCCCGTCGCATTGGGCGTTCCGCTGATCACGCCGGTGGTGGTATCGAGGCTCGCCCAACTCGGCAGCGATCCGCTGGCAATGGCCCACGTATACGGCTGCACTCCGCCGGTTGCCGCGAGCGTTGTCGTGTACGACGTGTTCTCGGTTCCAGTCGGCAGCGAGGTGGTCGAAACCGCCAGCGCCGGCGCCGCGGCAATCGTGATCGTGAGCGAGCCGGAGGTGACACTCGCGGGAGTCGGCTCGGAATCGGTCACCTTCACGGTGAACGTGGACGTTCCCGAAGCGTTGGGCATTCCGCTGATGACACCGGTGCTCGCGTTCAGGTTCGCCCACGCGGGCATCGCTCCGCTCGCTATGCTCCACGTGTACGGCTGTATTCCGCCCGTGGCGCTCAGGGTGGTCGTATACGAAGTTCCTTCCGTTCCGCCCGGCAAGCTCGTCGTCGAGATGGTAAGTGGCGGAGGTGCGTTGATCTTCAACGTCAGGGCCTGAGCGGCCGAAGTCACCCCGGCGGCATCGGTCACCGTCACCGAGAAGTTCGTCGTGCTGGCCGCGTTCGGAGTTCCCGCGATCGCGCCGGACGAAGCGTTCAGCGACGCCCAGCTCGGCAGCGTCCCGCTCGAAACGGCCCACGTGTACGCGCCAGTGCCGCCTGTAGCGGCCAGCGTCGTTGAGTACGCTGTGCCTTCCGTGCCGGCGGGCACGCTGGCGGTGGTCACCTGCGGAGCCGGATTTACGGTGACGCCTACCTGCGCGGTAACCGTATTGCTCGCCACCGAGGTAGCCGTGATGGTAACGGAAGTGGGGGAAGTAACGCTCGACGGGGCGTTGTAGGTCACGCTGGTGGACGTCTGATTCGCCAGCGTTCCCGCCCCTGTCAGGCCCCAGGTCACTCCAGAATTGCTCGTATCATTGGTAAGCGTGGCCGTGATGTTGACGCTTTGGCCCTGATCGATGGTTTGCGTCGCGCTGGGAGTCAGCGCGACTGTAATCGGAGGTTTGTTCGAACCGCTACAACCAGCAAGAAATGACGTTGCCAGGAGCGTTGCAACTCCCAGACACACGGACAGTTTCTTCACGGGGTCTCCTCTAGTTTAGTGTTATTCCGGCTCCCGGCGATTCTTCCCGCAATCGCCCGCCGGACGATCATTCATTTGCACTGCATCCCAGGTATCACGCCGCTGGAGATTGAATCAGGGCTCGGTGAAGGGACTGTGAAATCTGTGGCCCCGAGGGTCCTCAAGCGCGCAAAAAGAGTACCTTGCCTCGCTATCGAAGAACACGAGCGACACGACCTGCATTGTCTAATTGGATAAGATTGCTGCGGTAGCATTCCCCTCCCTCGCAGGATAAACGGCGGTCGCAAAGCCTGCTGGTTCCGGTCTCGTCAAGAACGACGTGCTGCCCAGGAATGAATCTCATCCGAAATCTGACCCTCCGGCGATTCGCCCTGCCTCCACGGGGATATCGCCTTTCGCCGTGAATCCCCTTTTCGGAAGTTGCTTGAAACCACACCCCCTTGAAACAGCTGGAGACGGGCGAGACCGTGGCGCGGTGGGAAAGGAGACAACTGGATAGACTGCGCCTGGAGGCAAGAGGTCAATCAGGAAATCGCCAGGGAAACATCTCCAGGCGGGTAAGGAAAAAGACAAAATCGCAGGGGCGCGCTGCGGCGCCCCTGCGGTTGTTTCAAATGCGGTTGCGAGTGGTTACGCGGACGGCTGCGCCGCTTCCGGCTGCTCGCCGCGTTGTTTGTCCCGCTGCTCGCGCAGGACGGCCTTGCGCGACAGCCGGATGCGATTGCCTTCGATCGAAAGCACCTTCACCAGGAGCTGATCGCCTTCCTTCAGTTCGTCGCGAACGTTCTTGATGCGGTGCTCTGCCACCTCGCTGATATGAAGAAGGCCGTCGGTGCCAGGGAAGAGTTCGACGAACGCGCCGAATTCGGCCAGCCGCACCACTTTCCCCAGATACGTCTTGCCGATTTCCGGCACGGCGGTCACTTCGCTCACCAGGCGGAACGCGGCGTCGCCCGAAGCGGAATCGGCGGAGTAGATGTGGACCGTGCCGTCGTCGAGAACGTCGATCTTCGCGCCGGTGGATTCGGTGATCGAGCGGATTTTCTTGCCGCCCGGCCCGATCAGGTCGCGAATCTTGTCGGTGGGAATCGTGAGAGTGATGAGGCGCGGGGCGTAGGGCGAAACATGCTTGCGCGGCTCGGAAAGCGAGTTCTGCATGATCTCGAGAATCTGCAGCCGCGCCCGCCGCGCCTGTTCCAGGGCTTCGCGCATCATCGCGATGCTGACGTTGGTCACCTTGATGTCCATCTGGAGTGCGGTGATGCCCTCCCGCGTGCCGGCGACCTTGAAATCCATGTCGCCGTAATGGTCCTCGGCGCCGGCGATATCGGTCAGAATCGAATACTTGCCGTCGTCTCCGGTCACCAGTCCCATCGCGATTCCGGCGCAAGCCGAGCGAATCGGCACGCCGGCGTCCATCAGCGCAAGCGAGCCGCCGCAAACGGTCGCCATCGAGCTCGATCCGTTCGATTCCAGAATGTCGCTGACCACGCGGATCGCGTACGGGAAGTCCGCTTCCATCGGCAGCAGGTTCACTAGCGCCCGCTCGGCCAGCGCGCCGTGTCCCACTTCACGCCGGCCCGGTCCGCGCAGCGGTTTCACCTCGCCCACGCTGAACGGCGGGAAATTGTAGTGCAGCATGAAGCGCTTGAACGCCTCCTCCTCGAACAGCAGATCGAGCCGCTGCATGTCTTCCTTGGTGCCCAGCGTCGCCGTCGCGAGCGACTGCGTTTCGCCGCGTGTGAAAAGCGCCGAGCCGTGCACCCTCGGCAGGATGCCGACTTCGCACGTAATCGGCCTCACCTGATCGAACGCGCGCCGGTCCGGCCGCCGCCTGCGCACCAGCACGTCTTCGCGGAAAATCTCCTCGAGCAGTGTTTCGAACGCGCTCGCGGCCAGCTTACGCTTGTCGGGTTCGGTTTCCGGGAAGCCGGTGATCCATTCCGCCTTGATCGCGTCCACCATCACGTAGCTTTCGCGCTTGGGATATTTCGAGGTGTCGAGCGCGTCTTCCAGCCGCGATCCGAATTCGCTCTTCACGCGCTTGTAAAGTTCCTCGTCGAACGGAACCTCCGGGGTGGCCACTTTCTTCGTGCCCACCTTCGCCGCCAGTTCGTTGATCGCCGCGACGATTTTGCGGATTTCCGCGTGGCCGAATTCCAGCGCGTCGATGATCGTGTCTTCGGAAACTTCCAGCGCTCCCGCCTCCACCATCACGATGCCGCGCTCGGTTCCCGCCACCACGATATTCAGCCGGCTCGTCTTCTGCTCGGCCACCGTCGGGTTCGCCACCAGCTGTCCGTTCAGCAGGCCCACGCGCACCGCGCCGATCGGTCCCGCGAACGGAATCGGCGAAATCGCCAGCGCCGCCGACGCGCCCACCACTCCGATGACGTCGGGATCGTTTTCGCTGTCGGCCGACATCACCATCGTGATGATCTGCGTCTCCTGCCTCCAACCTTCCGGAAGCAGCGGCCGGATCGGCCGGTCCGTCAGCCGGCTCACCAGCACTTCGCGTTCCGAGGGCCGGCCCTCCCGCTTGAAAAAGCCGCCGGGAATTTTTCCCGCCGAATACGTGTATTCGCGGTAATCCACCGTCAGCGGCAGAAAATCCCTTTCCGTTACTTTGCGGTCCATGCAGGCGGTCGCCAGCACCACCGTATCGCCGTATCGCGCCAGCACGGAACCATCCGCCTGGCGAGCCACACGTCCGTTCTCCAAAATCAGGTCCCGCCCGCCGATATTCACTCGTACTTCATTCGCCATGATCGTTTCCTTTTGCGTTCAGACTGTCCCTGTCCGTCCACGCCGGACGAACGGGGAAAAAGAGAGGAGCGCGCGGATAGCCGCCATCAGCCGCGGCAAAATCGCGGATGGGCAGGCAAAGCGATTGTGGTGGGGAAACCGGCCGTGGCCGGTAGAAAACAGGCTGGTTCCCGGAAGTCCGGGAGACTACTTGCGCAGACTGAGCCGCTCCACAATTTCGCGGTACCGTTCCGGAGTACGACGATTCAAGTAATCCAGCAGACGGCGCCGCTTGTTGACCATCATGATCAACCCCCGGCGCGAAGCGTAATCCTTACGATGGGACCGCAGATGCTCGGTGAGATAATTGATCCGCTCGCTGAGCAAGGCGATTTGAACTTCCGGCGAGCCCGTGTCCCTGGCGCTCTGCCGGTATTGCTCGATCATAGTCGCCTTCATCCCTTCGAGTCGGTTGCTGGATGCCATGTGCTGTCGCGCGTCCGCTCCTTCGCTGTTCATCTCTTTTTCAATCGGCCATTCTAGCAAATGCCCCGCTTCCGGGCTAGGGATTTCTTTTCACAAAGTTTTCGCCTGCCCGCCCGGCATTTGGGCGCCACTTCAGCCGTAAACCATGCCCACTGACCGCCCTACCTCCGCGCCCTCCGCTCTTCCTCCGTGTGGACCCGGCTCCGACCCCCGCCAAAGCCCGATTCCAAAGCGCCCCTCTTCGCGAGTCCAGCTAATCGCCTCTCGAATTTCGCTTTTCCGAAAACTCACCGCGCCGGCCGCCCTCCATCGCGAATCAGCGCCAGAAATTCCTCACGCGTTTGCACGTTCTCGCGGAATGCGCCAAGCATTGCACTCGTCACTGCGCGCGAATCCTGCTTTTCCACCCCTCGCATCACCATGCACAGGTGTCGCGCTTCCACGACCACCCCCACGCCTTCGGGATGGATCTGTTCCATCAGCGCTTCGGCGATCTGCCGCGTGAACCGCTCTTGCAGTTGCAGCCGCCGCGCGTACAAATTCACCAAGCGGGCCACTTTACTCAGCCCCACCACGCGTTTGCGTGGAATGTAGCCCACGTGGCAACGTCCGAAAAACGGCAGCAGGTGGTGCTCGCACAGGCTGTAGACCTCGATATCCCGCACCACCACCATCTGGTCGTAGGAAACCTGGAACATAGCCCCGCCGAGCAGCTTTCCCGCGTCCTGCCGATAGCCGCTCGTCAGGTAGCAGAGCGCCTTTTCGAACCGCTCGGGCGTTTTCCGCAGCCCTTCGCGATTGGGATCTTCGCCGATCGCCTCCAGCATCTGGCGAACCAGACCCGCGATCGTGCCTGCAGGCGCCGTCGCGCAGTGTACCGCTTCGTCCTTTTCCTTCAGCTTGTCCGACACGGGCATCACCTCATCCGCAATTCCTAACTGGCACAGGCTTCCCGCCTGTGGAAGGTCCTCAGTGCAGCGCCAATCTCCGGCCGGCGCCTGAATACGACCGAGCCATCCCGCCGAAACAAGGGGCAAACCAGGCTCGCGTTCACCGGTGAATTTGTCTTACTATTATAGGGACGCTATGTGGAAGAGGCGAATTCTCACCTATCTTGCGCTCGCCGGAGCGGCGGCGCTTTTGGTTGCGTTCTCGATTCCCACCTACTACGCCGGCCAGCCCAGCATCGCCGGCAAAGCGGCTCCCGATTTTGCCTTCACATTGGATGGCCAGCCGCAGCAACTATCGAGCCTGCGCGGGAAAATCGTCGTTCTGAATTTCTGGGCTACCTGGTGCCCGCCGTGCGTCGCCGAAACGCCTTCGCTCGAGCGCATGGCCGCCGAAATGAAACCGCTCGGCGTCACAGTGCTCGGCGTCAGCGTGGATACCGATTCCGCCGCGTACCACAAATTCCTGCTCGATCACCAGATCACGTTTCCCACCTATCGCGACGCCAACTCCAAAATCCCGCTTTCTTACGGCACGAAGATGTACCCGGAAACCTACATCATCGGCCGCAACGGAAAAATCCGGCGGAAACTGATTGGCGAACAGGACTGGACCAGCCCCCGGATGCTCGGCTACCTCCGCGCCGTCGCCCAGGGCCGAACTCCGACAACTTTCTAGAGCCAACGATTCGTCAAGTTCCAATGTCGGCCCTATTCACATCTCGCGCTGTCCGGTTGACGCTCGCTGCCGCAGCGCTGTTCCTCGCTTTGGCGGCCTTCGTTTTTTACGCTGGGCTGCTGCTTTGGACTGCTGCGCTTTCAGCGCTCCTCCTGGTCGCTATCCGTTTGCCGCGCTTCCCAGTGGACCTTCCGAGACCCCGCAAAGTGGTTCGATCCCTTGTTCTGCTCTCGCTCTTTTGTTTCGCCGGCACGGTCTACGACGCGGTGGCCTGGCTCCGAGCGACACCGCAATGGCAACAGGTGCTCCCCCCTCTTTTTCTTCTCGGCGTGGCCGGCTGTGCGTTTTGGTGGGCGCTCAGGATTGCCCGAAACGCCCGCACCAACTCCACATAGCCCTAATTCGCTCCCTGCGCCTCGCCAGCCACACCCCATCGGAACCGTCGGTTCGAGCGTATTTTCGTGGCGTTGTTCTTTTCTGCGGCATCCGGTGGCAAAACCGGCCCCTCCCGCTCAGGCTCCGCCAGCGTGCCAAAGCGGGCACTGCGTTTTCTATGCCGCCGCCACGCCGGCCTTCACGCTGTGCACGGACGAATTTTCCACCGGCAGCGTTTCGACCACCGGCGCGCTTTCCATCATCGGCCCCAGATTCGCGGCGATCTCGCGGAACAACCCGTTATCGTAATTCGCCACATCGGCCGGGCTTTTCCATACGGTCAGACAGCAGTATTTCCCCGTCGCCGGATCGAGCGATTCGATATTTTCTAGAAAACCCGGCAGCGCCTGAATGCGCGGCAAATACTCCCCATTGAGAGCGGTCCGGAACTCCTCCATGTGGGACGGTTTGATGGTGCAGTTGATCACTCGTGAAACCACGGGAAGCCTCCTTGCAGCAAGGGACAGCCACGGTAGGCGACCTGAGACGCCGCGTGGCGCCCAGAGATTGGGAAGGAAATTACTCCCGTTCCTCGGCCAAGTCAATAAATAACGCATTGGCGGCAAAGCTCCTTTAAGATGTTCCCTTTCCCGGTTTTTGGTTTGTGCGATTTGCCGATGGCCTGGCCCGCAGCGCGGCACTGGGAGCCAACAGGGCGGACCGGAGGCAAGCCGGGAACTGGAAAACGGAGCAGTTGCCCATTGCTCTCACTGCCGGTCGGGCATATGCTGGCCGCCGGGTCCAGTGCTGAAAATGGAAATGCGGGTTAAGAACATGCTGCGTTGCGCTTCCTCCCGCGCCAGAAATGCGACCCGCGAACACGGCATATCCGTATTCTGGTTCGTCGGCGGCGCCGATCCTGCGATATACGCGAAAGCCGAAGAGACGGGAAGGATCAGCGATATCCCTGCGAATCATAGCCCGCAATTTGCGCCGGCAATTCATCCCACACTCGAGACAGGAATGGAAGCGTTGGTTGTTGCCGCTCAGCCGTGGCTATTTCATCAAGGTGCACGATCGTGAATGAGCATATCTCGATCGGAACGTTTTTAGTCGCGCTCGATCTTGGAGGTACCTTTGTGTTTGCGCTCAGCGGCGGCGTGACAGCCGTGAAGCGCCGGCTCGACGTGTTCGGGGTGCTGGTGCTGGCGTTCGCAGTAGGCAATGCCGGTGGCATCACGCGTGACGTCCTGATCGGGGCGATCCCGCCAGCCGCTTTGCGCGAGTGGCGCTATCTCGCGGTCTCCGTGCTCGCGGGCTTGGTGACATTTTTTTGGACTCCGCTCCTCGACCGCGTCTGGAGTTCGGTATTGGTTTTCGACGCCGCGGGTCTGGCGCTGTTCGCCGTCGTCGGCACGCAGAAAGCCTTGGCTTACGGGCTTCGCCCGGGGATGGCTGCGTTGCTTGGGATGGTGACTGGAATTGGTGGCGGCATGGTTCGCGATGTCCTGGTGACTGAGGTCCCTGTCGTGTTGCGGGCCGATCTCTATGCGGTTGCCGCCCTTGCCGGAGCAGCCGTGGTGTCGCTAGGCCACGTCATGCACCTTCCGTCGGTGCCGGTCGTGACCGCGGGCGCGATTCTCTGTTTCGGACTCCGACTTGGCGCCATGCGGTACGGCTGGCATCTGCCGGTCGCTCGGGCAACCCAGCCGCGTGGCTCAAAGACGCCTCCAGCAAGTCACGGATCGTAAGGGAGGGCGCGTCGGGTTGCCTCTGAAGTGCCTCCAAGCGAACCAGATTGGGGTTTCCGTGGAGTGGATGCCATGGAACGCGGCAAATCCATCGCCTCATTATGCGGCCCCGCATCAGCGGAATTTTTCCCCGTCAATGGGATGAATCGTGGAAATTCTGATTTTGAAGAGGAGAAACGGGAGCATTACCCTCGGGGACAATTGAGGCAGCCCGTCGCCGCCATCGTCCCGCCTTCCCTTTGCGAGGTTTTCCCGTCCGCGCCTTCGCCAGCGAGAGCTGCGTCTTGCGCGGCAGCTTCGAGAAAACTAAATCGTAGGATTCGTGCACCAGCCGCTCGATTTCCGCGCGTGGCAAAACCACCGGCAACGTCAGCGAGATCCAGTGCGCCCGCGCCAGGTACGGCGCGGGAATGACGCCCTGCCGCTCGGTGAGTTCGGCGAATTCCTCCGTCCCGCACTTCAGCGAGAGCCACACGGGCCCCGGCTCCAGCGCCAGAACCGCGTACATTTTGCCGCCGACTTTGAAGACAAGGTTGTCTTCCCACTGAATCTGTTCGGTGGTGTGCGGAAGCGAAAGGCAGAAGTCGCGCAGCCAGTCGATATCCATGGCGGAAGCCTACCGAAGCCGCGGTTTACTGTCGAGGCCGCAATTCGCGGCGGCGGAACTTTCCGCCCGGAGCGGCGCTACGCGCCCGTTTTCGTATTCACGCCGGCGGGGATGGAAGCTTCGGGATGAACGGCTTGCAGCACGAGGTCGGCGAGCGCGGCGATGAAGCGCGGAGAACTATCGAGCGCGTGCATCACCGCGAAATTCTCCACGCCGCGTCCCATCGCGATGGCGCGCGCTTCGAGGCCGATTTCATACAGCGTCTCGATATGTTCGGTCACAAACGAGATCGGCACCACGAGCATCTGCCGGACGCCTTCCCCGGCCAGCCGCTCCACCGTCTGCACGAGCG
>JAKAOH010000087.1:14431-14850 GCA_021812285.1 Acidobacteriota bacterium | reverse complement strand
GCGAAGCACGCCGAACGCGGTCGTCGGGCCCACGAACACGTACACCGACGTGGCCTTCGACACACAGTTCGAGCGCGTCCTGCCGAGCCTGAACAACGACATCCTCACGCTGCACGCGACCTACATTCACGAGAACTCGAATCTGAACGCGTTCTACGACCAGCAGCAAGCGAGCCTGGTGGCGCACCATCTGAACACGTTCCGCGTGAACGCGATCTACCATTTCGGCTACCGCTACGATCCCGGCATCGGATATTTCGTCACCACCGGAACGGCCGATCCGCTGCTGTACGCCAGCCTCGATTCCAACGGCAACCCCGTCCCGGTCAAAAACGACCGGACAGGCAGTCCGAAGAACGCGGGCGTGTTGCTCAATTTCACCTACTGGCCGGTGCAGAACGTGCGCCTCGCCGCGCAGT
>JAKAOH010000087.1:0-14421 GCA_021812285.1 Acidobacteriota bacterium | reverse complement strand
GGCCGCAACGCCAGTGACAACAACTCTCTCTACCTGGTCGTTGGACTGATTTTCTGATTCACCGGCGCCGGTTCGCCGGCGCGCAACGCAGCTTGTTCGTCGCGCGCGGCGCGCCCCTCGCGGGCGCTCCCGCAGCGGCGCAGAAAGGAAGGTATTACACGGTGATGCCGAATTCGATTCATCGTTCCGAGGGCCCGGCGTTGCGCCGAGTTCTCGCGATCCTCGGCGTTTTCGCCTTGGCTCTCGCGGTTTCCGCGGGCGCGGCTTTCGCCGCTCCCCGGCCGCAGTCGGCCGGCGCCGGCACGATCGCCGGCACGATCTACTTTCAGGGTAAAAAGCCGGCGCTTCACGTCATCAACATGGGCAAGGACAGCGTTTGCGAGTCGCTTCATTCCGGGCCGATCTACCCGGAAGACGGCCAGGTGAACGCCAACGGAACGCTGCCCAACGTTTTCGTTTACGTGAAGAAAAGCTCCGCCAAGCTGATCTCCGCGCCGCCGCGCGCGCCGGTCGTTCTCACCCAGAAAGGGTGCGAATACGCGCCGCACGTGACGGGCGTCATGGTGGGGCAGCCATTCGAGGTGATCAACCTCGATCCCACCACGCACAACATTCACGTGATCGCCAAGCTGAATCGCGAATGGAACGTTTCCCAGCAGCCCGGCTCGCCTTCGGTCGTTCGCCGCTTCACGACGCCCGAAACGATGATTCCGGTCCGCTGCAACGTCCATCCGTGGATGAAAGCCTACATCGGCGTCGTCGCGAACCCTTATTACGCCGTCACCGGCTCAAAGGGTGCGTTCACGCTGAAGGGGCTTCCTCCGGGCGACTACACGATCGAGGCGTGGACGGCCGACTTCGGCGTGCAGGAACACCACGTCGTCGTGACCGCAGGAAAAACCTCGACCGAAAACTTTACTTTCGAGAACCACTAACCCGGCCGGCGCCTTTCGCGCCATCCCGGTGATTCATCCCTCGAACGCCCCGGCACTACGCCAGGGCGTTCGTTTTTTCGGCGCCTTCAGGCGTTGCCAGTCACGTTCCGCCGTCTCTCCGCGCGCTCCGTGGCTGCTTCGCGCCCTCCGTGCGAGCCCAACCGGCCACTTTTTGCGCGGGGCGCAATGCAAAGCAGGGCCGGGCAGTGAGGGTGACACGGGGATCCTGTTCCACGGCTCCCGAGTCCGGATTCGCGGCTTGACACAGGGGCGCATCCGGGGTACACCCTCCAAACACCGGACAGAACGTGAGCCTTAGTTCATACGATCTGTTGGACACGATAGCCATGGCGCTGGTTTTCGTCGGCGTCCTCGGCGAATCAATCCACGAGTTCGCGAACTTCCCAAGGTCCGCTCGCCCCCAGCGGCTTCTGACAAGGGCCTCACTGGCCCTCCTAATTGCGGGCCTCGCCGGCGAGCTGTGGGCCGGGCACAGAATCTCGGCCATAACCAGGTTGGAGGTCGCGAGATCCAATGCGGACGCGAAGCAAGCGGACGCTAGAGCCGCGACCGCCGACGCTGAGGCGAGCAAGCTCCAAAATCAGAACCTCCGCCTGCTGAGCAAGGTACAACTTGAGCGCGAGCGACGGCTGGAGCTCGCACGGGAGGTCGCCCCGAGATACTTCCGATTTCAGGCCGTCTGGCCCGCGCTCATGCCGTACGCAGGCACCAAGTATGAGGTCTGGTTCGTTAGGGATCCCGAGGCCGAAAGGCTAGCGCGTCTCATCGATGAAACTCTACGGCAGGCAAAGTGGTTGATGGCAGGCCCCCTAATGACAGAGGAAAACGTGAACGCCTACGACGAAGGGGTCCTCGTGAGCTACCCGAGCCGGAGCGCCGCGGTGGGTGGCCGGGGCCCTCGGCTGACCCAGCACAGCAGCACCCTCAAAGCAGCGATCGCACTCTGCCGCGCCCTAGCGAGATATAACATCGCCCCAGAATTACTCTCGCGGGACCTGCCGCCCGGAACAGTCAGGGTCCAGGTGCAATTCAAGCCGGATCCTGGTAGCAACGAAGTGATGATGGAGAACTTCCGCGTGGAACTGGAAATATTGAAGAGAGCCGGGCGAGACCGAGACGCGAAATCAAATGACTGAGACCGCAGCTAGCGCACCGAATACGAGCCCGCGCACTTCATCGACCGCCGCCCGGATACCATCGCCGCTTTCCCCCGCGGCGGAAATTTCGAGCGCTTTCAGTTAGTTTCCGGGCAGGAGCGCCCGCAAGAGCCCGCCCAGCGAATCAAGGGAGAATCGGGCCAGCCAGAAGACGGGATAAACGAAGCTCAGAGCGAGAGCGAACAGGTGGATCAGACCACTGGCCGCGAACGGAGCGCCAAGCCCGGGCGGCTCGGCTGCTTCGTCTCTTCTGTCAAGAATGTCGAGGCCAGATCGTCCGGCGCATCCATCGAGGGCGACTCTCGCGAGGCCGCGTTGCGATCGTCTCCAACCTCCACTTCCAGGACGCCCGCGCCGCAATCAGTGTTTCGCTGCTTCGCCCGACTGGAACTCGGTCCAGGGATAGATCAGCATGTTGCGCAGCACCGGCTTCATCCAGTCGTATTGCGGATGAGCGGCGAGGAAAGGTTTCGCGTAGAAATTCTTGCCGCACGGCGGCCCCATATGCGCGAACACTTGCATTTTCCCGGCCAGCGCGCTGTCGGTCACCTTTGCCTGAATCGTGCCGCCGGGATAATAGGGCCCCCAGCCCCAGATTTTCACGCCGCGCGCCGAATAGTCGTTTCGCCCGCAAAGCGAGCGCTGGTCCGGCCCCTGTTTGTTCCGGTACGCGTCGTAGGTGTCGCTCTCGAATTGTTCCGCCAGCCGCGCATTGATTTTCCCTTTGTATTCCTTCATCAGCTCCAGCCAGCGCTTGTGCCGCGCGTTCGGCGAGGTTTCCGGATCGTTCGGATTGAACGTGGTTTCGTACTTGGTCACCTTCGGATCGCTCGAGAAATTCGAGCTGGTGTAGTAGCCGCTTTTCGTCGTCCAGAGCCGGGTGTATTTCAGGCCCTCCTCGAACCTGGCGATCTCGCCGGTTTTCCGGTCGCCGATCAGCCAGTCGTTGGCGTAGCCGCCGTTATTTCCCTTGTTGAGAATTTTCACATAAGACGCGATCGAATCGGCGTATTGCATTGCCTCGCGCGAGCGGGCGAATTCCGGAATTCCGTTGGGGTTCCAACCGTTGAACTGGGTCATCGTCGTTTCGGTAATCATGATGCCGTCGGAATTGATCCCGAAATCGTCGTCGCTCGTGATGACGCCGGGGAAACCGTCCATCAGGATGCGGTAGCCGTGCTCGGGCTGGATATCGAACATGATCCGCCAGCGCTCGCCGTCCACGTAGTTCGTCCACGCGTTGTGCGCGATCACGATCTGGTGATCTTTCGTCCACGCGCCGGAGGCAATGAACGCGCTGCAATTGCCGGGGCTCGTCATGTGCGCCGCGTCGGCCGTTTTGTGGTGCTCGTCGTACCAAGGAACGTAATAGCCGGGCAGTTCCTGAAACGCGTTGAGAACCACCACATCCCACAAATCAATGTTCTTTTCGCCATGCGCGGCGAGTCCTGCGACGATTCCCTTCAGCTCCGCCTGGTATTCCGCCGGCACCTTCGGCCACAGCATCTTTTCCGCCGCGTTCCGGAAAAACGCCCAGCTATGGTGCGTATTGTGGACGTCCTCGATTTCGATCGCCTTCAGCGCATCGGCGATTTCCGGCGCCAGCAGATAGCCGTGCTGAAAACCGATGTCTTCGGGCGAGCCATGCAGGTGCACGTAGATCCAGCCGTTTTCGTCGAAGCGGTACGCGCCCTTCAACTGTGGATACTCCGCCGCCGCGCCCGCGTTTCCCGAGCCCGCGCGGGCCGGCGCGGCCTTTGCCGCTACTGCGGGTGCAGGCGCCGCTCCACGCGCGGCCACTGCCCTCGCTCCCCAACCGTACGCGGCAATCGCCACCACGACCGGCAAAAGCGCCACCGGAATCAGCTTCGTCGTCACTCGCATCACCACCTCCGCCGTACGCCTCGTTCACCCGAAAAAGAAAGCGTTGGCAGGGGCACGCTTGGCTCGCCGCTCTCGGGCGGCTTGCAACGTGCCCCTACCCAATTCGAAGAAGAAAGTGCCCGTGCTGTCGCCCTTACTTCGCCGCGGCTTTCTCGCCGCCGCGGAATTCCGTCCACGGATACGCCAGCATGTTTCCGAGCACCGGCGCTTCCCAATCCCATTCCGGATGCGCCTTGAGGAACGGCTTGGCGTAAAAATTCTCGCCGCAGGGGTGCCCCAGATGCGCGATCAGCTCCATGTGCGCGACCATGCGGCTGTCGGTCACCTTGCTTTGCACCGCGCCAAACGGCGCGTAGGGGTGCGCGCCGCGCGGCGAAAGGTCCAGGTGTCCGCAAAGAGTCCGTTCGTCGGGATCGATTTTCTTTTCGAAGGTGTCGTAATGGTCGCCCTCGAATTTTTCGGCCAATTGCACGTCGATTTTCCCCTTGTATTGCTTCATCAACTGCTTCCAGCGCAGGTGACGCGCGTTGGCTGAATTGGAGAGGTCGTGCGGATTGAACGTCGTTTCGTATTTCGTCACGTCGGGGTCGCTCGGGAAATTCGAGCCGACGAAATAGCCGTTTTTCGACGTCCAGAGCTTCGTGTATTTCAGGCCCTCTTCGAACCGGGCGATCTCGCCTGTTTTTTCGTCGCCGAGGAGCCAGTCGTTCGCGTAGCCGCCGTTATTGCCCTTGTTCATGATTTTCACGTAAGAGGCGATCGAATTCGCATATTGCATCGCCTCTCGCGCGCGGACGAATTCCGGTATCCCGTTCGGATTCCAGCCGTGGAAATTGGAAATCGTCGTTTCGGTGATCATGATGCCGGCGGAATTGACGCCGAAATCGTCGTCGCTGGCGATCGCGCCCGGGAGCCCGTCCATCAGAATCCGGTAGCCGTGCTCGGGCTGGATATCGAAAATGATTTTCCAGCGCTGGCCTTCGAGGTAGCTGGTCCAGTTGTTATGCGCCATCACGATCTGGTGGTTTTTCGTCCAGTCGCCGGTGGCCACGAACGCGCTGCAATGCTCGTAGGACGTCGCGGTCGGCGGCTCGGGATCCTTTTGCTGATGCCGCGCGTCGTACCAGGGCACGTAATAGTCCGGCAACTCGGAAAACGCGTTGAAGGCGACGATATCCCACAAGTCCAGCTTTACGCCGCGCGCGTTGAGGCCGGCGACGATCCCTTTCAGCTCGGCCTGATATTCGGCGGGAATGTGCGGCCAGAGCATGTTTTCGGCCGCGCCGCGGAAGAATGCCCAGTTGTGGTGGGTATTGTGGACCATTTCCAGCTGGATCGCCTTGAACGTATCGGCGATTTCCGGCGCCAGCAAAAATCCGTGCTGAAACCCGACGTCCTCCGGCGAACCCTGCAGGTGAACGTAGATCCATCCATGGTCGGTGAAACGGTACGCACCCTTGAGCCGTGGATCCCGCGCCACCGCCCGTGCCACGCTCGCCGGGCTTGCGCCGAGAGCCAGCCGCGCACCGACCGTCGCCACGACTCCTCGCGCCCGCGCCGCATGAGCGCCCCAGCCAAACGCCGCCAGCGCCGCAACGGCCGGCAATGCCGCCAACAGAGACAACCGGGTCGTCAACCGCGACATGATTCCTCCCGAAAAGGCTAATCAATGCGCTGCCATCTTATTCAGCCGCCATCCGCACTGTCAACGCGATCCGCGCCGTGTCTTACAATAGGCGCCATGCACCACCCCGACGAATACCACGCGGCGATGGGCCATTTTTCGCGGCTCGACCTCTACGACCCGCTCGTTCGCATCGCCGTGCGCGAACTCCGATTCAAGCGCCGCCTGCTCGTCCACGCCGCCATCCAGCCCGGATTCCGCGTGCTCGATCTGGGCTGCGGCACCGGCACGCTGGCGCTGATGGCCAAGCGATCTCAGCCGGGCGCGACGATCGTCGCGCTCGACGGCGACGCGCAGGCGCTGGATCTGGCGCACGCCAAGATCGCCGAAGCGGGCGTCCAGATCGCCCTTCACCACGCCTTTGCCCAGCAACTTCCCTACCCCGACGCCGTTTTCGACCGCGTCCTTTCGACGCTCCTGCTTCACCACCTCTCGCCACGCGGCAAAGCCGCCGCGCTCGCCGAAGCCGGCCGCGTCCTGCGCCCCGGCGGCGAATTGCACGTGGGCGATTTCGGGCGTCCGGCCAATTGGCTCATGCGAGCCGGTTTTTCGCTGGTTCAGAAATTCGAAGGAAAGGAATACACCGAGGAAAACGGCAGCGGACGGCTGCCTGAATTGATGTCCAACGCCGGCCTGCGCCAGGTGCGCGAAACGGCAAGCTTTTCCACGGCGTTCGGCACATTGCGCCTCTACACCGCGTTGGCCCCATCCTGACGCCGGCGCGGCCGAAGACCGCGGAAGGTGCGACCGAATCAGGCGGCCTTTTCGGCGAGGTACGCGGTGCGAATCAGCCGCTTCTGGTCGGCCAGGCGTTCCGCCATCCCCGTCGAGCGCACGAGCCCGTCGAAAATTTCCTGTCCCATTCCGGCGACGATCTCCTGTCGGTATCGCTCGAAAACGCTCGCTTGCCGCCGCGCCACGGTCACCACGCTCTCGGTCAAATCCTCGCTCGACACCAGCTGGAATCCGATGCGTTCGAGCAGCCGATCGTTTTCTCCGTGCGGCGTCACGCAGGAAGCGCCTGCCCACGTGCGCGTTTCGATCTCTTCGCTCGTCACGATTCCGCAGAGGACCATCGGATCGGTGAAGAGCAGCCGCCCTCCTGGCCGCAGCACGCGGTGGCACTGGCGGAGCAGAGCGGCGCGGTCGGGAATCAGGCTGAACGTGTCGTTGGCGAAAATCGCGGTGAAGCTGTCGTCGGCGAAGGGAAACTCGCGAGAGGCGTCGCCGGCGCGGAATTCCGCGCGTCCGTCGAGTCCTTTTTCCTTCGCCAGTTCCCTGGCGAAGCGCAGCCCCGCTTCGCTGCGATCCATTCCGGTGACCCGAGCGCCGGTGCTCGTCGCCAGGTAGACCGCCGCGGCGCCGTTCCCGCACCCGATTTCCAGCACGTGCGAATCCGCCGACGGCCCAAGCCGCGCGATGAATTTGCGGTATTCCTCAATGGTCATCCAGCTCAGCTGGCCGATGTATTCGCCGTAGATTTCCGCGCCGATGGCGTTCAGCATCTGCTGGCCCAGATCGCTGTAGGCCATTTCGTAAACAACGTCAGAATCGAATCCGAATTGCATGCGGACACCGTTTCCCGGGAATTTTCGACCGCGCTCACCGGCCGCGGGGCGCGAAACCGGCACCGCGTAGAGTACACTCCGGTGGACGCTTCGGCAATCGGTTCCTGGCGCGTTGTGCGCCCGTAATTCTCGAGCCGCCACGCCCGGGACCGGTATACGCGCGATCCTCGTCCTTAAGGGAAGTTTGGAAAGGTTGATGAATAAGTACCGGGCCCGTGCTCCGTTTTTCGGCGCGCACCGCGCTCCCGAAAAACAGCCCTAGCGCCGTCCGCCCTTCATCACCGGAGGCTCCGGCGCCGCGCGTTCCTCCCACAGCGTCCAATCCGAGGGGAGCGACCGCGCCAGATTCAGCCAGTTTCCCGGCGACGCGTAAGTTCCCGCGTCCATGCCGCCCGCGGCCAGCATCAGGTTGGCGCTGCGTTGCATGGTGCGCACGATGTGTTCGGTGCTTCGCCGCCGCGCCTCGTCGGCGTCGCGCTTGCCGATCGCCTGCACGATGCTCCGGTGCTCGGCAACCAGCTCCGGCCCGTACGAATCCACCGAAATCACCAGATAGAAAAACCGCATCAGCCGCGTGTGCACCTCGGAAACGATGTTCACCAGCGACTCGTTCGCCGAGCTCTCCGCGATTCCCACGTGCAGCCGGTAGTTATCCTCGAGAAATGCGTAATAACTTTTGCGGTTTCCCGCGCGATAGATCTTCGCCGCCGCCGTTTGAATCACTTTCATCTGCGCCGGCGTCGCCCGCTGCGCCGCCAGCGCCGCCGCCGCCGGCTCGACGATCAACTGCACTTCGTTGAGATTGTGATATTCCGCCATCGTCAGCGGCGCGACGAAATATCCGCGGTACGGAATGATCCGCACGAGCCCTTCGTTTTCCAGCCGCCGGCAGGCTTCGCGCACGGGAGTGCGGCTGGTGTGATAGCGCCGGCACAATTCCTGTTCGGACAGAGAACGGCCGGGCAGCAGGTCACACGTCACGATGTCGTGTTTCAAATGACGATAGACGCGGGCGGAACTCGTCTGCGCAGGCTGGCCATTCCGTCTTATCACGGGCATTCTTTCTCAAACCACAGGCCAGTCTGCGGGAGCACGGGTTGGTTGTCAAGGTACTGGGTATTTCTTAGTAATGCTTCCCGGAATGAAAATTCTTCTTGACACTTATATGGGTATTTCTGTATACAGACAGCATACAACACGACCTGAGGCTGCCCGCGGCGGGGCGTTCCCCGCGACTCCTCCGTTCGTCTCTTGAAGACCAGGCCGACCCCGGGCACTGGGAGGAGACCATGTCCAGCCAAAGCAGCCAACCTGCTTTCGCCCTCCGCGGGCACCTCATCCTCAGGTCAAGCGGCTCCGAAAGGATCCGCATTCTTTTCTGATCCCAAGGCCCAAGTCGGGCCGCAACTCGTGTCCTTTCGTCCCGCCCTTCTGTATCCCACGGGTACGCCTTCTGGCGCACTTTCAATCGCCCGTGAGCGAAAACACCCATACCCTCCTGAATTTATCCCCGATTCTTTTTAAGGAACCCTACGAAAGCCCCCGCCGCCTGTTCGCAAGCGAAGCCAGCCGGCGCCCGGCGGACCGGCTCGTTAATCCCGTTCTGGCGCGCCCCATCCCCCGCCGCCGGGTGTTTCGATCCTGACCGCGTCGCCAGGCCCTACGCGGAACGTGCATTTCCCCGGCAACGTCTCTGTTCTACCCTTTGCCTCAATCAACAATCCCTTCCCTGCCGCGCCTGGCTCGCCTCCCGCAAGCCCATAAGGCCCTCGCCGTCTTCGGTCGGCTAGCAGCGTCACCTGCGATTCCGTAAGCAACTCGATTTCCCGCACCAGCCCGTCTCCGCCGCGGAATTTTCCTTTTCCACCCGATCCCTCGCGATAGCCGTAGGCGCGGACGCGAAAGGGATACGCGTACTCGAGCGCCTCGATCGGAGTATTCAGCGAATTCGTCATATGCGTATGAACGCCGGAAAGCCCGTCGGCCGTGGGACGCGCGCCCATTCCGCCGGCAATCGTTTCGTAATACGCAAACGGCCGTCCGCTGCGAGGATCCACGCCGCCAACCGACAGGTTGTTCATCGTGCCCGAACTGGCCGCGGGCACGCGCCCCGGCGCCGCTTGCGCCAGCGCGCGTAGCAGCACGTCCACGATTCGCTGCGACGTTTCCACGTTCCCGCCCGCAACCGCCGCTGGAGGTCCCGCGTTCACCACCGTTCGTTCCGGCGCAACCAGCTTGATCGGCCGCAGAAGTCCCGCGGTTGCCGGCGCATCGTCGGCGAGCAGGCAGCGAAATGTATAGAAAACCGCCGAATAGGTTATCGCGTAGACCGCGTTCACGCTGCCTTTCACTTCGGGATCGGTTCCGGTGAAATCCACTTCCGCGCGCCGGCGTTTCGCGTCAATGCGCAGCGTCACCGCGATGCGAATCGGCCCATCGCTCACGCCGTCATCGTCCAGGAAATCCTCCGCCGAAAACGTTCCCGACGGGAGCTTCGCGAGTTCCGCGCGCAAAAACCGTTCGGAATAATCGAGCAGATCGCGCATGTTCCGCTCGACGCGCGCGGCGCCATATTTTTCCACCAGTTCCACGAGGCGCCGGCTGCCGATCCGGCAGGCGCCCAATTGCGCCGTCAAATCGCCTTCACGCTCCACCGGCGTGCGCACGTTCGCCAGTACCATTCGGAGCACGTCCGCGTCCATTTCGCCGCGCCGCGCGAGCTTCACCGGGGGAATCCGCAATCCCTCCTGATAAATCTCCCTGCACAATCCCATCGAGCCGGGAAACGTACCGCCGATATCCGAGTGATGCGCGCGCGTAGCCACGTAAAACATCGGCTGCCGTTCGCGCCCGCGGAAAACGCCCTCCACCATCGTCACGTCCGGCAGGTGCGTTCCTCCGGCGAAAGGGTCGTTCAGCAAGGCGACGTCGCCCGGCCCGAGCGCGAGCGAATCCACGGCCGCCCGCACCGACATCGGCATCGAGCCCAAATGCACCGGCATGTGGTCGCCCATCGCGATCACGTTGCCCTCGCCGTCGAACACCGCGCAGGAATAATCGCGCCGCTCCTTGATGTTCGGCGAAAAGGCGCTTCGCCTGAGCGCCGCGCCCATCTCCTCGGCGATCGAATGGAACAGATTCTGGAAAACGGAAAGCTCGACCGGGTTCGCGCGCCGCGCCGCCAGTGTCCTACTTCTCATCATCCAACCTCGACGATCAGATTTCCCCATCCATCCACCAGCGCGCGCGTCTCCGGCGGCATCACCGTCGTGGCGCTGTATTCCACCACCAGCGCCGGGCCCGCGAACCGGTTTCCCGGCCGCAGCAGATCGCGGTTGTAGACGGGAACGCTGCGCACGAGGCCGTCGAACCACGCCGCGCGCTTCCGCACCACCGCCTTGCCGGCGTCTTTCCTGCCCAGCGGCCTCCGCGCGAGCGGCACGCCGCCCGTCGGCGCCACCAGGCGCACCCTGACGTTCACCACTTCCACCGGCCGCTTCTCATCGGCGTAGCCGTAGCGTTTCGCGTGCGCCTGGTGGAATCGCTCCACCAGCTTCGGTCCCCACGGCAGATTCAGTTCGTATCCCTGCCCGACGTACCGCATATCCGCCGAGCGCAGCCCACTCGCACGCCATCCCTCCGCCCGCATCTGTTTTCCCAGCCGTTTTTCCAATGCACGAAACGCTGCTTCGAGCTTTGGATCCCCCGGCGCGGCCATCACCGTGCGCGAGGAATCGCTCACCACGTCCGAAAGGAGAATCCCCAGCGCCGACAGCGCGCCCGGAAACCGCGGCACCATCACGCGGGGAATCTTCAGCGCCCGCGCCAGCGCGCACGCGTGCAGCGGCCCCGCGCCGCCGAAACTCACCAGCGTGAAGTCGCGCGGATCGTGCCCACGCTCGATGGAAATCACGCGAATCGCCTTTTCCATGATGGAATCGGCGACGCGCGTGATGCCCGCCGCAAACGCCGTCACGCTTTCCATCGGCCCTTTCGTACGCCGCAGAAACTCCAGCGCGCGCTCTTCTTCGAGCTGCATCGCGCCGCCCAGGAAGAATTCCGGCAGCAGCCGTCCCAACGCCAGATCGGCGTCGGTCACCGTCGGCCGTTCGCCACGCCCGTAGCAGATCGGCCCGGGATCCGATCCCGCCGATTGCGGCCCCACGCGCAACGCCTTGCCTTCGTTGAACCACGCGAGCGACCCTCCGCCCGATCCCACCGTATGGATATTCAGCATCGGCACGCCGATCGGATGACCGGCCACCAGCGATTCGTTCGTCGTTTCGATTCCCTGCCCGCTCGCCGAATCCACCAGCGCGACGTCCGTCGAAGTTCCGCCCATGTCGAAAGTGATGATTCGATCGAATCCCGCGAGCTTCGCCACGCGGTGCGCGCCCACCACTCCGCCCGCCGGCCCGGAAAGAATCGTTCGTACCGGTTCGCGAGCGGCGAGTTCCGCCGAAACGATTCCGCCCGACGATTGCATCACGTGCAGACGCGACTGGTGATATTCCCGCTCCACCTGCTCGCGCAAACTGCCCAGATAATGGCCCATCCGCGGCGCCAGGTACGCGTTCGCGACCACCGTCGAAGTCCGCTCGTATTCGCGGAATTCCGGCAGAATTTCGTGCGATACCGAAAGCGGGACGCCGAGCTCGCCGAGGGCGCGTTGGATATGCCGCTCATTTTCGGGATTTGCAAAGGAAAACAGCAACGAAATAGCGATCGCTTCCGGCCGCGCCTCGCGAACCCTTCTCGTCAGATCATCGAGAGAGGCCTCGTCGAGCGGCCGCAGAATTTCGCCATCCCACAGCGTGCGCTCGGCCGCTCCGAATCGCCGTTCCGCGGGAACCAGCGGCGGTTCACCCTCCGCCAGCCAGTCGTAAAGCCGCGCGCGCGCCTGCCGTCCGATCGCCAGCACGTCCTCGAAACCTTCGGTCGTCACCAGCGCCACGCGCGCGCCCGATCGTTCGAGCAGCGTGTTCGTTCCGACCGTGGTTCCGTGCCGGATTTCCACCTGGGGCCCGGGCGCGATGCGTCCCAGCGCGGCCAGAATCGCTTCCGCCGGATTTCGCGGCGTCGAAAGAACTTTCAGAATTTCCAGCCGGCCATCCCGTACGTACACGCAGTCTGTAAACGTCCCGCCCGTATCAATTGCAATCCGCATCGGTTCTCCGGCATCGCACGCGCACGAGATTAGAGAGACGAGGCTAGTTCCCCTGGCGTTTCATGAAGGCAAAAGATCCCTTCCTATCGACAATCAGTATACTCCTCGCATACCCAGGGAATCGCGCGAATCTCCTTCCGCTCGCCCCGTGCCGGGCGCCGCAGATTTCGTCTTCAAGGGTGCGGCCTTTGCCGAATGCTCCTTGACACTTCGCGGCCCAGAGCGTAACGTCCCGCCGGATGTCGGACTTTTCATTTTCAAGGGTGCGACCCTTGCTGTGCGTGCCAGTCCTTAGGTTTCTGATTCTTTTTTTGGGGGCCTGATGCGTTCGCTGTTTCGTTCCGCTCTTTTTCTTGCCGGAATCGCTCTTTGCGTCTCGACCGGCCCATCGCTCGCCGTCGCGCCGAAAGCCGTCGCTCCCACCGCGCTCGAAAACGCGTTTCAGCTCGGTTGGATGCTCGTCAATACGAATGGCGAATCGCATCCCAACTTCATCCGTGGCCATGTGGTCGTTCCCGCCAATTCGACCGCGGCCGAAAACGCCGCCGCGGCGAATCTCGCCGCGCGCCTCGGTTACCAGACCACCGGCCTCACGCTGCCCATCGTCGAAACATCAGCGCAGGCCACAGCTCCCAGCCCGAATCTATTCGTTGGCAGCGCCGCGCTTCCAGCCGCCGATTCCGCCGCGCTTCGTCCGTTCACTTCCCTGCTCGGACCTGCCGAAGGCGGCGTTTTTCTCGTGCACGGCAATCTCGCCGTCATCGGCGCCGACGCTCCCGGTCTTCTCGCCGCTGCCGATGACTACGCTTCTCGCGCGCCATTCGAATGGCTCGCGCCCGGCGATACCCTCCAGCAGATCGCGCAGCGCGTGAATCGGGCCTTTGCCGCCGCGACACTTCACGCCACGGTCACGCTCGCCGGCGTTACTTATGTGGACAAGGAACCGGGCATTCGCCGCGCCATCCTCCGCGTTTCCGGCTCGGCCACGCCCGCCGAAATCTGCAAAGCGATTGCGCCCGATGGCCACGCGCCCGTGCGTTTCGCCGCAGTCAAGCAACTTGTCTTTTTCGTGGCCAACGAGCCGCCCGTCTTCGTCGAAAATTCGCAGCCTTTCGTCACCCCTCCGCTTCGGGCCGCACCCAATTCCGCGCCGAAACCGCTCGATCTCGGCCAGCTCTACACGATCAAAGGTTTGCTTTCCGGTTCGCCGAAAATGCCGATTCCCTCGGGCGTGGCGACGCGCCTCTACGTTCCAGCGGGCGCGGCCGGCGTTGCCATGGCGAATCTCGCCGCGCGCATCGGCCTCGAAACGACCGGCATTTTGCTCCCACTCGCCTTTGTTCCCACGGGCCTCACGCTCGGCCAAATTCCCGCGCAATCTGTCGTTACGTCCGGTTCGCCGCTCGGCGTGCAACTCGAAGACGACTTGGCGAGCGCGAAAAACGACCGCGGCCGCGCGTATACAGTCTGCGCGGGAACCGCCGCGCCGTTTCAACCTTGCGCGGAGGCCGAAGCCAACCCAGCGGCTTCGGCCACAGCGGCCGGATCGCCCGCGCCGCTGCTTTTGCCTCCGCTCGCGCCCGGCGAAGGCGAACTCCGCGTCATCAATCACGCTTTTGGCAAACATTCCGCCGTCCTCGTTCGCGGCGACGCGCGTGGCGAACAAGCCGCGCTCGATTACGCTGCTGCGCGCCTGCCGTTTCTCTGGCACGCCGACAAGCGCTACGAATCCATTTCGCAGATGCGCTACAGCCTGCACCGTTTCTTTTCGCTGCGGTCCGCCGCGGGCCAGGCTGCCGTAGCCATTTATCATCTCGATCGCTGGGTCGCGGAAATCGCGAAATCAGGCGCTCGACCGAAGCAGATCGCCGCCACGGTTTTCGTCGATCGCGCCGATCCCAAGCTCGCTTCCTTCATCCAAAGCCGCATCGAGCGCCGCTTTCCCGGCGCGCAAGTCACTGTCCGCGCCGGCAGCCTTCACGCCGGCCTGAAATGTTGCGCGAGC
>JAKAOH010000086.1 GCA_021812285.1 Acidobacteriota bacterium | reverse complement strand
TCACCGGCCGGTACACCAGGTCGAAATCCCGGCTCACTTCCTCGATCACCGGCTCCAGGCATCGGGCGCAGTTCAGTTCCAGTCGGGTATGCAGGTTCCCGAAAATGTGAATCTGGCCGTCCACCAACTCGGCCGTCGCGCGCACCGCCAGCGTTTCCACCTGCTTGAACTCGGTGGTGCGGAAATCCAGGCTTCCCGGCGAATAGCTTTTCCGGATCGGGAGGCGGTGGATAGCCAGCTCGTGAACGTCCAGGAACATCAGCCTCACCCAGAAGCCATTATAGAAGCGACCCTTGCCGAGTCAAGGATAGAGCGGCCATAACGGCGCCCGTTTGCCGCAATGGCAAGGGCCCACGAAAATGTTCAACTCCAAAGTTTCGAATGCTTTACGCTTCGCCCGTGGGTTTCTGTTCCATCGCTTCGCCCTGAATGTGGTGCCGGTACAGCCGCCAAAGATAAGAATCGGTCATTCCGGCGATGTAATCGCAAACCACGCGATGCGTTGGACTGCGCCGCGTCTGTTCGGCGAAATAGCCGGGCATCGCTTCCGGGTGGTCCAGCAGGTATTCAAACAGCTGATCGAGCGCCTCGATCGATCGCGTCCGGTCCTCTATCACCGCCGGATTTTGGTAGAGATGGTTCGAGAGAAATTCTTTCCATCGCCGCACTTCGGCCGCCATCGGCGTAGTAAACCCGGCCAGCCGCAACGGCGCGCGCCGCACATCTTCCACGCTTTGCGCGCCCAGGTCCCGCGCGGCGGCCCGCGTCTGCTCGATCAGGTCGGTCACCATCCGGTCGAGCGCCCGGCGCAGCGATTCGGTCAGTTTCATCCACCGCCGCGCCGCCGCGTTCTGGCGTTCCACCTCGCGGTACGCGTCGCCCACTAGCGGCACATCCTCGATCACCGCGTCCGCGTCCAACAGCCGCGCCTCGAATCCATCGTCGGTATCGGCCACGTTGTAGGCTATTTCGTCCACCAAGTCGATCAGTTGCGCTTCGAGCGGCGGCCGCTGGTCGAGCAGATATTCGGCCAGATCGGGCGCTTCGGCGGGCGAGTAATCGCGCGAATGCTTCACGATCCCTTCCCGCACCTCGAACGTCAGATTCAGCCCCGGGAAATCGAGATACCGCTGTTCGAAATGCTCCACGATGCGCAGCGCGTGCCGGTTGTGGTCGAACCGCTCGCCGTATCGCCGCATCCACTCGTCCAGCCGACGTTCGCCCGCGTGGCCGAAGGGCGGATGCCCGATGTCGTGCGCCAGCGCCAGCGCCTCCGCCAGATCGGCGTTCAGTTCCAGCGCCCCGGCCGCCGTCCGCGCGATCTGCGCCACTTCCAGCGTGTGCGTCAGCCGGTTCCGGAAATGATCGGAATAGCGCGTGGTGAAGACTTGCGTCTTCGCTTCCAGGCGGCGGAACGCGCGCGAGTGGATCACGCGGTCGCGGTCGCGCGCGAAATCGTTTCGGTAGGGGTGGGGCGGTTCGGCAAACCGGCGTCCGCGCGAAGCGTGCACGTCCATCGCAAACGGCGCCAAGGCCATGCCCGCCTCACGAGTGTCCTGAAGTTGTAGGGCACGGCTTCAGCCGTGCCGTAAGGCCCGCCAAACACAAGGGGCTTTAGCCCCTGAAGCCTGAACGAGGAGCTCACCCAACCGTTTCTAGCTCGTTCCGAGCATTTCGAGCCGGCGGCTGGCCTGATCGGCGAGCCCGGTGTTCGGATACTCCGATTGAATCTGTTTGTAGTATTTGGCGGCCTGCTGGTTTTCGTTCTGTCCCATGTAGTGATCGCCCAGCGCGAGCAGCACCACCGGCTTCGGCACGAAGACGCTCGGCTTCGCCAGCAACTCCTGCAGCAGCGGCAACGCCAGCGCCGGCTTGTTCATCCGGTCGTAAACGTTCGCCAGCTCGAATTTCGCCAGCGCCTGGAAATCGGCGTCGCCGCTCTTGCTGAGCGGGACCAGTTTGTCCGCCGCTTCCTGATAGCGTTTCAGATGGTCCAGCGAGACCGCATCGTAATACGCCGCCATCTGCCCGTAGCGCGTCCCGCCGAAATGCGCGGCCACGCCGGCCATCGCCGTTTGCGCCGCCTGATATTTCGTCTGGCTATCCGGATAGCTCGTCTGGCCCGGAATCGGCGGTTGCCCGGCCTGCTGCACCGGCGCGCTGTAGACCTGCATCGCCTGCGTGAACGCGGCCGAAGCTTCGGCGCTCTTATGGCTGGTGTAATACCGCCAGCCGAAAATCGCCGCCGCCACAACGACCACCACCACGCTCACCTGCCAGATCGTCTGCTTGTGCTCGGCTACGACTTCCCAGCCGTGTTCGAGTGTGTCGTGGAATTCGTCGGTTTTCAGTTCCCTGCGGCTGATGTGCGCCATCTCACCCCTCCACGGAGTTCGGCTGGGGTTTCGGATACAGTTTCGCCATCATCAGTTCGGCGCCGCCGTTCGCGCCGTGGCCCACGCGCATGTCGTCCATGAACGCTTGCACGATTAGCAGGCCGCGCCCCGACGTTTTCAGCAGGTTTTCCTCGGCGAGTGGATTATCCACGCTCGCCGTTTCGAATCCCCGGCCTTCGTCCGTCATGCGAATCACCAGGCGTTCTGGCTCGAAAACGAAATCCAGAAAAACGCTTTTGCCGCGTTGCATGCGGTTGCCGTAGTGGAGCGCGTTGATCACGCCCTCGCGCACCGACATCGCGATTTTGTGGATGTCGTCTACCTCGAATCCCGCCGACTCGGCCACACGCTCGGTGATCGCCTGAGCCAGATCAATCGTTTGCCACGCGGTTTCGAGTTTGACTTTTACCGTCTTGCTGACCTTCGCACCCGCCATGTGTCTCCCGAAGGCATAATCATACCGGCCCCCGCCATCGCCGGGCAAACCCCTTGTCGCGCTTGCCTCGCCGCTTTAGGTAGCACAGCCACTCCCTGGCGCGCCGCCTTCTGGCGGCTTGGCTGTGCAGACCTGCGTGGCTTGGCTGTGTATGTCCGCGAGGCCTAGCTGTGTATGTTCCCTTGCCGCGCCCTCCAGCAACCTCCCTCGTAGGGGCGGGTCTCCGACCCGCCCGCATTTCTCTTGCATCTTTTGTGACGCCGGCCCAGCCGCCGAAGCACGCGCAGCCTCACGCCGCCACGGCCCGCACGCTGAAGCTTCAGATACCCCCTCCCCAGTCATGATTCTGCTCCGCGCCCCCTCCGCCGATATCTCATCCGAATTCTTCCTCGCCTCCTTACGTAGACCCTCCTCTCGCGCCCTCAATCCCATCGCGCGAAAATACCGTCGCGTGCGAAACGCGAGAACCTCAGCGCCTCGCACGAAACAAGGAGCCGCACATGCCGAGAATGGGATGGAGAGGAAAACGCCTGACCCGCCACTTTCAACAGTGCCGAATCTGCCGCCACGAAGCCTGCGCCCAAATCGAGCGCGCATTTCTCGATGGAGCATCCCCACGCGAAATCGAGGCCGAGTGGAAATTCGCCAGCTATCGCGCCATCTATCGTCACGCTCATGCCAGAGGACTCTTCCTGACACGCGCAGAAAAGCTCCGCGGACGAATCGCCAATACTGTTGCGGCTGCCACGCGAATCATCGAAAAAGTGGACAGCGCTCGCGTGACGGGCTCGAACGTCCTCGCGGCAGTGCGCATCGTCATGAAAATCAACGCCCTGGAGGAGAAAGACCGCCTTGCTGCGCGGTCCCAAATGTGACGCCCTCGCCTGCCACGCGAATTTCACGGAAATTCAGCCTCGGCCGATGCCGGCGCTCCTGGTCATCCCGAACCCGTTCCCGGCGTCATTTGCCGGGAATGTCGGATCTGCTTTCCCGGAAAGCACGATGAGCGATAAACAGTCACTCCGCGCGGAGGGCGATGGTGGGATCGAGCCGCATGGCGCGGTGCGCCGGAAAATAGCAGGCGAGCAGCGTAGCCGCGGCAATCACGAAAATCACCACAACGAACGAAACGGGATCGTAGGGACTCACGCCGTAGAGGGCGCGGTCCGCGATTTTTGCAGTCCGCTGCCCCCTATCGGACTCCGTGCCCAGCCCGGGGTCGTCGCCGCCACCAAGCCCGTTTCTCCGGCCTGTACCTTTCGCATCCCTCGCTTCGGTTTCTTCTTGTGTTTCCCCTGCTTGCCGCGCTATCTGTTTCCCGTGCTCTTCAAGGCGCAAAGCGCGGCAGTCTACGGCATCGAAGCTTACCTTGTGGAAGTCGAGGTGGATGTCGGCTCGGGCCGCATGGGCGATTTCAACGTCGTCGGCTTGCCCGACGCCGCGGTGAAAGAGAGCCGCGAGCGAATCAAAGCCGCGCTGAAAAATTGCGGCTTCGATTTTCCCGCGCCGCAAGGCGTAACCATCAATCTCGCTCCCGCCGACGTGCGTAAGGAAGGTTCCGGTTTCGATTTGCCGATGGCGATGGGCCTTTTGGGCTGTCAGGGATCGTTTTACGGCAAACCGCTCACCGATTTCGTGTTCCTGGGCGAACTTTCGCTCGATGGCAGCGTGCGCGCGGTGCGCGGAGCGCTTTCGGCCGCGCTCGAAACGCGCCAGCGCGGCGTGAAAAAGCTCGTCGTGCCGGAAGCGAACGCCCGCGAAGCCGCCGTGGTGGAAGGAATCGAAGTTTACGGCGTCCGCGCTCTGCCGCAAGCCGCCGATCTGGTGAATTCGCCCGAATCGTTCACGCCGGTGAGCGTGGACGCGAAAAAAATGCTCGCCGAGGCCGGCCAGCACGCTGTGGATCTGGGTGATGTGCGCGGGCAGATGGCCGCCAAGCGCGCGCTCGAAGTCGCCTGCGCCGGCAGCCACAACATTCTTTTCATCGGCCCTCCCGGCGCCGGCAAAACGATGCTCGCCAAGCGCATTCCGACGATTCTTCCGCCGATGTCGCTCGAGGAAGCGCTCGAAACCACGCGCATTCACAGCGTCGCCGGCATGCTGGAGGATTCGCGCGGCCTGGTTGGCGTGCGGCCGTTCCGTTCGCCGCACCACACGATCAGCGACGCCGGTTTGATCGGCGGAGGGACGGTGCCGCATCCCGGCGAAGTTTCGCTTTCGCATCACGGCGTGCTCTTTCTCGACGAACTGCCGGAATTCCAGCGCAACGTCCTCGAAGTGCTGCGTCAGCCGCTCGAAGACGGCGCCGTGACGATCGCGCGCGCCGCGATTTCCATCACGTTTCCCGCGCGTTTCATGCTCGCCGGCGCGATGAATCCCTGCCCCTGCGGCTTTTTCGGCGATCCCACGCGCGAGTGCCGCTGCACGCCGGCGCAGATTCAGCGCTACGTTTCGAAAATTTCCGGACCGCTGCTCGACCGGATCGACATCCACATCGAAGTGCCCGCGGTGCGGTATCGGGAGCTGCGGGAAAAAGCGGCGGGAGAAAGTTCGGCCGACGTGCGGGAACGCGTGATGCGCGCGCGCGGTGTTCAACTCGAACGTTTCACGGGCGAGAAGCGCGTTTTTGCCAATTCGCAGATGCCGCCGAAGCTCATCCGGAAGCACTGCGCGATTTCAGCCGAGGGTGAAAAGCTGCTGGAATCGGCGATGACGAAACTCGGACTTTCGGCTCGCGCGCACGACCGCATCCTGAAAGTCGCGCGGACAATCGCCGACTTGGACGGTTCTGAACCCGTTGAGCCGAAGCATTTGATGGAAGCCGTGCAGTATCGTTCGCTCGACCGCAACTATTGGTCGTGAACGCCGCGCACGGCGGTTGCTGCGCTCCGCCACTTGTTGTTGCGCTCCGCCATTTGCGGCGATCGGCCATCCCGCGCAAACCAGAAGCTACGCCATCGTGAACTTTTCCGTCCCGTGAATCATGGCGCTTGCCTCATTAAACGCCGGGATGAGAGGCGAGAGAGTTCGACCAAACGAGTTCTCCTCGAACCTCTCAGTTCTCAAAGACCAGGGCCATGTTTTTTCCCGCCGGGTACAGCGAAAGCAATGACGCGGAACCGTCGGGACCTTTCCGCGTTTTCAGACACACGGCTTTTCGCGCGCTGACCAAAAAGACGAGCCGCGCTTTGGCAATGGCGGCCAGTTTGCCTTCGCGGTTCATCTCGACAATGACGTTCGGACCCGTGCCCGTCCATTCGGCTTCGTAATTTCCCGCCGAAAGCAACTTGCCCGAGACGCGCAGCGGCGCGGCAATCCGGAACGATTGCGTGAAAGACCGGAATTTGCCATCCGGCAAAACGAAGGGAGGGCCGGCGACGCGGCCTCGCGACACGACGGGGAAGGCCGTCCGCGCGTGGACGCTTGTTCCCGGCGCCGCCGTCGCGGCGAGAAGCGGGCGAACGAGCGCCAGAGGAATCCCGGAACCGGCAGGAAGCGCGATCGCGGGAGATCGCCGCGCGGCGTAGGACGAAGCGTGCGACGGGGAATACAGGGGAGCCAAAAGAACCGGATGGGAGGAGAACGAGAAAGCAATCAGCAGAACCAGAGCCAGAATGGCTTGTGCGTTCGACGTCCACCGTGGCGCGTTCATTTCAAGAGCTCCTGTCCCGGGCGCCGTGTTCGGCCAGACGCGCGGCCCGTAAATTCCAAGCTCTTGCCGTTTCCTGGGCTCAGCGTAGGCGTCGCGGGGGGGGGCATTCAAGCGCAAAAACGCGGATAAACGACAATTAATTTCAAATTCAATTTCACGAAAACGGGGATCGGGAAACGGCGACACAGGCGACGCGAAGTTGCGTGTTGTAGCAACGTAAAAATGTCACCCCCTGCGCTGGCTGATTTGCAGGGTATGAATCTGTAATTGGGTTTGGCCGTGATAGATGCGAATCCGGCCGAACTGGGTCGGCTGGCGTTTGCTGGCCAACTCCTCTTCGACCGCCCCGTGGTCGTTGTTGTTCTCGTGGGGTTAGAGGGTTGGTAGCGGTACGGGGAATCGAACCCCGGTTTCCAGATTGAGAATCTGGCGTCCTAACCTCTAGACGATACCGCCAGGAAAAGTATAGTACAGGGCGCGGGCAAAGCGGAACTGCGCTCGTTGGACCACAGTCTGCTTGGCCAACTGCGCCCGTTCAAAGCGAATGGGATCCTTCAGCGCCAGGCACGCCCGGCGCTTCGGCATGACGCAGGTTGGGGGCACGAGGTCCGATTCGCGGTAGCAGGGCTCGCGGCGCGGCGGCGCTCGATCCGATCGAAGCATTGCGCCACGAATGACGCAAAAACGCCACGCCGCTTAGTCGGCTTCGTTGGGTGCGTTGGGTTGCCGATTTCGCCCGGCGACGGCTTCTTCCGAATCGGCTGCCGGCTGCGGGCGGTCATTCTCGCTTGTGGCGCGCGGACGCGGACGCCACAGCGGGTGCCAGGAGACGAAATTGTTCCGGCAATCCTCGCAACGAAGCGCCCTCGCGCCCAGATGCATGGCCAGCCATGAGAGCCAGCCACCGTCGAGGCGGTCGCGGCGAATCCCCGTCAATTCCAGATTCCCGCACTTGTCGCAGTGCGCGTACGCCAGGTAGCGCAGCGGTACTTTGCGGCCGTAGAAGCGGCGCTTACAGTCGAAGCAGCGCCAGGGTAGTACGCCGAACGCACTCAGCGGGTATTCCGGCCAGCGCCGGTGCGAGCGCAAACAGTCGGCACTTCCGCAACGAGGACAGATCAAAACGGCCTCCAGGACGTTTTCCAGCCGCGCACCGGACACCCCATCGCGGCCACGGCCCCACCCACATCTTTTACCCTATATCACCCGCGGGCTTAAAGGGCGCATTTTGCGTGGCCCGTTTTCTTATCGCTACAATCGGGGGAACCGGCCCTTCGCGGCCGCGCCGAACCTTCGGCAGGAGGCTCTCGTGCCCGGCTACACCAGCGCACACGCCCGCGCCGGGATCAATGCGCCGTTACCGAGCATTGAAACCTGGCTGAATCAGTTTCCCGGTTACCGGATCACGATTCGCGTGCCGGAGTATACGTCGGTCTGCCCGAAGACGGGACTGCCCGATTTCGGCGCGCTCACGATCGAGTACGAGCCGGCGCGGCTCTGCCTGGAGCTGAAATCGCTGAAGCTATATCTGCTGGCTTACCGGAACCTCGGCATTTTTTACGAGAACGCGGTGAACCGGATTCTGCGCGACATCGTGCGAGCGGCGAAGCCGAAGCGGTGCGTGGTGCGAGGCGAATTCACTCCGCGCGGCGGACTGACCACGACCGTCGAGGCGCGCTGGCCGCGTTCGCCGCGTTGAAGAAGACCACCCGGCGCATTCGACACGCGCCTCCTGCAGGTTACTCTTTTCCATGCGGAGCCTGAGCGCAATGCAACCCGCTCGGGCATCGCGGCAATCCAAGGTATCAGACGCTACGCGGATTTCACCGCAAGGAGGCATTCCCATGAGTACGACCCCGACTCGTCCGGAAATGCCGCAAGCAGGAACCCCGGCGCCGTCTTTCGGCACGCCGCGCTGGATCCCGATTCTGTTCGTGGTCCTCTTCCTGCTGAGCGGATATCTGGTATACGCCGGCATCCACTCGCAGCACGGGCTGGAAGCCCAGCTTTCGCAGTCCAATTCCCAGATCGCTCAACTCAATACCTCGCTCGAAAAGGCCAACGGCCAGATCGGCGATCTGAAAGCGGAACTTGATTTGACGAGCCAGAAGCTCGGGCTGACGCAGACCCAGCTCGAACAGGCGCGCAGAAACGCCGCGGCGATGCGGCGCGAACAGCTGGTGGCCAGCCGCAAACTGCAGGCGCAGATTGGCCAGGTGCAGCAGCAGACGCAGCAGAGCGTCGGCCAGCTTTCCAGCGAGCTGGGCGGCACGAAGACCGACCTGAACGCGACGAAACAATCGCTCGCCAGCACGCGTTCCGACCTGGAAAAGACGGTCGGAGACATGGGCGTGATGAGCGGGCTGGTGGCCCACAACCAGAAGCAGCTCGACCAACTGATTCGGATGGGCAAGCGCGACTACTACAAATTCGATCTTTACAGGTCCAAGCACCCGTATCGCGTCGGCCCGGTGGTGGTTCAGGTGACGCACGTGGATCCGAAGCACTGGCGGTACAACATGTACGTCACGGTGAACGACAAGCGGATCGAAAAGAAGAACAAGACGCTGTACGAACCGGTTCAGTTCTACACGGAAGACGCTCTCGCACCGCTCGAGATCGTGGTCTACCAGATCCGGAAGAACGAAATCATCGGTTACCTTTCGGCGCCGAAACAGCAAGGGAGCCAGGCAGCAGTCAGCTCCCCGGCGACCAAGAGCAGGTAGCCCGGGATTTCGTCTCGCGGCGGCGTCCGATTTCCGCGGCTCGGGAACCGGACGCCGCCCGGTTTCATCCGGTGCTTCCCAGGATCATAGCGGCTGCTTTTCCCGCCGTGATTTCAGCCCGCCTGGTATAGAATCTTCTACACGCATGAACCGAGCAAAGATCTCTTTCCTGCTGTTTGCCGTTTTGGCCATCGCCGCCGCGCCTGCCGCACGGGCGCAAACGGCAAATCTGGCGGCGCGGCTTCCCGCCAACACGATTTTCTACGCCTATTTTCGCGGCACGGATTCGATTCCGCCGGGGAGCAAGAACACGCTGGCGGCGCTGTGGAACGATCCGGGCTTCGCGCCGGCGCGCCAGGTGATTCTGCAAAGCCTGGTGGATGCGCTCGAGCACAATCCGCGGCTGGCCGGCGTGCCTCGCGCGGACGTGGAATCCTTGCTCGCCCATCCGATGCTTTTCGGGGTCAGCCTGACGCAGGGAACTTCGCACGACGCGAAGCCGGAAAGCAACGCCAAGGGATTTCTGGTGTTCGAGGCCAGAGGGAAAACCGGCGCAGAGCTTCGCGACGCGCTGGCTCGAGCAAAGCCCACTGGTCCGGCGCGCGTGCGGCTCACCTCGGCTGGATTTCTAATTTATTCGGATGACCCGGCGACGCTCGGCGAGGTCGCCCGGCGATTCGGCTCTCAGGTTCCTTCGGCGACTGATTCGCTGGCCGCGGTGCCCGCCTTCGCGCAGGCGCGGGCGGCGCTTGCAGGCCATCCGACGCTGGATTTTTTCCTGCGTGTTCCGGAGATGCCGCAGCTGCATCCGCAGGCGCGGCCGGGGTTCAACACGGCGGCCTTTTTGAAGGCCTTGCACCTGGAGCGAATCCACGTGCTCTGCGGCTCGGTGGACTTGAGCGAACCGACTTCGCTGGTGCGCTCTGCCATGTTGGGCGATACGGCGCCGGGCGGGCCATTCGATATTTTCGGGGCGAATGCGGAAAAGTTTTCGACCCTGCCGGCCGCGCCCGCAGGCGCTTCCTACGACGTGGTCCGTCTGGATCTGGCGGCCGCATTCACGCTGGTCGAGCACGCTCTTTCGGTGTCTATGGGCCAGCAGCAGGCCGCGCAGCTGAATTTGATGACGGGGATGGTTTCGGCGAGCGTTTTGCCCGCGCTCGCCGGGGAATACGCCTTCATCTGGCCGCATCCGGGGAGCCAAAGCGGGCCCATTTTTGCGATCTCGGTTCACCAGCAGCCCGCTCACCAACTGTTTCAATCGGCGCTCGCATCGTTCCTGCAGCCGGCCGGGCAAGAGGGTGATGTCCTCTTTTTCCGCGCGCAGCCGCCAACGCCGGCTGGCGCAAAACCTGGGGCGAAACCCGAGTCAGGCGCCGGCTCGCCGCACGCAATGGGATACGGGCCGTCGTTCGTTGCGTTGACACCGCATCTGCTTCTTGCAGGCCGTGACGAACAGGAAGTCCGCCGCATGGCCCTGGCCGTCACTTCCGCCCATCCGCCAGCCGGGCTTGCCGACGAAGCGCGGTTTCAAGCGGCGCGCGCCACGCTCCCCGCCGAGCTTTCCGGATTCGGCTATTTCGATTTGACGCAGATGGATTGGAACCGCTGGTTGGAGCGCACCACCGCGCAATGGGTGAAGAACGAGAAGAATCCTGAGGCCGCCCGGCGCGCGCGGGAACTGGAGACCTGGGCGCGGGATGGCGGTGGGGCGGTGCTCGCACGGCATTTGCACCTGCTGCTGGTCGGGGTGTGGAAGGATTCAAGCGGCGTCCATTGGCGTGGCGATCTGCATTAGCGGGCCGCCTGGCATGAATTTCCCCGCCGGCGCCGCATTTTCTTTCCGGAGCAAAACGCGATGAAGATGGAACCGTTCGCTCTCGAACGCTGGATGACGACGTGGGAAATGCAGGTGAAATACGACATCGCCGAAAGCGGGATTCTGCCGCTGCGCGCGCGAGATCTGCTCGAGCTGCTGCCGGAAGGCGAGCGCGCGAAGGCGCTGGAAACGCTGCTCGGACTGCGGTTGGGCTATTCGGAAGCGCGAGGCAGCGAGGAGTTGCGCGGGCTGCTCGCGGCAACGTACGAGAATGCCTCAGGCGTAAACATTCTGGTGACCACGGGAGCGATCGAGGCGAATTTTCTGCTGTTTCACGTGCTGCTCGAGCCGGGCGATCATGTGGTCGCCTGCTATCCGGCCTACCAACAGCTCTACAGCGTGCCGCGCGGCATCGGTTGCGAGGTGACGCTGTGGAAGGCGCGAGAGGAAAACGGATTCCGGTTCGATCCGGACGAACTGGCGCATTTGGTGACGCCAAAGACGCGGCTGATCGTCATCAACACGCCGCACAATCCGACCGGCACGACGCTTTCGGAAGCGGAACTGCGGTGCGTCTACGCGTTGGCGGATTCCGCCGGAGCGACGGTGCTTTCCGACGAAGCGTATCGTTGGCTCCGCGTGCCGGGCGGAGAGGAATTGGCGCCGCCACTCTTCGATTTCGGGCCGAGGGCGGTGAGCGTGGGCACGCTCTCGAAGCCGTTTGGTTTGCCCGGGCTGAGAATCGGCTGGCTGGCCGCGCACGGGGATCTGGCGGCGCGCTGCTGGGCGATGCGGGATTACGTTACGCTGAGTCCGGGGCGATTGAACGACGCGCTGGCGGCGATCGCGGTGAGGAATCGAGATAGCATTTTCGAGCGGAATCGCGGAATCATCGCGGCGAATCTCGAGACAGCACGGCGATGGTTCGCCGACCGAGCCAATTGGCTCGATTGGCGCGCGCCGAAGGGCGGTTTGCTGTCGCTTTTCCGCTACCATCTTGCGACGCCGTCGCTCGATCTGGCGAATCTGCTCGCCGAACGATACAGCGTGATGCTGGCGCCCGGCTCCGCTTTCGGCTACGAACACCACCTGCGCATGGGGATTGGACAGGATCCGGCCGTTTTTGCCGCAGGGCTCGGGCGGACGGCGGAATGCCTGGCCCATCTGCGCGAAAACACGCCCCGCTTGGCCGCCGCAACCGAATGATCCCGCGGAAAGAACTCGAAGGCTGGTGCCGGAAAATTGTGCGCGCCGAGCGCCGGATTCGGCCGTGGATTCGCGAGACTTCGGTGGATTTCTCGATGCCGCTTTCGGCGGCGGGAGTGGCGCTGGCGGGATTTCTTCGCTGCCGGCGGGACTACGAGGGCAAAAACGTGGCGGTGGTGATTTGCGGCCGCAACATTTCCGCGCACAAAGAGGCAAAACTCGTCAAAATGGGATCGTGAGCCAATTGCCGAACTCGATTCGAAAACCGGAGAGAGCGGCGCGCTACCTCTCCAAGTGGATTTTTCGTGCCGCGGCGGGCGCGACGGTCCTGCTGGCGTTTGCGCTGATGGCGCGTTCGCGCCAGGCGAGCGGCAAGGCGCCGTTGCTGCGCTTTGCCCATGGCGGAAACGCCGCCGAAGTGCCAATGGAACTTGCCTCGGACGCGGTTTTCGTTCCGGCCCAGCTCAATCAAGGGCGCGCGTCGGGCTGGCTGCTCGACACCGGTTCGCGCCGCACGGCTGCCGACACCGCGCTCATCGCGGATTCGGGAGGCAATGCGACGGCGGGCCCGTCATTGATCGCCCTGCCGGGACTCTCCATCAGCGCGGCCGATCTCGAAAGCCAATCGTTCCAAGCGCTCGGTCCGTGGTTCGGGCAGCGCGTGAACGGAGTGATCGGAGACGACGTGCTGGCGCACCTGGTGGTGGAACTCGACTACTCGCGATCATCCATCGAGCTGTACGCGCCGGAGGCGTTTCGGCCGCTCGGGAAGCCCGAAAAACTGCCGATTCAATGGATCGACGGCCTGCCGGCGATTCGCGCGAAGCTGCGGCTTGGCGGACGCACGATGGAAGGCAATTTCGCGATCAATACGGGCGCGAGCAACGGCGTCGCCGTTTCTCCGGCCTTTCTTGCGGCTTACCGCGAGTTTCCGTTCGCCGGGAAAACGCTGCCTGGAACGGCGGTGGACAGCTCGGGCGACCGTAAAGTGTTGCTGGCGCGGGCGGAATGGCTGCGGTTCGGCTCGGTGAACGTGCGCGAACCGATTGTGTCCATCGAAAACGGAAAGGAGCAGGCCGGTTCCGCGGGCAAGAACGCGACGAAGAAGAGAAAGGTGAAGGATTCGCTCGACGGCTGGATCGGCGGACAGATTCTGCGGAAATTCAGCGTTGTGCTGGATTTTCCGCAGTCGCGGCTGCTGCTGGAACCGAATCGGGATTTCATTTTCCCCATCGAAGCCGATGCGAGCGGGGCCACGCTCATTGCCGCGGGCGACGACCTTAGCCAGTTCGTGGTTCGCCGCATTTTGCCAGGATCGCCGGCAGATCAGGCAGGCCTGACGCCGGGCGACGAAATCACGTGGGTGGGTTCGGATCCGGCGTCGAGCCTATCGCTCGACCAGATGCGGGACCTGCTGCGCAAACCTGGCGATTCGCCGATTCTCGTTGTGCAGCGGTTGGGGCGGACGATTCGTATCCAGCTGCATTTGCGAAGTTTGCTGTAACCTTCCGACACGCCAGCGGCTGCGACTCCACAGGATTGCCAATACGGAGAAGGTCAATGCCTGTGCCAATCCTCCGGGAAATCTGAACCCCCAGGGAAGCCTGCCACAACATCAGGAGCGACGTGGAGCCCTGCATTCTGGGAATGCTCGATAACGATGATTCGAGTACCCGTTCCTTGATGGCCTCGGCAATGCCGAGCGCGCCGCCGGAGGGGAGGAGTGAAACGGCGCAGAAGTGCGCGAGGAGGGTCCCAAATCCATAGGGCGCAAGGGAGTACAGCGGGTTGCCGGCCGGGCCCCGGGAAAACGGCTATTTGACGCTGCTTGGGCTGGCAGCCTATACTCGCCACACTTTTCGCGCAATTTTCCGACGGGTGTTTCGTCGAGGAGCCGGAGCCCATGGCGTTTGTGTGCGCAGAAAAACTGGAGCGAATCCCGCCCGGGAGCATTCATGAAGTGCGCGTGGGCGATCGGATGATCGCCGTGGCAAACGTCGAGGGCGAGGTCTACGCGATGGACAACGCCTGCCTGCATCGGGCCGGCCCGCTGGGCCAGGGGGAGCTGGAGGGCAACGTGGTGTCCTGTCCGTGGCACGGCTGGCAGTACGACGTGACCACCGGGCACGTCACCTTCAATCCATCCATGCAGTTGGTCACGTATCCCGCGGAAATCCGTGGAGACGAGATTTGGGTGGATTTGGGGTGAGTGAGGGCCGGGCGGCCCGGCAGGAGGGCCGCTATTCGCTTTTTCGTCGCCTTAAGCGTAAAAAGTTGCACTGATTGGCTTTCCCCACGCTTCAAGAGCGTGTATAGTCCGCCACGCACGGAGCCTTGATGGAACCGATAGTCGAGCGGCGCTACTGGATTCTGGTTTCGGACCCGCGACAATACCACTGGGACACCTTGTTCGTGAAAGGCAAGGAGATGTGGCGAGGCGCGGGGTCGCGGCCGGCGGTGAAGCGGCTGGTGAAGCAGTTGCGGCGTGGAGACCGCGTGCTCGCCTATCACGGGACGCCGGATCGGTGGGTGTACGCGCTGGCGGAGGTGACGCGGGACCCTTACGTGGACCCCGGCGATCCCGAAGGGAAGGCGATGATCATCGACCTTCGCGCGGTGGAACGGCTGCCGCACCCGGTGCGGCTGGCGGACATCAAGCTGAACCCGCTGCTGCGGCACATGAAATTCCTGAAGAATCCGCGCCTGCCGATTTCGCCGGTGACCGAGTCGGAATACCGCGAGGTACTGCGGATGGGCGGCATCGTTCCCTCGCCGGGGATGCCGCTGCCGTAGCTAGGCGAAAAGTTCCTGCCG
>JAKAOH010000085.1 GCA_021812285.1 Acidobacteriota bacterium | reverse complement strand
TGAGCTGCGCGCGATGGAAATAGACGGCGCGCAGATTGCCGGTGGCGTAGCGGACCGCCTGATCGTCGAAATGCGGCGATTGGGGATTCCCGCTTTCGCCGCCCGTGGAAACGGCCCACGCACGAACTTCGGGCCCGAACTCGACCACGCACACGAAGCTGTTGCCGAAATCGGCGTACCACCGCTTGGTGTTCGGAAAGGGATGTGAGCCGTAGGCGGCGAGCGAACCCCACACGGAAGAAGTGAACGGGATCGGAATGCTCGGTTTCGTATCGTCGAAGCGGGGATGGCGGACGCTATCGCCGAGCCGCTGGAACCGGTTGATGTTGCCCCACGGCGTCTGCCACGTGCCGAAATCGGCCTTCAATCTGTCGGAAGCCGCCGCGAGCGCTTCCAGCAACTGGGCTGGCGTCGCCCGCCGCACCACGCAATCCTCCGCCGACATGTGCGCCGCTTGCGCCTCCGCGCCGACCACTCGGTAAATGTGCGTACCCCAGAAAATGGCCAGCGACGTGGCCACCGAATTGATTCCCCAGCGGTAATTCCACCGGCGCAGGACTTCGATCTGACGCTTGAGCTTCGCTTTCAGCGGGTCGGAAGCCGGGGCGCCTTCGTAGGCTTTCACCAGCACGGGAATCATCGTGGCGAAAGCGGGCAGGTAGCTGTCGAATCCCGCTTCGGTGAGCGAAGCGGCGGTCCAGCCACGGTGATGTTCGAAAAGCCGCAGCGCGTGGTAGCCGCGCGGGCTCTCTTCCGTGCCGCGATCCACGTATTTCGGATAATCCTGCCGTTTGGGACTGTCAGGACCAGCCGCCGACCACGGCCAGTTGTTCGAATTGTAGAGCCAGCCGTCGGCAGGATTGAGCAGGTGCGGCGTTTCGGCGAGCGTCAGCAGGCCGTGATACGCCGTCGCGGGATTGCTGCCATCCACGGGCTTGGTCCAATCGAAAGCATCGCTGCGCTTGGGAATCCAGTCGGAATGCCAATAGGCGATATTGCCTTCGGAATCGGCGAAGATCGTGTTGTTTGAGGAATTCGTGTGCAGGCGCATCGTTTGCTTGAACGCCGCGTAATCCTTGGACGTCATTCGTTCCCAATCCTGCGTCAGCGCACGGACGGGCCGGTGCATCAGGTTGATGCTGACCCATTTCGCGCCGATGCGGCCGATGATTGGCCCGTGCTGCGTGTAATAAACGGTGAAGGTTTTGTGCGCCATGCCGGCCGCCGTTTTGTAGGCGATGGCGATCGTGCGCTTCCTCATCGGCAGCCATTTGGTTCCGTAGAGGTAGACGTAGCGGCCGTTTTTCTTGCTCACCGTTTCGAGGAAACGTTCCACGTTTTCTACGCCGCTCGACGTGTGCATCCAGCCGGCGGTGCGGTTGAATCCCTGGTAGATGAAAAACTGGCCCCAGGTGGCCGCGCCGTAGGCGTCGAGGCCCTGTTCGCTCACCATCTGCAGTTCGGACCGGAAATAGAACGAGACGTGAGGATTGATGTAGAGCAGCGAGTGATGGTCGATCGTGTCCGATGGCCCGACGGCGATGCCGTTCGATCCCTCGGGCTCGGGCGGTGGCTGGAATTCCGCGACGCGGGCTTTCGTCGGCATCGGCACGTGGCCGTAAAAGGCCGCGAGCATCGGCACGTTGATCTGATAGACGTCGCCGCCGATGCTACCTTCGGTGAATGCCAGAGCCATCCACGGCTCGAAATGGGTGATCGCCATCGGCTTCACGCTGGGGTGCTTGTACAGGTAGAAATTCAAACCGTCGGCGAACGCATCCATCAGTTTTTGCAGCCAGAGCGGGCTCCGGGCGTATTCCGCCTTCAGTTCCGCCTGATGCACGTAGAGCCGGATGCGCAAGTCATCGTAGATGGCCTTTCGTCCTTCGGCTTCCGCCAGAATCCCGAGCGAATCCACGTAGTTCAGTTCGATGCGATGGAAATCGTCTTCCGCCTGCGCGTATTCCATGCCGAAAACGGTGTCGGCGTTCGTCTTGCCGAAAACGTGCGCGATGCCCCAGCGGTCGCGAATGATTTTGACGTCGCGCGCCTCGCGCTCCCAGCGCGCGAGTTCCTGCGGCGTGGGCTGCGGCCGAGCGGCGGCTGGCAGGCACCCAACGGCCAAAACGGCAGCGATGAGAAAAAAGGAAAATAGGACTGATTTTTTCATGATCGGCTCTCGTGGGGACTTATTTCGCGCGGCGTCTGCAAGCGAAGAAACCGCTCCGGCCCCGCGCGCATTATAGCCGCGAAGAAGGAAGGTTCAACTAAAGAATCGAGGATTTGCTTTCGCTTTGAAGTGGCTGGCTTGCCGAGCCGAAGCCCGCAAATAGCGGGCGAAAGCTGGTGGGCCTGGACTGAGTCGAACAGTCGACCTCACCCTTATCAGGGGTGCGCTCTAACCAACTGAGCTACAGGCCCGGGAACTTCCATCATCATAACGAGGGATTCCGGCGATGGTCAACAGAGCCGTGTGGGCACCAGAATCAGCCGCGGCGCCGCGCGGTTTGCGAGTGCCGGATTTCCCCGCGCTTATTTCACCGCGGCGGCCAGGCGCGATTCCGAATACGAACGAATCGCGGCCGCGACGCCGGCGCCGGCCGGAACCTGGAATCCCTGGTCGGTGAGAACTTTTTCGAGCGTGGGAAGCAGCAACAAAACGTTGCGCTGCTGCGAAGTATTGCCCATCAGCCCGACGCGCCAGATTTTTCCCTTCAACGGGCCAAAGCCGCCGGCAATTTCGATATTGAATTCGTCGAGAAGCTGCTGCTGCACGGCTTTTCCGTCCACGCCCGCCGGAACCTGCACGGCGGTGACGGTGATCATCCGCTCGGCGGGATTTTCGACGAAGGGCTTGAGGCCCATCGCTTCGAGACCAGCGAGCGCGGCGCGCTGATTCGACCGGTGCCGTTCCCACCGCGCTTCGAGGCCCTCTTCGGCCACCATTCGCAACGCTTCGCGGAAGGCGTAGAGCAGCGGAATCGCCGGCGTGTGATGATAGGTGCGTTCCTTGCCCCAGTAATTCATCGTGGTGGTGAGATCGAAATACCAGCTCTGCACTTTCGTCTTGCGATTGCGTATCGCTTCTTCGCCGGCCGGGCTGACGGTGATGGGGCTCAGACCCGGAGGCGCGCTCAAGGCTTTCTGGGAGCCGCTGAAACAGATGTCGATCCGCTGGCGGTCAACGTCAATCGGCATGCCGGCGAGGGTCGAAACGCAATCCACCACGAGCAGCGCGCCCAGCTCGTCGGCCACTTTGCGGTATTCGTCGAGCGGGCTGGCGACGGACGTCGAGCTTTCGCCGTGAGTCGCGCCGACCACTTTAATTTTCTTGCCCTTGCCCGCGCGGCGCAGATCCTCGGGATCCACGGCGCGGCCGTAGGGAGCGGTGACGCGAGTGATGCGCGCCGGCGTGCGCTCAGCGATTTCCGCCATGCGCTGGCTGAACGCGCCATTGACGCAAATCAGCGCCTCGTCGCCCTCCTCGAGCGGATTCAGCATGGACGCTTCGATTCCGCCCGATCCGGAAGAGGAAATTGGGAACGTGGTGCGGTTTTCCGTGCGGAAAACCTGGCGCAGAAGCACCTGCACCTCGTTCATCATCATGTTGAGGAACCACGGATCCAGGTGGCCAACCATCGTGGACATCATCGCGCGATAAATCCGCGGATGGATCGAGGAGGGCCCGGGAGTCAGCATCAGGCGGTCGGGCGGCAGCAGCTCACCAATAAAGTCGCTCATGACGGATTCGTCTTCTTTCGTTCGATTTGCGGGCGAGCCGGGTGGCGCGTTCACGGTCGCGGCGAGTCCCGGCGGACCACACCAACTGTATAGTCTAGTTCCACGAGGGGGCTTGCGGTCAACGTCCAAAATGGTCGGCGGGTGAGGCGGCCTTTGCCGCGCCGCCGCGCGTTGCCGCTCAAGGCTTCGCCGCGAGCAGTTCCTGCGCCAGCATTTCCGACCGCGCGGCGCAAGCAGCATCGGGAATTTTCAGCTGCGCGATTCGCCCGAGCGTCTGCTCGGCCTCGGCGCGCCGGCCAAGTTCCAGCTGAAGGTTGCCGACCAGCAGCAGAAAAACCGGATTATCCGGGAATCGGCGCACCAGCGGCTCGGCCACTTCGAGCGCTTGGGCGTAGTCGTGGTCGTAGGTGCGCAGGTTTCGCGCCAGATAAAATCGCGCCTCGACGCCCGTCAGCGGCCCTCGCTCCATCGCCGTGCGCAACTGCGCCACGCCGTCGCGCTTGCTCCCGCCGGGAATGCCGAGGAAAAACCGCAGCAGTTTGACGATCGGGGAAAGCGTGGCGACGTAATAGTTGTAGAGACCGAGTCCCGTATCGGCGTCGGCGAGTTGCGGATCGAGTTCGATCGCGCGCAGCAATTGGGTTCGCGCGGCGACGCCGTTTCTCGCCGTCGCCATGCGCTCGCCGCGCAATCCATACAGCCTGGCTTCGAGCGCGTATCCCATCCCCGCCCACAGGTGCCCTTGCGCGGTTTCCCGTTTCGCCAGTTCGCTTTGAGCGAGCTCGACCGCTTTCCGGGCCGCGTCCAGGTACGGCTTTTCGTCGGGCCGCTTGGCCAATTCCCAGACGTCCACCATGCCGTAGCGGATCTCGCTTTGCTTGCAATAGAGCTTCCACCAGCGCGCTTCGGCTTCCACCAGATACCCGACCGGCTCTTGCGGATTCTCCTTTTCCAGCGTCTTGGCGGCGGCGATCGCGCCGTCGGGATCGCCGGCGTAAATCTGGTCCACGGCGCGAGCGACTTCCGGCGAAACCGCCAGTTTTTCCGGCTCCGCTTGCGCTGCGGCTTGCCTTGAATTTCGCGCCCGAGCCGCTGCGCGTATCGCCGGCGTCGCCAACAACGCCGAGAAAACAACCGCGCCGGCAAGCGTTCGTCCGATCTCTCCGAACCCGATCAGCCCTCTCCGCGCCATTTCAGCATCCCCGCGGCAAACGTATACATCGTGAAGCATTCCACCGCGAACGGCAGAAAACCCAGGTACCCGGGCGCCGGCATTTCAAAGACTTTCCATTGCTGAAACATCGGAAAGATGTAGTGCCACTTCGCCGCCGCCCAGAAATTCCAAAATTCCCATAGCCAGCCGCACACCCAACCCGCCACCAGCAGCGACCACAGCCTTCCCCGCCGGCCTTCGCGCAAATCGCCCAGCAGCGACGGCCATCCCCGCCAGCGATTGACCGGATCGAGCAGAAACGCGAATCCCAGCCACACCGGGCCAAATAGATACGCGCCGATGCGCTGGGGCGCAACAACCGGTACAAGAAGCATCGCGCCGCCCGCAACGGCGAGCGCGCCCTCGGCGGAACGGGAAAGTTCGATTGGCCGCGACTTGCCGAACCATCCGAACGCCTCGACGAGATCCGCCGTTTCCAGAATTCCCGGCCATATCGTCGCAAACGCCCACGCATAGCCCAATAGCGCGAGCGCCCAATTCGCGGGAACGCCAACGTAGGTCCAGTTCCGAAGCCGCAGATTATAGACTTCGAACGTGAGCCAGAGAGGAATCGAAAGGAACACGAGGCCAGCGAATTGCGCCGGTGCGGTCGTCAGCCGCGAGCGCCCGCGGATCGCGCGCACGGCCGCGTCGGCCAAGAGGATATACGCGGTCCACGCAATCGGAGTGAAATAGGTAGCCACGGGCTGCACGCCGCGGAACATCAAAATTTCCGCGGTCGCCAGCAGTCCCAATCCCAACCAACCGTAGAACGGCAGCTTTTTTTCGCGCACGCGAATAAATTCGGCCCCGAGCACGCCGGCGGTGGCCGCGGTGACGCCCGCGCCCAGTTCGATCATCGGCATTGGTGCTCACCCTTTCCGCGATCGGCGCGTGGCTCGCGCCGCGATTTTCGCGCTAGCCGCACGTCAGCTGACCGTGGGCGCGATCGGCAGAAGGCCGGGAGCGGCTTCGCCGAGTTCGGCGCGGGTGCGCGGCAGGCATTTCGGGTAGTTTTTCTGGAGAAAATGCATCAGTCTCTCACGCACGATGACGATGACAGCAACGGCGACTCGTTGCAGCACTTTCACCTACGTCTGCACCCGCCGCGCCGAAAGTTTGTCCCTGATGTCGATGCGGAATTTCCGCGCAACGGCGTCGTCGAGCACGCTCAGCAGCGAAACACACAGCCACGCCGTCGCGGCGATCAGCCCCAGCCCGACGATGTGCCGCAGCGGCCCGAGCACCGCCCCGGTGAGCGGCAGAGTCGGCAGGATGACCACCACGGCAAGCAGCGGCAAAATCATCTTCACCGGCTTGCGGCCGCAACGGACAAAGGAGTTATCGAGCGAACCGGGCGTGCGTGCGGCCAAACCCTCCAGCAGCCGATAGACCAGGCGATGTCCCACCAGCACACCAAACACCACGGCGGCCAGAATCCCGCCGGAGATCAGCCAGGGTGTCATCAGCTCATAAAGTTTCTCCAACATGCGTCCTCCTTTCCTGGAAATCGCATTCGGCGGCTCCGCACCGGAAACTTCCTGAAAACTATAGTTTGAGCGAAGAGGAGCATCGCGAAAAGGCACTTTTTCGCGAGGGGCTGCCCGCGAACCGCTCCGCCCGGCGTGTTGGCGGTCGCGTCACCGCGCGCCTCGGTCGCCGCGCGCACGCAGCCGCGGCGTGCTAGGCTTGTCTTGCGGCCAGACGATCCCCTTCCGCGGTCGCGTTCCATCGAATCTCTTGGAGGAAGAACTGCGCATGAACCGCCGCGGAATCGCGTTGTGCTGCTTACTGATCGCGCCGATGATGGCCTGGGCCGGCCAAAACCACAGGGGTAAAGAGCGTGCGAAGTCGCCTGCGCTTCCCGCTCAACTCTTCCCGCTCACCCCCGCGCAGCGGATCAACAGCCTGATCTCCCACATGCTCGCCGCGTGGCAGGTCGGCGACGTCCGCCTGCTGCACCGATATTACGCGGACGACGTGATCGTGGTGAGCGGCTTCAATCAGCCCAATATCGAGGGATGGCGTAATTATCTGGCATCGTACGAGGCGCAGCGCCGCCGCATGCGTTCCTGCCAGATCATTCGCCGCAATACGTTCGTCGCCGTACATGGCGACGTCGCCTGGGCTTCCTATCAATGGCAGTTCGGCGGCCTGGTGGATGGACGGGCGGTGAATTTCGACGGCCACACAACGCTGATTTTCGAGCGGCGCCAGGGGTCCTGGCTCATCGTGCTCAACCACACCTCGCTCGACGCCCCCGCCGAGCCGGTGGCCATTCCCGCAGGCGCCCCGCAGACGCTGGCGCGGTAGCGACCGCGTCGCGGCGGCGGGCCAGGAAAGTGATTTTGGGAAAACTACGGCGCTTCGAGCGCGCTCGGCCGGAAAAACGGCCTAGCCAGCGTTCGGCTCGGCGGTACGTGGCGACGTGGACCAGAGCCGTGCGGCCCTAGCTGCGCAGGATCCCGTAATAAATCCAGGTCCCCACCGCACCCAACAGGAGTGCCACCGTCAGCACACCGAAAGTCCAGAGCCACTTGGACAGCCCGTTCACCTTGTTGAGAACCTTCTGCTGTTCCTCACCCAGGCGCTCGGGCGTGCTTCCGAGGAAAACCTTCTCTTCCACTTCACGCTCCAGCTTGCTCTTGTAAATCACCAGAACCAGCCAAATCACCAGCGACGCCACAAAAAGAGCAATCAGGATTTCCAACGGGGATTTCACCATCATCAAGCACCTCGCTACGCGGTCCGATACGCATCCCAGCTGACAGGATGTAGGCGGGGATTATATAGCAGAATCGGCTTTCGGCGACGTCCCTCACCGCTGCTTTCCGTTCCGCGGCGACGCCGCGGATGCGCGCATTGCCGGTTCGGCCGGCTTTCGCGCGCAGCAAACACCCGCTTGGATAAGTGGCGAAGAATGGGGATGTGGCCGGGAGCCGTGTCCTGCGAGTCCACGACTCCCGGCCGGAAGAGGGGCCTGTGGCAGGGGTCGGGCCAGATCCCCTGTGTCGGGATTCGGGGTTTGCCCCTCAGAGAGCGAATGAAATCGTCGCGCGCATGGGAGTCTTGCCTCGCGGTTCCATCCTTCTCCGCGCAAAGGCAATTGGCACAAACGAACGACGCACGTTTAACGAGCAATTTCTTAACCACCCACGTCGCTTCAGCCGCCATTTTTCCGCCAGCTCCGAAAGCGCCTCGCCGGGTGACATTCGAAAAATGGCTCGCTGCGTAAGCCGCAGATTCTGCTCGCCGGAAACGTCCCGCCGCCGTAAAGACGCCCCGTCGAGCGGAGACTCGGTAACAGGTCGCAAGAAAATGCGCTCGCGGAACATTCGGTGAGAGTGCGGACAAGTAGCCAGCCGGAGACACAAAACGTGAAATTGATTGCAGCGCCCGTCGGGGCCTCGCGAGAGCTCGGCAGCCGCGCTCACCTAACATCTTGCCCGAGTGCGAAATGGGGGAGTGGAAACCAAGTTGGGAATTACGGGGTTTTAGGACTCCGAATTGCGATAGTTCCCCCGACGGCGGATGGCGATCGCCTTGATGGCAGCCGGGAGCGGCCGGGCTCGCGACGGCGTGAACTTGTCCCACAGATGCCGGCGCCTGCTTCTCCTGAGGGAAGAGGAACACGTGGCCAAGCAGAAGCGGCAAGCCGCGTCGGTTACGGATACGCCAGCGCCCGGGATGGCCCGCAGCAACGTCCCCTGCGAGGGCATTGATCCCGAAGGATGCGCCCAGATGACTTTCGAACTGGAAGAGATCCGCGCAGTCCTTTTGCGGTGCAGCGAATGTCGAACCGAGGTGAGTTTTCCGCGCATTCGCTGGGCCAATCTCCTCGAGCGTTGCCCAAATTGCGGAGCGGTCTGGATGCAGGCTCCGGTGTCGGGATTGAACGCGTCGGAGACCAATGCAACGCGGGCCTTTAAAGCGGTCCAGGCGTTTCGCGAAGCGCTGCAGGCCTTGATCGGCCTTTCTCGCGCCACCGGATTCACGATCGGCCTCGAAACGAAGGAAGCCGACGCCCCCGCCGAACGAACTTCCCCGCAGACTGAATCCTCCGCGATGTAAAATCCCGGCCAATCGCCGCAGCCGTTTCTCCTCCCGCATCCTTCTCCATCGGCAAAATGCAGCCGCAAAAAAGAGGGGAGATTCGCCGGCCGTATTTTCGTCCCGCGATCGTTTGAAACAAGCGAACAGATCGGAAGAATAACCTTGTTTTCAATTGCATTTCTCGACACCTCTTGACAACCGGCGCGCAGCCGCGCAGCATGCGGTCAACGTTCTCCTAAACGGGTTCGCGGGATTCGGATCAGACTTTGCGGTACCTATAAAGAGAGGAAAGTCCCATGACGGCCCATTTGGACGTGTCTCTTCTCCCCCTTTTGGCCGATGTGTTTGAAGAAATTGATCGGCCCCTCTTGATCGCCGACCGAGCCGGCCGTCTGCTCTACGCCAATCCGCCAGCTCGCGTGTTGATCGGCACCGATAGAGACTCGAAACAGCCTCCGCTTGCTCTCGTGGTCTCCATGTTCCCCATCGAATTTGAGGAGATTCTCCGCGGTCTCGAGCGGGGCGATGAAAGCGTATGCCTCGAATGCCGCTGCCAAGGTGTCGAAATTCCCTCTCGCGTGCGCTGGCTGTCGAAGTCGGATTGGCTGCTGATTCAACTCTACGCCTCCGCCGCGGACCCACGGCCCGCGGTGTCGCGGTCGGAAGCGGACCGTGATTACACGGGAACTGCGGACGGCATCCTGAAAAATCTCGGCGGCGATGAGGGAACGGATCCTTCCGGCGACGTGATTTGCGAGCCGGTGGGCGAAGGGCTCTATTTCTTGGCCGCCAGCCCGGCGATGAAAAAAATCCGCAAGCAAGTGCTGATGATCGGCTCGGCCAACGTCCCGGTGCTGATTTCCGGCGAAAGCGGCTCCGGCAAAGAAGTGATCGCGCGGATGATCCACGCGCACTGCATCGGCCGCAACGGCCCGTTCGTCAAAGTCAACTGCGCCGCGCTGCCGGCCGAGCTTCTGGAATCAGAGCTCTTCGGCCACGAGCAGGGCGCCTTCACCGGTGCCGTGCGCGCCAAGCCGGGCAAATTCGAACTGGCGAACCACGGCACGATTTTCCTCGACGAAATCGCCGAGATGAGCACGCATCTGCAGAGCAAGCTGCTCCACATCCTGCAGGACGGCCAGTTTTCCCGGCTTGGCTCGCGCCACGTGACTCAAGTCGACGTCCGCGTGATCGCCGCCACGAACGTGGACGTTCAGGAAGCGATTCGCCAGGGCCATTTCCGCGAGGATCTTTTTTATCGGCTCAACGTCGTACCCTGTCATGTGCCTCCGCTGCGCGAGCGCAAGGAAGAAATTCCGCTGCTCTTCGATCTGTTTTTCGATCACTACCAGAAGGAATTTCGCAAGGACGTTCCCCGGCCCTCCGGCCGGCTGCTCTCCGCGGTAGTTCGCCATCCGTGGCGGGGCAACGTCCGCGAAATGGAAAATTTCGTGAAGCGCTACGTCATCCTGTGCGACGAAGAGGAGGGTTACCGCGAACTGTTGCGGACGGCCGCCGAAGCCGCCGTTCCCGAGGATTCCTCGAACGGACACGGCCTGCAGAATCTGAAAAGCATGGTCCGCGACCTGAAGGATGAAGCCGAAGCCAAGGCCATCGCCGAGGCGCTGCGGCAAACCAATTGGCGACGCAAGGACGCCGCCCGCCTGCTCGGTATCAGCTACAAGGCTCTGCTCTACAAAATGCGCCAATTTGGATTGGGCGCGGCGACGCGCGAGATTCACGCGGCCAGCGTGATGTGAACCCCGGCATCGCGGTTTCGCGCAATCGCCGCAAAAAAGGAGTAGTGCGCGGGCGGGAACCGCGCCGGCCGGCGCCGGGTCGTGAAAACGTTTTAACGAACTGTTGTTTCCCTCCGGCGTTTCTCCCTCAACGCTTTCGCGGATTTGCAAAATTCTTTCGATGGTTCTAGGACTACGCGCCCGTCGCGGGAAACAACTGCCTCAGATGTGCAAGTGATTTCCACGAATCTTGCATTCCGATCCCGCACGGAATGGAAGGGTTGGCGCCTCCCGCGTGCCCGCTGTGCAACCCTCTGTCACACCGCTGCTTCCGGAAGCGCCTCGCTCGCCAGCCCGGAAAATCCGCGCCCCATCTGTGGCACTCAGCGTGCGAAGCACGAGTCCAGATTCCCGCCGTGTTCCCGAAAGGGGAGACTCTGGTGAGTGTTTTGCCTGCACCGCATCTGTCGGAAGGCTCGGCGATTCCGCCGGAAGCGGTGATCTTCGGGAAATCCCTGGCCATGCAACTCGTGCAGACCAAGGTTACGAAAGCAGCTCGCGCCAACGTCCCGATCCTGCTGGAAGGGGAAAGCGGAACCGGCAAGGACGTGCTGGCGCGCCTGGTTCATTCCTGCTCGATCTGGAGCGACGGGCCGTTTGTAAAAGTCAGTTGCCCGGCGATTCCCGGCACGCTTCTCGAAAGCGAGCTCTTCGGATACGAAAAGGGCGCCTTCACCGGAGCTTACGGGGCCAAACCCGGTCGTGTCGAAATGGCCAATCGCGGAACGCTCTTCCTAGACGAAATCGGCGAGATGGATCCGCTGCTGCAGGCGAAGCTTTTGCAGCTTCTCCAGGACGGGCAGTTCTGCCGCATCGGAGCGCAGCAGGACAGGCGAATCGAGGTGCGCGTCATCTGCGCCACGAATCGCAATCTGGTTGAAGAAGTCGAAGCCGGCGCGTTTCGCCAGGATCTTTTCTACCGGATCAACGTCTTGAACATTTGTCTACCACCCTTGCGCGATCGCGCGCTCGATATTCCCTCCCTGGTCGAATATTTCCTCGCCCAGTCACGGGAGGCCTACGGCATCCAGGCAAGGCCGATCGCGCTGGGCACGCTGCAAAAAATGCAGGAATATTCCTGGCCGGGAAATATTCGCGAACTCGAAAATATTGTGCGGCGCTACGTCATTCTCGATTCCGATCTCTCGGTGATCCACGAGGCTCTGCTCGGCCCGACTTCCGACCCCGAGTTCGAGGCGCCAGTCGATGGCCCCACTTCGCTCAAGGCGATGACGCGCCAGGCAACGCTGGCGCTCGAGCGCCGCGTCATCCGCCGCACGCTCGAAGCCAACGGATGGAACCGCAAACGCGCGGCCCGCGCCCTCAGCATCAGCTACCGCGCCTTGCTCTACAAGATCAAGGAGGCCGGCATCGGGTCCAAGCGCCAGCCTTCGCAAACGCCAATCGAGAAGTAGTCTGCGAAAGCAGGACCCCGGGCGGCGAGGAACGCATGGCAAGGTCAACGCGAGCAACGTTTCTCGCTGAATCCCCGGCCGCTTCCCCCCGTTTGCCGGAGCGCCGCCGGAGGCCACGCCAAAAAATCGATTCGCTCGTCTATCTCAACGTCGAACGTGACAACGGCGGAATCCTGCTCGATTTGAGCGAAGGCGGCATGTGCATCAGCGTTGCCAATCCCCTGGTGAAATCCTCCACGATTCACTTCTCCCTTCGCCTCGAGGAAAACTGGCGTATGGACGGTACCGCCCGCGTTTCCTGGGTCTCCGACTCCGGTCGAAGCGGTGGAGTGAACTTTCTGGATCTTCCCGATGGTGCGCGCCAATGGATTCTCCGCGAACTCGGAGAAAGGAATCGACCCACGGAAGCTGAATCCGCCGAAGTTCATCTCGAAGCCCCGGAAGCCGCCGCGGAGCCCGCTCAAACGCCCGTCGCGGCCGCCACGAGGCAACCGGCGTTGGCGATCTGCGAACCCATGAAAGCCTCGGCCGGCGTGCCTGAGCGGGATTTCCCTTCGGCGATTACGCTGACTGCGGCCCCGCCGCCAAGTCCCGTCGCCGACGCTCCGCTCGGACCACCAGAGACCCCACATGAACTCGCTTCCACAGCCGACGAGCCCAGCGCCGAGGTCGCGATTGTAGAGACGCCACTTTTCTTCCTTCTTCGTTCCACGACCGAAACCGAAGAGCGTCCGGGGGCGGATTTTTCCATCGGCACGGAGCCAGCGGCTCCTCTTCAGGAATCTCGCCAGCCGACTGGGATCGAGGAGAAACCCGTTTATCAACCGCCGCTGCGTCCGGCGCCTGCTCGTTTCGAACGCGAAGAGGTCAATCGTTTTCTGAAGGACGTTCTCGTCACCACCGCAATCGTCGCGACAGTTCTTGCGATCGGAATCGCGACCATCTTTCTTTACACCGGAGGAAATGCCGGAACCTCTCGCGTCGCTCCGACCGGCGGTCCGTTGGTGCTCGCGCCATCCGCGGCCGCAGGCGCGCAAGCCGGCTCGCCTCGCGGCGAGAAACGTTTTCCTGTGGAAGCAATTGCTTCTGTCGACCGGCGATGGATCGTGATGGCAACCGGGCGAATGCCGGTTGCGAGCAAATCGCCCTCCGTCGCCGCAGGTCAAAAATTCACTTTGCTCGCGAGCCGCGCTTCCGCGGGGCCCGCCGCAAGAACGCCCGATTCCGTTCTGGCCGGCATTCCCGCCGCAACGACTGACCAGAGCCTTTGGGGATGGGATTTTCCGGAAAAACAGGGGGATTCGTCGATGTCGGACGCACGAGAGTCCCGAAGCGCCAGCCGGCAAATGGCCATCGCCAAACCTATCGTGGTGGAAGCCAGGGTGGGAAGGGATGGCGCAGTAGAGTTCGTTCGGCTGCTCAGTTCACCGGCTTCGCCGCTCGCGTGTTCTATCGAGAAGGCTGTGCAACATTGGCGCTATCGGCCGCTGCGTCGTCACGGCCGCACGATCACCTTCACCACGCGCATTCGATTCGATTTTTCAGCGCCGAATGGCAGCTTGCACTAGATCGAGAGACCGTCTCGAATCAGAATGTGGCGGCTAACCGCCGAATATTCCACACATGACGAAATCACTTCTCGTGAGCAGTGCCTATTTCCCGCCGCAGACGGGTGGAATATCCAAATTCATGGATTCGGTCTGCTCCAGTTTAGGCCGCGACGAAATTTGCTGCCTCACGGGCGTTCAGCATGAGAATGGATTTCGCAAAAACGACCTTCAAGCAAGAGTGTACCGGCGTCCTTCCGCCTTCGCCAAAGAGTGGTACACGCAGGCGCCTTCTATGGCCACGGCGGTTCTTCAAATCCTGTTGCGCGAACGACCGAACGTCGTGCAGATCGCTACGACGCAGGACGGCTATGTCGGGCTGTGGTTGCATCGACGATTCGGCCTCCCGTATATCGTCTACGCTCACGGGAACGAAATCCTCGAGGCGGCACAATCGGAATGGGACAAGCCGAAGCGGAGCCTCCAACAGGCTTCTCGCGTGCTGGCCGTGAGCCGATTCACGGGGGCACTGGTGGAAAGGATGGGCGTGAATCCACAGAGAATCGAGATTTTTCACCCGGGATGCGATGTGGAAAGATTTCAGCCCCGGGAACCAGACAACGAACTTCGCCGGAGGCTCTTGGGCGACGTGGGTGGCGCGCGGATCCTTCTCTCGGTTGGGAATCTGGTTTCACGCAAGGGCCACGACATGGTGATTCGAGCCCTGCCGCGATTGCTGCGCGCGGCCGGAAACCTCAGATATCTGATCGTCGGCGAGGGACCCTATCGCAGCGAGCTGGAGAGCCTAGCGTCATCGCTCGGTGTTCGGGAGCGAGTCGTGTTTGCCGGGAGAATGACGGACGACACGTTGCCCCACGTTTACGCGCTTTGCGATGTGTTCGTGTTGGCAAGTCGCGAACAGCTTGACACGTGCGACGTGGAGGGTTTTGGCATGGTCTTCCTCGAAGCGAACGCATGCGGCAAGCCCGTCGTCGGCGGGCGGTCGGGAGGAATTGACGACGCTATCGTGGATGGGGAGACCGGCTTCCTTGTGGAACCTCGGGAGCCGGATAGCATTGCGGACGCCGTCGGTCGGCTGCTCGCAAATCCCCAACTCGCATCGAGGCTCGGCGAGCAAGGACGCGGGCGCGTGATGCGGGACTTCAGCTGGGCTGTGGTCGCCACGCGGCTGCGAGGAATTTTGCGGCAAGTAGCCCAAGAAAACTCTCCGGTACAGACCCCTTCCGTCTGAAATCGGCGCGCTGGCGCCAAGCCCTTGCTTGCGGTTCATTGCTGAAGATTTCACGAGTCTGCACGCTGGTAATTGAAGAATTTTCCGGATAACGTACGCTATTTTTCGCACATTTGAGGAGGAGAGGGTCTGGTTGGTAAAACAAGGGGCCTGAAGAAGGCCCGAGAGGAGGGGCGATGGAGCCCACCAACCAGGGGGAAGCTTTCCCG
>JAKAOH010000084.1 GCA_021812285.1 Acidobacteriota bacterium | reverse complement strand
TAATCGGGGCAAGACTTTCGCCGGGAACCGGTCGCGGGCCGATTCCCGGCGCTTTTTGTTTTCAGGCGTCGCGAGCGGAGAGAGGACGTTTCCGGAGCGAATACAACCGGCGGGAACTGGACAAAAATTCACCTGCCGGCGTTGAATTCCTGATCGGCGGCGAGATGGCCAGTGGTTCGGTCCAGGGAAACGGCCGATAAATAAAGGAGTTGCGGCAGCGCCGGCGCGCGCGGGGAATGGCAGGATAGTTGCAGTTGATAATAGGCGTGAAGGCGTGAGACGATTCGAGAGAGGGAGAAAAATCATGGCCGACAAGAAACAGAAACCCACGAAGGAAGCGAAAAAGGGAAAGAAACTGGGCGCGAAAAAGGAAATCGTCAAGGCGCAAACCTTGATGGCGCTTTATTAATCACATCGAAGAGTTTCGCCGGGAGCCGGCTGCCACGCCGGCTCCCGGCTTTTTGTTTTTGTCGGCTCGCTTTCTCCGCCCGGTGGCGTCCGATGGATCCTCGAGCGCGGCCCAGGACTTGGGCAAAAATTCACCCCATAGTAAATAATTTTCCTGCCAGAGTCCCGTTTTTTCGCCCGCGCGGGGAGAGCGCCCGATCGCCGATTAGAAATAAAGGAGTTGTGCGAATTTCCGATAAGCGGACGAGTGGTAACAGATTTGCACTAGGAAAAGGCGAAGGCGCGAACAAATTTCATCGAGGGAGAGGCGACGTGGCCAAGCAAAACCAAAAGCCGACGAAGGAAACGAAAAAGGGCAAGAAACTGATCGCGAAGAAGGAAATCGCGAAGGCGCAGACATTGATGATGCCGCCTTGGTAAAAAGGCCCGGCGGTATTCGCCGGGGGCCGGCCGATGGGCCGGTTCCCGGCTTTTTTTGTGCCCCAAACGAACTGTCTCTCCTTCCGAGCGAATCATGGCTCGCCAGGTTTCTCCTTCCCGATCTGCGTTTCCCAAGCTTGCGTCCGTCTCGGCGAGGGAAAAAGTCACTCGCGGGTAATTAGTTTCTACCATCCACGATCAAAACAGAGGCGCGGACGGTCTTCGCTCTCGACCGGCGATTCAGAACAAAGGGTTTGCGGCTGGGTGGGGATGATTTTGGCGATGGCATCCCGCTTGCACTTAAAACGAACAACGGCGCAAGATTAAACGCCGATGAGGGAGAGCGATCATGGCGAACAAGGCGAGCAAGTCGGTCAAGGGATCCAAGAAGGTGAAGAAACTGGCGGGCAAGAAGGAAATTGGCAAGGCCCAGACGCTGAAACCGAGTTTCACCCTGAAACCGAGTTTCACCCTCAAGCCGGTTCTTTAGACCTCGAATGCTTCGTGGCCGGGGGTCGCGTCCCACGCGACCTCCGGCTTTTTTTGTGTCCGGTCGTCCGTTCTTTGTTCCTACCGAATCCGCCCGGCTGTCTTCGCAGCCTCTTTTCGAAGGCTCTCATCGTGAAAAACTCGGCGATGTAAAAATTCACCGGCGGGTAATTATTTCCTATTGCGCGGTGGGGTCCAAGGGGGCATAGGAACGTCCGCCATGGAATCCGCGGTTCAGAATCAAGGGGTTGCAGCGGAGAGGAGCCGAATTGTGCCATGGCATTCGACTTGCACTATGAATGAGCGATGGCGCCTAGAAAGACGCCGATGAGGGAGAAAATCATGGCGAACAAGACGAGCAAGCCGGTCAAGGGATTCAAGAAGGCGAAGAAGCTGGCGGGCAAAAAGGAAATCGGGAAGGCCCAGACCCTCAAGCCGAGTTTCACCCTGCGTGGAACCGGCAAGCTGTAGCCTTCAAATGCTTCGAAGCCGGGGGTCGCGCCTCACGCGGCCTCCGGCTCTTTTTATTTCCGGTGGTTTTCCTTCCTGACGCGGCGGAGGTCAGGCGTGCCGTTGCGTCCCCTTCGATCGCCGCCGGATCTCCTCCGTGACAGGCAGCCCGCAGGCGGCGGGCGTGACACACGCGCCGGTTTATCAGATAAAAAATCAACCCCAGGTGAGAAATTCAACGGCAAAACGGCTGGCGCGCGCCTGGTATAGCGCGGCTGGCCGGGCTGCGTCCCTTGCGGCGAAACGACTTACCGAAAAGTTACCCCAGCGAACGAATGGCACGCAACTTGCCATGAAGTAAAGAAAGATGTGACTCGGCGAAAGGAACCGGGTTGCCGTTGCAAGGAGGGGCCATGGATATTCTGATTTGCCTGTGGCTGCTGGCCCTGTTGATGAGGCCCGATGGAGCGGACACCTGCGGGTTCTGCAAACACCCATCGCAGCCGATTCTTGCAACAGGGCAACATGGCTGGAAGGCGGGGCGCAACCGCCGCTGACATCATCCGCCCGATCTCGGGGGTGGTTGCGACCTTGGCCCTTCACGCGGGGCAGCGGTAACCCGGTTTCGAAGTTCCGTTCCGGCAACGATCCAAGCGAAATTCCAGGAAGAGGAACGCGCGAAAGACCGGCCGGCACTGGTCGGTCGTCGCGCGTTTGATCCGTGGCGCGGCCTACCACCAGGCTTGCGAGAGCACCCACCTGCTGAACTTTCTGCCGGCCTGCCAGGCAATCGAACGCGCTGGCGCGTAAATTTTCGCCTGGCCCGACATTCCCACGCGCAGCAGACCATTGGAATTGGGCAGGACGACCACGACGGCGAAATAGTTCAGCAAATCCTGGCCATAGCGCTCCGGTTGCGCCGTTTGACTGACGGGGCGCTCGGCGGAAGCGGCCGGCATGATTCGGACGACGTAGCCGGTGAACGTGCGGAGGGGGTAAGCAGAAACTTTCAGGTTCACCGCGGCTCCGGGGCGCACGAACTGGAGGTCGCGGTCGATGACCAGCAGGCGCGCTTTGAGTTGGGACGTATCGGCGACAGCGGCGAAGGTTTGCCCTTGATCCAGGTAGAGGCCGGTTTTCTGGGAAACCTCCGGCGTGGTGACGATGCCGGCGATAGCCGAGTGCAGATCGAGACCGGCGAGCTTGGTTTGGACCTCGGCCAATTGGGATTTCATCTGCCGGTACTGCTGCTCGCTTCGCCCGATTTGAACCGCGTCGTCGCGATTTTCCGCGGCGAGCAGGGCCCGCTCGATTCCGGCCAGGCGAGCCTGGTCGCTCAAGCCGGCGGCTTCGAGCGCGGGATTCGCCAGGCGTGCAATCGGCTGGCCGGCAGCGACGCGCTGGTTGGTTTCCACAAAGACCTGGCGGACAACGCCGGAGGCCGGTGGGCGGATTTGGTCGGTGTGAATCGGCTGAAGGACGAACTGGCTGGTGATGGTGGTCGGCAGTGGCACCAGCGCGAAGACCACAGCGGCCGCCGCCACGCTGATTTTTCCCGTTCTCGATAATTTCCAAGCCATCGCATGCTCCTTGACGCGGGTCAGCGCGGGGCCGAGCTCCGGCTGAATCTGGCGGAATTTTTTGCGCAGAATGAGGTAAATGACACCGAGCGTCAGCAGGTATCCCCAATCGCCAAAATGGCGAACCAGAATGTTTTTGATGAATAACACCACGACGACCAGAACCGTGGTGCTGTAGAGGAACGCGGCGGGCGAATAGACCAGAAACATGCGGCGCTGGCGGCGGCTGGCGGCCGGCAATTCCACGTCCTGGCGGAGGAAGACGCGGCGCAGCCAGGCGCGCGTGTAGGCGAAGGCGTCCTCTCGAAGGTTGTCCATGCGCAGGAATTGGGCGAGGGCGTAGTAGCCGTCGAATTTCATCAGCGGATTGAGATTGAGGAAGACGCCCGACAGCGCGCTCAGCAGAATGACTTTGTACGCGAAATCGCTCCAAATCGTCGCTGGCGGCAACAAATGCCACGCGATCGTGGCCAGGCCGCACGTCACCAGCTCGACCCAGATGCCGGCGAAGATCACCCATTCGCGCTCGATGACGCCGGGAAACAGATATTGGTCGCTGGTATCGGTGTAGAAGGCGGGAGTGAAATAGATGAGCAGGAAGCCCATGTGGTGTACTTCGCCGCCGAAGTGCTTGCACGTCATCCCGTGGCCGAATTCGTGAATCGCTCCGACCACCAGCAGCACCAGCCAGAACATGGCCAGATCGCCGGCGGTCTGGTTGGTAAAGGTATAAAACGCCGTCGTGTCCTTTTGAATGCGGGCGAAATCGCCGGAGATGATGTAGGCGGCGGTAAGGAAGAGCAGCAGCGAGAAAATCACGAACCCCCGCGTGTACATCCAGCGGACGTAGGGATGCAGGCGGTCGAGCAATTTATCCGGGTCCCAGGAAGTGACGGGCATGTAGAGGAGGCTCGATTGGCCGACGTAGCCTTTGCGCTCGTCCCGGATTTTGGCGAGCAGGGCCATATTGCGCTCGGCCGGCGTGCGCTCCCAGAGGTTCGGATCGGAATTATCGAGATATTCGAGAACGTCCGATTCATCCACGGCGCTATCGGCATGGATTTCGGCGAGGGCGGCGGCGATTTCGGCCGGGGTGCGGGTGCCATCGGCGAGGGAAAGCAGGTCGAATTCCAGCTCGCCGTAGCGCGCGTAGCTTTCCGTTTCCGGGATCTTGATAACGTACGAGACTTTTCCCGCGATTTCCTGGCGGTTGATTTTCAGGTCGCTGCGGAATTTTGGGCGCCGGTACCCTCGGGCGATGACGCTGGTGGCGTGAAGGCTGGACGGACCGATGCGCACCGGTGCTCCTTTAGCGGTCCCGGCCCGTTTCCGGCGGCCAGGTTACGCGGACAGCCATGCCCGGGCGCAGATCGCGCGGCGGAGCGACCAGCCGCGCCAGCACGTCCCACGAAGCGGTAGCCGGATCGACGACCGGGCCCACGCGAATCACCTCGGCGGTGAAAACGCGCGAGCCGCCGCCAGCGAGCGAGACGCGCACATGGTCGCCGACGCGGGGCGAGGGCAAGGAAGTTTCCGGCACGGGAAAACGGACTTCGAGCGGCCGCAACTGGGTCACCAGGAAGCAGCGGGCGCCATTCTCGATCGCCTGGCCCTGGCGGATGTAGCGGCGCGCGACGACGCCGTCGAAAGGCGCGCGAATCTGCGTTTTCTGGATTTCGAGCTCGGCGATGCGAATCTGGGACCGAGTGCGCTGCACCACTGCGTGCCAGGATTTCAGGTCGTATTGGGCGCCAACGGCCTCGAAGCGCGCTTTTTCCAGATCGGCCTCGCTGCTCAGGCCAAGTTTCCGGAGTTCCTGGTAACGGCGGTAATTCGCCTGCTTGGACTTCAGCTCGGCCTGCTGATATTGCACGTTGTCCTTGGCGACGATCAGGTCGTCGCGGTCGTGGGCAAGCTGAGCCTGCAGGGTGCGGTCGTCGAGGCTGGCAAGGAGATCTCCCTGGTGAACCGCATCCCCTTCGTCCTTGGCGATGGTTTCGACGACGCCGGGGATGCGGCTGAGGACGGTGACCTGATGCTCGACGGTTAGCACGCTCAGGATGTCGGTCGTTGCTGGCACGGGATTCGCCGGGCGAGACCGTGCCGGCGACGGTTCTGCGGCGGGTTTCGGGTTGTCTTCGGCCGCTTGCGTCTTGCCGCTCGCTCCGCCGCACGCCAAGCCGCATGCCGCCAGCAGAGCAGCCCCGAGCGCCAGCCAGATGCGTGGTTTCTTTCGCATTGCCTGCCCCCTCGCGTTTACGGCAACCAGTCCCACACGTGTTCCCAAATCCAACGAGCCGGGGCGCGCAAGAGCACGTAGCCCACCGGATACCATCCGCTGCCGGCGTAACCACCCGCTCCGGTGATTTTCGCCTCGCCGGCCATGCCGTCCCGGGCGCGGCCGCCGCGATTGGGGAAAAGTGCGCGAACCAGAAAATAGCGCTCGCCGCCGGAGGTGTCGGTCTGCTCGCCCACTCGCTCGACCGTTCCGTGAAAGAGCGTTGTGGGGAAAGAGTTCAATTTCAGGTCCACCGGTGCGCCGGATCGCACCATGGCGACGTCGGCTTCCGGCACGCTCATTTCCGCCGCCATGCGGTCTTCCTCCACCACTTCGCACAGCAGGCCGCCGGGACGCAACCGTTCGCCGACCTTTTCTTCCATGTGCGGGGTGACCACGACGCCGGCGATCGGCGAACGCAGATGGCTTTCCTCGATTCGCTCCCGGTAAAGCCGCTCTTCGGCGGAGTAACGCTCGACGTCGAGCCGGGCGCGGCTGGACGCGGCGGCGTCCTGCCGGAATTCCGCTTCGGAAAGGGCGCGCTGCGCCTGCGACAGCTCGGTGGCCGCGCGGACGAGGGCGAGCTGATCGGCGGTGTCTTCCAGCCGGGCGAGCTCCTGGCCGGGCTGCACGCGGCTGCCTTCGTGGACGTAGACGCGCTCCACCAGTCCAGTCACCGCCGAGGTCACCAGGCGCCGCTGCGCTGGAACCACGCGCGTGACGGTTTCGATCCGGAGTTTCCATGGCACGATAACGAGCACCAGCGCGGCCGCTCCCACTTTCAGCGTGGCGCCAAGCCAACGGCGTCGCGGCGTGGTGCCCATCTGCTGGCGCTTGCGGGCGAGTGGGCGCAGCAAGCCGGAGAGCGGGACCTGTTGATAGAGCTGGGCGTTGCGGACAGCGACGGTGGCTTGGCTGGCGAGGATTTCGACTGTTTCCCGCTCGTTGCGGCTGAGGAAATCGGCTTCGGTGGAAACGACGACGATGGCGCCGAGCGGCCCTTGCTCGTCGCGAAGGGGAACGGCATACAGGCCCTCGTACCCGTGGCGTTCGAGGAATTCGACCGGAGAAAATTCCTCGCTTGCGGGCTCGACGACCCAGCCGCTCTCCTCCTTTTTCGCCAGCACGGAATCGGGATGGCTGGCGATGGTTTCGAGGAGTTTGCGGAGATCGTTCATTTCCTCGGTTTCCGGAATTTCCTCTTCGCCGGAAACGCCGCCCAGGACGAAGCGGCCGCGGTCGAAATACCCGATCACGCAGCGGTCCGAGCGAACCACCGAAGCGGCGCGCTGGACGACGGAAGCAAGCACGTGGTCAAGATTGAGCGTGGAGGTGATTTCGCGGCTGATCTGGAGCAGGGCGTCCAGCTGGCGCACCTTGCGTTCGGCGTCGAGCAGTTGGGCGTTGTGAATGGCGATGGCAGCCTGTTCGCTGACACTCGAGAGGAAGAACAATTCCTCGTCGTTGAAGGGCTCGCCGTCGGCTTTGTTCACCGCTTCGACGATCCCCATCACCTGTTCCTCGCGGCGCAGAGGAGCGGCGGCGAGGCTCGAGAGCTCGAATTCCGGCGCGCGCGCGCGGCGCTCCTCGAGATCCTCGTCTTCGGCGGCGTTTTCGACCAGAATCGGCTCCCCGCGGTCGGCGGCTTTTCCCAGCGCGCCTTCGCCCAGCGCGCACGAATCCCCTTCCCGCGTGGTGGGATCCTCGCCGGATTGGGCGGCGAAATGGAGCTGGCGGGTTTTCGCGTCCACCAGCCACAAATTCACCGCTTCGGCGCGCAAGAGGTCGCGAATCTTGTCGGCAATCACCGGGAGCAGATCGCCCAGCTCGAGCGTCGAGTGGAACACGCGGCTCAGGTCGTAGAGTGAAGTGAGGCGCTCGATGGTGAGGAGTTGGGAGCTTTCGGAAGCTTCCTGTTGCCGGCTGCGCTCAAGCGCCAAAGCGGTGACGCGAGCCGCCTCGCGCATGGACACTTCGCTCAATTTGTCCCGCTGTGGATTGAGAACTTCGGCCACGCCCAGCGCGCCGCGGGGTCCCGGCAACGGCACGAACAGAGCCTCGCGCACCTTCCCGCGTTCGGCCGCGGAAAGATGATCGAGCTCGTCCGCATCGTCCTGGCCAGCCTGCCATTCGATCGTTTCCGCGCCTTCCATCGCCTGGAGCAGCGGATTTGCCTCTTCGGGCGCGGCGGACGTTTCGATCATCGCGCCGGGTGGCGCCCACCGCGCGCGGCAGATCAGGCCTTCGTCTTCTCGCGGCAGCCAGACGCGCACTGTGGCCGCGCCGGACGCGGTGCCGAGCCGAGTGGCGAAGGTGCGCAGCAGGTTATCGGTGGTTCCACACGAGTAATAAAGAGTGGCAAGTTCGAGCAGAAAAGTGTCGTCAGGCATCGCCTGTTTTTTTCCGAGCCGCGTTCGCGCCCTTTGCACGCGCCGGAAAGAAAGCTGGCCGCTCGGGTTGCCGAAACGTACCAAAACGGGCCAGGAAGCGCAAGCCCTCTCTAGGCCGTCGGCCGTTTCCTCAGAATCGCTTCGATCTGGCGCAAGTGGTTGATGTCGTGGGCCGCGAACAGTTTGAAAACGAGATTGATGGACTCCTCGCCCCGTTCGCTGTGGACGCCGTGGAATTTGCGCTGGCGGGCATTGAGCAAGCGGTAAAAGGCGAGATTGGCTTTCCGGGCGGCGCGGAAAAATTCGAGCGAGGCTTTCGGGTCGCGCTTGGCGTAATTTCCGAGTTCGGCCCATTTGTCCTGGTCGAAGCCCTGAATCGGCGTGCCCGGTTTTTCCAGAATCATGCGCATCCGGTAGCCGCCCACCAGTTCGTCATCGGCCAGATGCGCGATGATTTCTCCCACCGACCATTTCCCCGGCGCGGGCCGGCGCGTCAAACGAACGCGCGAAACGCCGCAAATCAGTTTGGCGAGCTGGTCAGCCGTTTGGGACTGGACCTTTACCGGATCTTTTCCGGCCAAATATCCGAGCAAGCGTTGCCGATACTGCACTGCTGTCTCTTGCATGAATTTCTCCCCCATCTGTCGCGGAGTTTCCGCGCGTCTTGCCAGCAGCCTAAGTGGAACGCAACGGTCGCGCAACGAATAGATGCGCCGGCGCGCCGGGCGATTCGCGGTTCCGCGGCGGCCAAGCCGGCCGGCTTGTGGCGCCGAACCCGAGGCTCCTACAATGGTTTGGCGTTCGACGACAACGCTCCTGTCCGCGCCCGCAACCGCCCGAAGGGAGGCAGCCCGCCCATGAATCTGCTCGAATACATTGACCGGCACAAGGAACAGCATCTCGACGAACTCCGCGACCTGCTGCGAATCCCCAGCGTGAGCACGAAAAGCGAGCATGACGGAGATATTCAGCGCGCGGCGAACTGGATCGCCGACAAGCTGCGCTCGATCGGCCTCGACGCCGTCGAAATCATTCCGACCAAGCGCCATCCGCTCGTCTACGGCGAATGGCTCCGTGCGCCGGGCCAGCCGACCATCCTTTTCTACGGCCATTACGACGTGCAGCCGCCCGAGCCGCTCGAATTGTGGGCTTCGCCGCCGTTCGAGCCGACGATCCGCGAGGGCAAGCTGTGGGCGCGGGGCGTGGCCGACGACAAGGGCCAGGTGCACATCCATCTGGCCGCGCTCGATTCGCTGATGAAGGTCCACGGGGCGCTGCCAGTGAACGTGAAGGTGATCGTCGAAGGCGAAGAGGAAATCGGGAGCGAAAACCTTTATTCCTACATCCGCGCCAACAAAGGGAAGCTGAAATCGGACGCGCTGCTGGTTTCCGATACGGGGATGATCGCACCGGGCGTGCCCTCGATCAGCTACGGCCTGCGCGGGCTCAACTACTACCAGGTGGAAATCACCGCCGCCGAGCAGGATTTGCATTCCGGCGTTTTCGGCGGAGCGGCGCCGAATCCGCTCCAGGTGCTGGCCGATCTATTCGCGCGGCTGCACGACAAGGACGGCCGCGTCGCCGTGCCCGGTTTCTACCGCGACGTTCGGCCAGTTGCCGCCGCCGAGCGCCGCGCCTTGCGGGTGCTGCCGTGGAGCGAAAAGGAATTTCGCCGCTTCGTGGGCGCGCCCGCGCTCACGGGAGAGAAAGGCTATTCGACGCTCGAGCGCCTCTGGTGCCGGCCGACGCTCGAACTGAATGGGATGTGGGGCGGCTACACGGGCCAGGGCGCGAAAACGGTGATTCCGGCAAAGGCCTACGCGAAATTCTCCACGCGGCTGGTGCCCAATCAGGACCCGAAGAAAATCGCCGGTCTGGTGGAAAAGCAGGTTCGCCGGCTGCTGCCGAAATGCGTCACCTGCAAATTCGAAACCCTCAGCCAGGGCAAGCCGTGGCTGGCTCCTTACGAACATCCGATTTTCCAGGCGGCGCAGCGGGCGCTGAGCGAAGGGTTCGGCCGGAAAGCGGTTTTCATCCGCGAGGGAGGGTCGATCCCGTTCGTCACCGAGGTGCACGACCTGCTCGGCGTGCCGTGCGTGCTGATGGGCTTTGGCCTGCCGGACGAAAACGCGCACGCGCCGAACGAGCATCTCTTGCTGGAGCACTACTTCGGCGGGATTCGCTCGGTCGGCCGGTTCTACGAAGAGATCGCGGCGCTCGCGGGCGGGAACGGCGGGCGGCGGAAGCGCGGATGAGCCAGGGTTGCGGCGTTTTCGTCACTGAACCCGTTTTTTCTTGGGATTTCGCGGTTTTTTCACTTGCCTTCATCCGTGTACCTGTCTATAGTTCGGCGAGAAGGGCGTGCCCAGCGGGGTAAGCTTGGGTACAGACTCGAGGAGGATTCAATTCAATGCCGGCCAACCCGATGAGCAAAGCCAAGACCGTAGCCTATCTCGCAGAAAAGTGTGACGTTCCCAAGAAGACCGTGAACCAGTTCTTCGAGGAACTTTTCAAGCTCTCCGTGAAGGAATGCAAGTCGGGATCGGGAAAATTCGTCGTGCCCGGCCTCGCGCGCGTGGTGAAAGCCCACCGCAAGGCGCGCATGGGGCGCAACCCTCGGACGGGCGAACCGATCAAGATCAAGGCCAAGACGGTTGTCCGCCTTCGGGCGTCGAAGCAGCTGAAGGACGCGCTGCTGAAGTAGCTCTCTCCATTCCATCGCGCCGCGGGAGAGCCGTTTCGGCTCTCCCGTAGCGCGCCTTCCTCGGTCCTTCCACCGGTTTCACTGCCGCAAACGACCGCCAGAACCCGGTGAGGTTGTGCTCGGCGAAGGCGGCGGAGGAAAAGACGAAGCGGAGAATTGCGCCGGTGTTTCGCTTCGGAACGGCAGCCCCTGCTTTCCCCATGGCATAATCATTCTTTCTCTATGCGCCACGAGTCAGGATTACTCACCGACCTTTACGAACTCACCATGGCCGCCGGCTATATCCAGACGGGTCTGGAATGCCGAGCGACGTTTGAGCTGTTTGCGAGACATCTGCCGGAGCGCCGGAATTTTCTGGTCGTCGCGGGAATCGAGCAGGCGCTCGATTTTCTGGAGACAGTGCGATTCTCCCAGGAAGAAATCGGATATTTGCGGCGGCATTCGGCGTTTCGCCACGTACACCGAAAATTTTTCGATTATCTGGCCCGTTTCCGCTTCAGCGGAGACGTCTGGGCGATGCCCGAAGGAACGCTGGCGTTCACCGGCGAGCCGATTCTCCGCGTCGAAGCGCCGGTCGCCGAAGCGCAGATCGTCGAAACCTACCTGCTGGCGGCGATTCATTGCCAGACGCTGATTGCGAGCAAGGCGGCGCGCGTGGTGCTTTCGGCGCGCGGGCGCTCGGTGATCGAATTCGGGTCGCGGCGCGCGCACGGAATCGAGGCCGGCGTGCTGGCCGCGCGAGCGTCGTGGCTGGCGGGTTGCGAGGGCACGTCGAATTCCTACGCGGGGCACGCCTACGGCATTCCCACGTTCGGCACCCAGGCGCATTCCTGGGTGATGGCGCACAAAACCGAGCGGGAAGCGTTCGACAAATTCCTCGACGTGTTTCCCAGCGCTTCGACGCTGCTGGTGGACACTTACGATACGCGGCGCGCGATCGAACGGATCATCCGCGACGGCCGCAAGCCGATCGGCGTGCGGCTGGACAGCGGTAATCTGGTGGAGGACAGCCGCTGGGCGCGGGAACGATTGAAGCGGGCGGGCTGGGGCGACGTGCAGATTTTCGCCTCGGGCGATCTGGACGAAGCGAAGATAGACGCGATGTTGCGCGCCGGCGCCGAAGTGGACGGCTTCGGCGTGGGCACGGCTCTGGTCACCTCTTCCGACGCGCCGTCGATCGGGCTCATCTACAAACTGGTGGAAATCCAGCGCAACGGCCGCTCCGTGCACGTGGCCAAATTCAGCCCCGACAAAGCGACCTACCCGGGACCGAAGCAGGTGTTCCGGTTCCACGACGACACCGGGCAATTTTCGCGCGACCAGATCGCGCTCGATGGCGAGCGGCCGCGCGGCGGCGAACCACTGCTGGTTCCGGCTCTGCGCAAGGGACGCCGAATTCGCCCGGCCGAACTGCTCGAAGAGGCGCGGGGGCGCTGCAAGAAGCAGTTGCTGCTCTTGCCGGAACGCTACCGGCGCATCGACAAACGCGCGATTTTCCCGGTTTCCTACAGCCAGCGCCTGGAACGCATGTTCAAGAGCAAGCAGCGTGCGGCGCTTGGTCCTTCGCGTTCCGCGGTAAAATAGAAACAAGGCCGGAAGCAACGTGGGGGATGGCCCAATGGCTTCACGCGACATCGTTCTTTGGGACGTGGATACGCAGCGGGATTTCATGCTGCCCGGCGGGGCGCTGTACGTTCCCGGCGCGGAGAAACGGATTCCGAACCTGAAGCGGCTGGTGGACCTGGCGCGGGAGGGAAAGGCATTCCTCGTTTCCACCACCGACGCGCACACGCCCGACGATCCCGAATTTCGCGACTGGCCGCCCCACTGCGTCCAGGGAACGCAGGGGCAGCGGAAAATTCCCGAAACCTTGACCGACGACGTGCTGACCGTACCGAACGACCCGAAATTCGCGCTGCCCGCCGATTTCCGCTCGCACCGGCAACTGGTGATCGAAAAGCAGACGCTCGACGATTTCGATAATCCGCACACGGAGCGGATTCTGGAGCGGCTGGACGGAGAAACAGAGCATTTCGTTTTCGGCGTGGTGACGGAATATTGCGTGCGGCTGTCGGTGATGGGGATGCTGAAGCGCGGCTACCGGGTGGCCGTGGTCACCGACGCGATCGAGACGCTGAAGGAAGAGGACGGCCGGCGCACTCTCGAGGAATTCGCCACTCACGGCGCGCGGCTGGTGAGCACGGAAGACGTGGTCGCTTCCGCCGAAGGCCGCACAACCGCCGCCTGCTAGGCATATTCATCCCGCCGCGGCGCGGGGACCGAATGCGCGGTCGTAAACGGCCATCAGCACCGTCGCGGCAGCGCCGATCGCCGCCAGCACCCACCACAACTCGTAGGGCCGCTTCACCACTTCGCCGTAGTAATGCAGCAGATGCCCGCCGATTTGTCCGGAAATGAAATAGCCGAGCGCGATCGGCAGAAACGCATAGCCCATGAAAACGCCCTGCTGGCCCTCGGGAGCAAGGCGCGAAATGTATTCATAGTAGCGCGGAGCCTGCGTCATTTCGCCAATCGAAAAAACCACGAGCCCGGCGGCCGACATCCAGACCGAACCGTACAGCGAGACGGTAAGCATGGACAGCGCTGCAAGAATCGCGCCGAAAATCATGGCGCGGAACGGCGCAACGCGGCGCGTCAGGTGGTTAACGAGGAGCTGGAAGAAAATAATCATCAGCGCGTCGATCGCGATCAGCCGGCCGATATCGGCGTTGCGAAGCGAGGGATCCACGTATTTGTGGATATACTCCGGCATGACGACGAAAAAGGCGTAGAACGTGACCCAATAGCCGGAGAAGATCAGCATGAAGAGAACGAAACGCCAGTTGCGCAGCACGAGCACCGTATTGGCGAGAGCTTTGCGGACGGTCATTTTCGAACGCGCCGCGGCGGCCTCGACCGGCTCGCGATAGAAGAACAGGACGAAAAAGACCAGGATGTAAACGACCAGCGCGCAGAGCTTGAAATTGCCGGCCATGCCGAAGGCGGTCACGACGGCGGCGCCGAGAATCGGCCCGAGTGCGCCGCCGATATTGACCAGCCAGTAGTAGATGGCGTAGCCGAGCGAACGGACCTCTTCATTGGACCCGATCGCCACCGAACCCACCACGCACGGTTTCACCAGCGCCGGTCCGAACGAAGAAAAAATCAGAATCGCGAACAGCAGCCAATAATCGGGGATGGCGGCGCGGATCGGATGCATCCACGAGGAATTGACCGAGCCGAGCAGGAAGTAGCCGGTGCCGTCGATCAGGTACGCGACGATGAGCGCGCGGCGAAAGCCGTAGCGGTCGGCGAGCGAACCGACCAGCACCGGCAGCGCGTAGACGGCCAGGCCGAACCAGCCCATCAGCTGCGCTGAGGAAACGTCGGAGAGGTGGACTTTTTCGACCAGGAACAGCAGCAGGAATGCCTGTTGGGAATAAAACGACAGGCGCTCGAACATCTCGCTGAGGTTCGCCACCCAGAACGCGGACTGAAAACCGGTGCGAACTTTCTCGAATCGGTCAGATAGGCTCAAAGACGCCTCCGGTGGAAGCCGGGCGGCATTGTAGCGGAACGCGGGACGGATGCGACGAAAAAAATCGCGGGTGCGGGGCGCGGCGTTTCTGGCCGCTTCGCGATGTGCTACTATCACGCTTCCACGCGAAAGCGCAGAAGGAACGCGCTCGCTTCGAGGCCCGCCTTGCCCTCTGAAACTATGAAGGCGCTGCGCAAAGCTCGTCCCGAGCGCGGCGCCCAGCTTGAAATCGTTTCCATCCCCAAAATCGGAGCCGGCGACGTTCTGGTTCGGGTGCGCGCGGCTTCGATCTGCGGCACCGATCTCCATATCTACAACTGGGACGCGTGGTCGCAGGCGCACATCCAGCCGCCGCTGACGTTCGGCCACGAATTCTGCGGCTTCGTCGAAAAGGCCGGCGAGGAAGTCTCCGGATTCAAACCGGGCGATTTCGTCAGCGCGGAAATGCACGTCAATTGCGGCCACTGCCTGGCCTGCCGGCTGGGCCAGGGACACGTCTGCCCGAACGTGCGCATCATCGGCATTCATGCGGACGGCTGCTTCGCCGAATTCGTGCGGATTCCCGCGCGCAACGTCTGGAAAATCGATCCCTCGATTCCCGCGCATTACGCGGCGATCATGGATCCGCTCGGCAACGCGGTACACACGGTGCTCGCCGGGCCAATCGCCGGGCACACCGTCGTCGTCACCGGCTGCGGACCGATCGGCCTGATGGCGATCGCCGTGGCGCGTGCCGCGGGCGCTTCCACGATTCTCGCCACGGAAATCAACCCGCATCGCCGCGGCCTCGCGACGAAGATGGGCGCCGATGCGGCGCTCGATCCCACCGAAGGCGACGTAGTGGCGCGCGTGAAGGAAGCGACCGGCGGCGAAGGCGCCGACGTTCTGCTCGAAATGAGCGGTCATCCGACGGCCATCCGGCAGGGGCTCGGGATGCTGCGGCCGGGCGGACGCGCTTCGCTGCTCGGCATTCCCAAGGAACCGCTCACGCTCGATCTTTACAACGACGTCATCGTGAAAGGCACC
>JAKAOH010000261.1 GCA_021812285.1 Acidobacteriota bacterium | reverse complement strand
TCGGATGGGGGGACGCACGCGAAATGAGGTTCACGCGAAGGAAGTTTCTGAAAACGGCGACGGGCGCGGTGGTGGTGGCGGGTGCGGGAGAGTGGGCTGCGGCCGGGTGGACGCAGCGCGATGATGGCGACCCGCGCATTCCCTCCGTTGTTCCGGCGCTTTTTCCCGCCCCGCACGTGATCCGTTACGATTCGCAGTGCTTCACGATTCGCGACCGCGACACTTTCCTGCATAGCGCCGGATTCCATTACACGCGTTGCCCCGAGCCGCTCTGGCGCGATCGGCTGCACAAACTGCGGCGCGCGGGATTCAACACGGTCCAAAGCTACGTTTTCTGGAATTATCACGAGCCGCTCGAAGGCCAGGCGAATCTCGCCGAATTCGAGCGATTCATCGAAGCCGTAAAGGGGATGGGCTTCTGGCTGGTGGCGCGGCCGGGGCCGTACGTCTGCGCGGAATGGGACGCCGGCGGTTTCCCGCACTGGGTGATCGCGAAAAAATTTCCGCTGCGATCGAACGCCCCGGAGAGTCTGCGCACTTCGCGCCACTGGTTCGACCTGGTGATGCCGGTGATCGAACGCCACCAGATCACGCGCGGCGGTCCGATCATCCTGGTGCAGATCGAAAACGAATACGATTACTGGAAACTCGACGACGCCGACAAAACGGCTTACGTAACCGCGCTGGCCGAATTCGCGTGGAGCAAGGGAATTGCCGTCCCGCTGATTACCTGCTGGACGCACCAGGTCCGCGAACGGCCCAATGCCGCGCTCAAGCACGTGATGGACTGCTGCAATTTCTATCCGGGGTGGAAGATCGTGGAGGAAGTGGTGCCCGGCCTCGCGCAACTGCGCAAGGAGCAGCCGCGCGCCCCGGAAGCGATCACCGAATTGCAAGGCGGCTGGTTCAGCCAGTTCGGCGGACCGCTCTCGAAAGATCAGCCGGGCATCGGGCCGCCGCAGCTCAACATGATCACGAAAACGGCGATCGAGCAGGGCGTCTCCTACTACAACTACTACATGGGATTCGGCGGCACGAATTTCGATTGGGCGGCAAAAGGGCTGACGACCACCTACGACTACGACGCGCCGCTGCACGAACCCGGCGGCATGGGCGAGAAATACTACGTGGCGCGCGGCATTTGCCAGTCGCTCGGCCTGCTGGGCGATGCGCTCACGCGGGCTCAACAGCCCGAAGACCAGCCCGAAGCGACGAACGCCGCCGTCAGCGCGAGCCTGCGCCTCGCGCCTAAAGCCGAACGCGCCACCGGCGCGCTCTTCTTGCGCGAAAACGCGAATGCCGACCAGACGTTCCGGCTGCGGCTGCCCGATCCGGCGCGTCCCGAGCGAAAAATGCTGGTGCCGCGGCGTGGCGCGCTGATGCTCGGAGCGCGCGAAATGAAGATGTGCCCGGTCGGCCTCGCCGTCCAGGGCGGCGAACTGCGCTACTCGACCGCCGAAGTGCTCGCGCAAGGCGAAGCGGGACGCACGTGGCTGATCCTTTACGACGAGCCGAACCGAGCGGTGGAATTTTCGCTCGGCCTCGAGCGGTTTCCGCGCATCGTCGGCGAAACGCTCTACCGGGAGTGGGAGCCGGCCGAGCGCAGCGCCGTGATCGGGATGCGCACGAGCGAGGATCCGCGGATGGCCCTGCTCGACGAGCAGTTGCAGATCATCCTGCTCCAACGCGAAAGCGCGCTGCGGAGCTGGGCAGCTGATTTCCCGCGCGAGGTGGTAACGGGCGATGCGACCGGCGGCGCGCCGGTTTCGATTCCCTTCCTCGGCGACGCGGCGCTGCTCGAAGCGAGCGGAAACACCGCGAATGCCATCTGGGCGGACCTCGATTTCCGGCCCGGCGATCACGCGCTTACGGTCCTTTTGCCGCGCAAACCCGCGGCGTGCCGCGTGAACGGCGCCGACGCGCCGGTCACGTACGATCCTGCATGGCAAACGGCTCGGGTCGAGTTCGTGACGCCCGACGTGCCCCTGAGCGCCGTGGACATTTCCAACGTGGAAACCTGGGTCGAGCGATTCGATCCCACGCTGGGCAATTGGCATCTCAGCGAACTGAAACCGCTCGAGGACATGGGCGAAATTCCGTACGGCTACGTGAAATACCGCTACGATTTCCATTCGAGTGGCGCGGGACAGCTTCGGATCGATGCGTTCGCCGACGACCCCAAAAAAGTTTTTCTGAACGGGTCTCCGCTCGCGAAAGCGTCGCAAGCAGCGACGGAAGCCGGCGCGGACATGGCTGGGGTTGTTATCCAGGGGCTGAACCGGCTGGATATTTGTTACGAGCTGTTCGGCAGCCCGAATTTCGGTGCGAAAATCAACGAGCTGAAAGGCATCGCGTCGGTCACCGTTTCCGGCGCGGAGGGCGAAACGATGCTCGACGGCCGCTGGCAGATTCAGCGGTTTCCGGCGCCGATGCGCGGGCGGGAAATCGATCCCGATTTCCATACGGGCGACTGGATGCAAGCCGCGCTCGCCAAAGCGGCCCAAGCGAACGGACCGGCGGAAAATGCTCCGGCGTTTGCCTGGTGCCGCGCGCAGTTTTCGCTGCCGCAGCCCGCGGAAAACTGGCAGGTTCCGTGGCGCGCGGAATTTCGCGCCGACCGCGACGCCCTGCTCTATCTGAACGGGAAATTCGTGGGGCGCTACATGACGATCGGGCCGCAAACGGAATTTTTCCTGCCCGATTCCTATCTGCACTTCGGCGAGCAGCCGAACATTCTGACGGTCGTGCTCGCCTACGCGGAAGACGCCGACGCCATCCGCGACCTGCGCATCGCCCCCTACGACGAGTTCGCCATCTGTCGGACGCGGGTGGAATTCGAATGGTAGCGGACGGGCCAGAGTAAACCAGGCAGTGGTTGCCATGCAGGATTTCCGTCAATTTGCCGCGAAAAACGGCCTGAAAATCGCCGAAACCGGCCCCTGCCAACTGTGCAGCGCGGGCGTCGAGCGCGGCGTCGAGCAGTGCCTGCGCGTGTTCGGCGATTTAGCCGGCCTTCTGCGATCCGAGAAGGAGTACGCGCTGGCGCATCTTTTTTCGGTGGACGCCCACGCGCTGCAGCACGCGGAAATTCACGGCGTGCTGAACAATCACGTGCACCTGCTCAGCCTCTGCCTGATGCTCGAACGCGGTGCAAGCTCCGCCATGGGCACGCGGAAACCGGCCGTGGAAAAATTCCTGGCGCTGGGCCGCGAGTGGCCGCCACTGCCCGCGCCGCCGATAGGCGAACGTGGCGCGCTGACGGCGCTCG
>JAKAOH010000260.1 GCA_021812285.1 Acidobacteriota bacterium | reverse complement strand
GCGATCGCGCGCATCGCGTCCACGAACAGATCGCATTCTTCCCTGGATTCCGATTCGGTGGGCTCGATCATCATCGCGCCGTGAACGATCAGCGGAAACGCGGTGGTGTAAGGATGGAAGCCATAATCAATCAGGCGCTTGGCGATATCGATCGTATTGACGCCGTTTTTGCGCTGGCGGGCGTCGCTGAAGACCACTTCGTGCATCGAAGGCTTGGAATAGGGCAGATCGTAAACGTCCTGCAGTTTGGCGCGGACGTAATTCGCGTTGAGGACGGCGTCTTCGGTGGCCTGCCGAACGCCGGGGCCGTAGGCGAGGATATAAGCGAGCGCGCGAACCAGGACGCCGAAATTGCCGCCGAAGGCCTTCATGCGGCCGACGGATTTTGGACGGTTGGTTTCGAGGCGCAAACGGCCGTCGGCTTCCTCGACAATCGCCGGGACGGGCAGGAACGGTTCGAGAGCCCTTTTGACGGCGACCGGGCCGGCGCCCGGACCACCACCCCCATGTGGCGTGGAAAACGTCTTGTGCAGGTTCAGGTGCATGACGTCCACGCCGAGATCGCCGGGACGCACCACCCCGGCAAGCGCGTTCATATTCGCGCCATCCATGTAGAGTAGGGCGCCGCGCTCGTGGAGGACTTGGGCGACTTCGGCGATGCGCTCCTCGAAGACGCCGAGCGTATTGGGATTCGTGAGCATCAGCGCCGCAACGTCCTCATTCACCAGGCGGCGGAGCTCCTCGAAATCTATCTGGCCGGAGGCGTCGGAACGGATGTTTTCCACTGAATAGCCGGTGAGCGCGACGCTGGCGGGATTGGTGCCGTGCGCGGAATCGGGAATCAGAACTTTCTTGCGCGGATGGCCGTCGCGGTCGCGCAGGTGCGCGTGAATGACAAGCAAGCCGGTGAGCTCGCCTTGCGCGCCGGCGGCGGGCTCGAGGGTGATGGCGTCCATGCCGGTGATGGCGAGCAATGCGCGTTCGAGATCGCGGAGAATGCGCAGACAGCCCTGGGCGAGTTCGACGGGCTGATAGGGGTGTTCGGTGGCGATGCCTTCGAGGCGCGCGACGAATTCGTTGACGCGCGGATTGTATTTCATGGTGCAGGAGCCGAGCGGGTACATGCCGTAATCAATCGCGTAATTCCAGGTGGAAAGTCGAGTGAAGTGGCGGACGGTTTCGATTTCGCTGATTTCCGGGAAGCCGGGGACGTCGTCGCGCGTGAGATCGGGGCCGAGGGCTTCGGCGGCGGAAACGGCGGGAACGTCGAGCCGGGGCAACGCCATGCCGCGCTTGCCGGGAGCGGAGCGCTCGAACAAAAGGTCTTCGGACTGATTGACGTGGCTGCGCGCCTTGCGAATCTTGTTGTCGGACACCTTGCGTTTCTCCTCAGGCACGATGGCCGGCGGTGCGCGGCGCGGCGGCGGCCGCGTCTTTCGTTTCGGAAGCGAGGATGCGTTCGAGCGAGCCGGCCAGACGATCGATTTCCTCGCGGGTAGTGGTTTCGGTGACGCAAACCAAGCCGCACTTGGTGAACTCGGGATAGAACGGGCCGAGCGGAAGCGGTCCGATGATTTTGTCGCGGAGCAGAACTTCGTTGATCACGCGAACCGAGCGGGGAAGTCGGATGACGAATTCGTTGAAGACGGGAGGGGAGAAGACGCGCTCGACGCCGCGAACCGCTTCGAGCCTGTTACGCGCGTAGGCGGCCTTGGCGAGGTTCTGTTCCGCGAGTTCGCGAACGCCCTCGCGGCCGAGCAGCGCCAGGTGCATCGTCATCGCCAGGGCGCAGAGGGCTTGATTGGTGCAGATATTCGACGTGGCCTTTTCGCGGCGAATGTGCTGTTCGCGCGTGGCCAGAGTGAGACAGAAGCCGCGATGGCAGGCGGCATCGGTGGTTTGGCCGACCAGACGGCCGGGCATCTGGCGCACGAATTTGTCGCGCGTGGCGAGCACGCCGACGAACGGACCGCCGTAAGAAGGCGGCAAACCGTAGCTCTGGCCCTCCATCGCGACGATATCCGCTTCGGCGGGAGGACGCACGGCGCCGAGCGAAACAGCTTCGGCGACGGCGACGATGAGCAGCGATCCGGCGGCGTGGGCGATTTCGGCGGCTTCGGCGACTTCCTCGATTGAGCCGAAGAAATTGGGCGACTGAATCATCACGGCGGCGGTTTCGGGCGTGACGGCTGCGCGGAGGGCTTCGGCGTCGAAGCGGCCCGAAGACGCGAAGCCGACGGTGGAAATTGCGAGGCCGGCGTGCTGGGCGTAGGTTTCGAGCACTTGGCGATACTCGGGATGGACCGAACGCGCGACGACCAGGCGATGGCGGCCGGTGAGGCGCTCGGCCATGAGCGCAGCTTCGGCGAGCGCGGTCGAGCCGTCGTACATCGAGGCATTGGCGACTTCCTGCCCGGTGAGCTGGCCGACCATCGTCTGAAATTCAAAAATCCACTGCAGCGTGCCCTGGCTGATTTCGGCCTGATAGGGCGTATAGGCGGTGAGAAATTCGCCGCGTTGGAGCAGGGAATCGGCAACCACGGAACGGACGTGGCGATAAACGCCGGCACCGAGAAACGACGAATATCCGACGGAATTTTCCCCGGCGCGATCGCGGAAATAGCCTATGATTTCGGCCTCGGCGAGCGGGCCGGGAACGGCGACGGGTTCCTGAAGACGAAAACGCTCGGGAATCGCGGCGAAGAGAGAATCCATGGAATCGGCGCCGATGGCGTCGAGCATGGCGCGGCGCTCGGCGTCGCTTTTGGGCAGGTAGCGCATCAGGCGGAGGCTTCCTTTTGCTGCTCGGCGATGTAGGCTTCGTAGGCGGCCGCGTCCATCAGCGCGGCGATTTCGCTTTTGGCGTTTGCCGCGCGGATGCGGGCGAGCCACGCAGCGCCGTGGGCGTCCTGATTGATGGATTCGGGGTGGTCGGAAAGAGCGGCGTTGACCTCGACCACTTCGCCGGAAACCGGGCTGAAGATTTCGCTGACGGATTTCACCGATTCGACGGTGCCGAAGGCCTGGCCGGCTTCGACTTTCGTGCCTGGCGCGGGCAATTCGACGTAGACGACGTCGCCCAGTTCGTGCTGGGCGTAATCGGTGATGCCGACGACGGCGACGTCGCTATCGAGCTTCACCCATTCGTGTTCTTTGGTGTAGCGGAATTCGGTCGGATACATGGCTGGTTTCCAGTGCCGCCTTTCGTGGCGCGGGCTTGGGCCCGCGCGAAACTCGTGGGCCTCAGGGTTGGAGGAACAGCAGATTCTTCGTCACTGCGTTCCTCAGAA
>JAKAOH010000083.1 GCA_021812285.1 Acidobacteriota bacterium | reverse complement strand
TGGACCTGCAACCTGAGCACCCGACCCGGCATCCGAAGAAGTGAGCTTCGGAAAGCCGGCGGGGAAGAGGGATATCCATGTCGAAAGGACTTCGCTTACCCTGGCGTAGCTTTCTTCCAATCGCCGCAGCGGTGGTGCTGGCGGCGAGTTTTGGTGCCTCACCCTTACTGGCTCAATCGCAGCAGAAAGGCGATCCTGTCCTTCCCGGTTATCCGTTCCAGCCAAAACAGTCGAATCCTGCGGCGCAAACCGCAAACACTCCTCAAAACGCGACCCAAAGCGCACCCGCTCAGCAGCAAGCGCCTCCGAGCTTCACCTTGCCGGCCGGAACGCTGATTTCCGTTCGCACGGCCGGCGATCTCTCGAGCGACACCAGCCATGCCGGCGATACGTTCACCGCGCAACTCGCGCAGCCGATCGTTTCCAGCGGCTGGGTGGTTGCGCGCCGCGGCCAAACCGTGCTGGGCGTCGTGAAAGTGGCGAAGAAAGCCGGCCATTTCGAAGGCCAATCGAAATTGGGAGTCGCTTTGGCCACCCTCGTTCTGGTGGATGGCCGCCAACTCCCCATCGCGACGCGCCTGATGGAAAGTTCGGCGCCCAGCGGAAACGCCGAGCGCGCAGCCGCGACCGTCGGCACGACCACCGGAATGGGCGCGGTGATCGGCGCGGCGGCCGATTGGGGTGAAGGAGCGGGAATCGGCGCGGCGATTGGAGCCGGCGCGGGAATCGCGGGCATGTTGTTGACGCGCGGCCGGCCCACGGTGATTCCGGCGGAAAGTCTGCTGACGTTTGAACTGACAACTCCGCTCACCTTTTCCACCGGAAACAGTTCCGCCGCGTTTCAACCGGTCACGCAGGCCGATTACGCGCCCGCGCAGCCGCGGCTCGGACGCCGGCCGGAGCGCGTGGTGCAGCCGCCTTATCCGCCGCCGTACGACTATCCTCCGTATCCCTACTATTACGGGCCGTGGGGCTACGCGCCGGGCTTTTACGTGGGTTACTACGGCGGCTTCTATCCCGGTTTCGGCTTCGGGGGATGGGGCCGCTGGGATCGCCACTGATTCGGCCGCTTGTGGCATTCTGAAAAAAAAGCGAGGCGGACCGCGTCCGCCTCGCGCGAGGGAAGCCAGCACTCAATTTCTTGCCCCCGAAAGAAGGAGCGGCCGACGAGGAGCATCTGCCGGCGGGCGCCGCGGTCGTTCCCCGCTTACCACGTGCCCGTCAGCACGATTGGCAGTTTGCTGGAAACTGCAACGAACGTCGATGGCCGAAAAGTCACAATTTCGCGCTTACCGGCGTACCGTAACTCTTCCACTCCGTCAGCCGATTCGGCTCAAAGCCATCATCGTAAGGTCGTCGGCGCGCGGAGCCGCGGCCTGGACGCGGCAAGTTGAAGCATTGCGAGTGGCGTGTTAGCCTTCCCTCTCAGTTGATTCGTCCGCGGACTCAGGAACCACCTCTTGGCCTCGCCACACCCACAAACCGACGGAACGGTCCGTGGCACGGTGCTTTCCTTGCTCGCCGAGCTGCTCGCGGAGTTGGGACACGAGGCCGGACGCGCGGCGATCGAAACCGGAGCGCACCTGGAACGCGATCTCGGGTTGGGCAGTTTGGAGCGCGTCGAGCTGATGCTGCGGCTGAACGCCGCGCTCGGAATCCAGCTCCCCGAGCAGGCGCTGGCCGAAGCGGACACGGTGGGAGATCTGATCGCGCTGGCTGAATCAGGACCCGCCCCCGCGCCGGTCGCGCCTACGCTGGTTTCCGCGCCGGCCGAGCGGCCCGCGCGCGCGTCGTGGCTGCCGCTGCCGGATTCCGTGGAGACGTTCGTGGACGTGCTGCGCTTCCGCGCCGCCGCGACGCCCGCCGAGCCGCACATTTTCTTCGAGGAAAGCGAAGGCATCGAGCACACGCTGACCTACGGCGCTCTGCTCGAACGCGCGACGAATGTTGCGCGCTGGCTGGAATTCCGCGGCCTCGAGGCGCGCGACCGCGTCGCGCTCATGCTCCCGACTTCGCTCGATTTCTTCGCCAGTTTCCTCGGCGTGATGCTCGCCGGCGGCATCCCCATTCCCATCTACCCTCCCTTTCGCGCCGATCGCATCGAGGAATACGCCGCGCGCCAGGCGATGATTCTCCGCAACGCCGAAGCGCGCGTCCTGATCACCTTTCACGCCGCCGAGCGCGTCGCGCGCCTCCTTCGCCCCGACGTGCCTTCGCTCGATCACGTCGTGGAAGCCGAGCGCTTCGAGGAAATGCGCGAAAAGCCGGTGGCCGGAATCGTCAACCGGCCCAAGGCCGACGATATCTGCTTCTTGCAATACACCTCCGGCAGCACCGGCTCGCCCAAGGGCGTCATGGTGACCCACGCGAACCTCTTCGCGAACATCCGCGCGATGGGCGAAGCCGTCGGCGTGCAACCGGGCGACCGCGCGGCCAGCTGGCTGCCGCTCTATCACGATATGGGCCTGATCGGCGCGTGGCTTTTGCCGCTCTATTTCGGCCTGCCGCTCGCGCTGCTTTCGCCGGTGAGTTTCCTGACGCGGCCGCTGCGCTGGCTTCGCCTGATCGAACGCCATCGCGCCACGCTGACCGCCGGGCCGAATTTCGCCTACGAGCTGTGCGTGCGGAAAATCCCCGAAAGCGATCTCGAGGGGCTCGATCTTTCCTCGCTGCGCGGCGCGATGAACGGCGCCGAGCCGGTGCTGCCGGAAACGATCGAGCGCTTCTCCACGCGCTTCGCGCGCTGCGGATTGCGGCCGCACTCCGTTATTCCGGTCTACGGCCTTGCCGAAGCCACGCTCGCCGTCAGCGCGCCTCCGCTCGGCCGGCCGGTGCGCGTGGACCGGATCCAGCGCGAGCGATTCGAAACCCAGCATCGCGCCGTCCCCGCTCCGGACGACCCGCAGGCGCTCGCCTTCGTTTCCGTGGGAAGGCCGATCGGCTGCGAAGTGCGTATCGTCGATTCTTCCGGCCGCGAGGTGGGCGAGCGCGTCGAGGGAATGCTGTGGTTTCGCGGGCCCTCGGCCACGCAGGGTTATTTCCACAATCCGGAAGCGACCGCGGAAATCCGCCGCGAGGATGGATGGACCGATTCGGGCGACCGCGCCTATCGCGCCGAAGGCGAACTGTTCATCACCGGCCGGACCAAGGACATCATCATCAAGGGCGGCCGCAACCTGTACCCGCACGAAATCGAGGACGCGGTGAGCCGCGTGGACGGCGTGCGGCCGGGCTGCGTCGTGGCGTTTGGCGTCCCCGATCCGCGCACGGGAACCGAGCGCCTGGTCGTCGTGGCGGAAACCCGCACCCCCGCGCCGCGACCGGGAATCGAGCAGGCGATTCTCGAGGCTACGGCAAAAACAGCCGGCGTCCCGCCTGATATCGTCCGTGCGATTCCGCCGCATTCGATCCCGAAAACCTCGAGCGGCAAGCTGCGGCGCTCGGAAACGCGGCAAATGTATCTCGCCGGCCGGCTGGGCGCCCAGCCGCCGCCGCTCTGGCGGCAGATGGCGCGGCTGGTGGCTCACAACATTTTTTCCCGCCAGGGAATTGTCGGGCGAATCATCAAGCGCCCGCTCGATCGCTTGTACGGCGTTTTCGCCGTCGCCATGTTCGCCGTCTGGCTGGTGCCCACGGCCGTAGTGGTCCTGCTGGTGCGCTCGCGGCGCACCGCGCGCCGCATCACCTCCTGGGCCTGCCGGAATTTCCTGCGCAGCGTCGGCTGCCCGGTGCGCGTCGAAGGCCGCGAGATTTTCGACCGGCTCCGCCCGGGAGGGATTTGGCCCTGCGTGATCGCGTCCAACCACACCAGCTACCTCGACGTCATCGCGATGATCGCAGTACTGCCGGTGGATTGCCTCTTTTCGGCGAAGCAGGAGATTCTCAATTGGCCGCTGATGGGCTCGATCGCTCGCAAGATGGGCCAGTTGGGCTTCGATCGCGCCGACCCGCAGGCCCGCGTGCGCCAGGCCGAACAGATCGAACAGGCGCTCGGCGAGGGCCTTTCGGCCGTCGTGTTTCCCGAGGGCACGTTTACGCCGGCCGCCGGCCTGCGCCCGTTCCAGCTGGGCGCTTTCAAGTCCGCCGCGGCGACTCGGCGTCCCGTAGTGCCACTGGCGATTCGCGGCGCGCGCCAGATTTGGCGCGACCACACGCTGCTCCCGCGCCCCGGCCGCGTCACACTCACGTTTTGCCCGCCCGTCGAACCCGACGGAACCGATTGGAAGCAGATCGTCCGGCTGCGCGACGCCGTGCGCCAGGCGATCGCCCAGCCGGCGGGCGAACCGATGCTGTGAAGCGCCGTTTTTCCCTCGCAGCCGGCGATCCGATCCGCCGGACGGCTTGCCATTTTCGATACCGTCCCTCGGAAACTCCCAATCAGACCCAACCCTCCCGCGCCCGGCCTGCATCCACTCGGGAAAGGGGTAAAAGCCAAAGCTACGGGAGGAGAACGCCATGAAGAAACTGGTGCTCTTGCTTGGGATTGCGATGCTGGCGCCGCTCGGCGCGCGAGCGCAAGCGGTGCAGGTGTTTGGCGGGTACTCGTATCTGCGGCTCGATACGCAGCCGGGAAAAACCAATTTGAACGGTTGGGAGCTTTCCGGCACGCTGAACGGCTCCTGGTTGGGATTCACCGCCGATTTCAGCGGCGATTATGGCTCGCCGTTCGGAACCTCGACCAGCCTCACCACATTTCTCTTCGGCCCCCAATTCTCGCTCCCGCTCCCGCGCGTTTCTCCGTTCGTTCACGCGCTGGCCGGCGGAGCGCGCCTGTCCGCGGGTGGCGCTTCCAAAACGGTCTTCGCCGGTGCGGTCGGCGGGGGAATCGACGCCAAAATCGCGCCGTTTTTCAGCTACCGGGTGATTCAGGTGGATTATCTGGCCACGCGATTCAGCGGCAGCACCCAGAACAACCTGCGCATCAGCACCGGCCTCGTTTTCCGTTTCTGACCGGCCGTGCTGCCGTTCGTTGCCCCATAGGCAGGCTCGCCGCCCGCGCCGGGCGCGGATGCATCGTTCCCACATCATCGCGCATCCTAACCGGTGAAGACGGGAGCAGAGGGGCCTCCCGCGGCAGGTACTTATGAGCCAGAGATCTATGGAAACTATAGGTGTGCGTTATACGGCCTGGGCAGCGCTCGACCGCGACCCTCAGGACGACCGCGTCGAATTCCACTGCCCGCACTGCGGTGCCGCCGGATGGAAACCCGCGCGGCGTCCGCGCAGCGAATACCGCTTCACCGACGGCTTTCTGCAGGACGAGCAGGGAGAAATGGCGGTCTGCCGCTCCTGCCGTCAGCGGTTGCGGGTCGCGCCGGTGGTTTTGGTGCACGACGCCGACGAGAAGCGGCGGTTCGAGGCGTTTTTCACCCTCGAGCCGGAATTGGTCCTGAGCCGCTGAGCGCCGCGCGGCGTCGCAGGCCGATGCCGCGCCGGGATCAAAGCGGCCAGTTGGGATTGAGCCGGAGGTGGTGCTTCACCAGGCCGGCTTTGACGCGCTCGAAAGCCTCATCCACCGTGTCGGCGAATTGCAGCACGCCGTATTCCTTGTCGTCGATCGTTCCCCAGCGAACCATTTCGCGCCAGTGGAGCACGCGGTCCCAGTAGCTGCGTCCGTAGATGAGGACCAGGTGATGGCGGCCCAGCTTTCCCGTCTGCATCAGCGTGAGCATCTCCCACAATTCGTCCATCGTGCCGAACCCGCCGGGGAAAACGATCAGCGCCTTGGCGATCTGCGCGAACCAGAGCTTGCGCATGAAAAAGTAGTGGAAATTGATGCCGAGCCCGCGGCTGATATAGGGATTCAGGTGCTGCTCGTGCGGCAATTCGATGCCCAGACCCACCGTTTTTCCGCCCGCTTCCGTCGCTCCGCGATTGGCGGCTTCCATGATTCCCGGCCCTCCGCCCGAGCAGATGACGAACCGCCGCGGTTGCTCGCCGAAGGTGAGCGACCACGCGGTGATTCGCGCCGCCAGTTGCCGCGCCTCCTCGTAATAGCGCGACATCGCCACGCGGTCGCGCGCCGCGCGCAGCCGCGTCAGCGCACCCGCGTCGCGCCGCCGCCCCACCGACCGGCGCGTCCGCGCGAGTTGCTGCACGGCGCGGTCGCGGGGCAGGATGCGCGCCGACCCGAACATGACGATCGTATCGGCGATGCCCTCGGTCTGCAGGCGCGTCAGCGGGTCGATATATTCGGCCAGGATCCGCAGCGGCCGCCCCGGCGTGCTCTTCACAAACCGTGGATTGAGGTACGCCAGTTGTTCCATCTCGAAAGATTTCATGCTCCCCCCGGCCAATGAAGTATCGAACTGCCGATTCTACGCGTGAGTGCGGCGCCCGCGCCATGCGCGACGCCCCTCCGCCGCCCAACCGCGCTTCGATTGCAGCCCGCCCCGTAAATCGAGTAAAGTTTTCTTATGAGACTGCCGCTCACCCTGATCGCTCTCGTGGGGGTTCTGGCGGCCGCTCCGCTCGCGGCGCAAACCCGCCAAGTCTCTCCCCCAATTCGCGTCCAGCCGGGCCAGTTGGCCCCGCAGCAGCAACCCAAGCCGCAGGCGAAGTTCCAGGTCCAGAAACCGCTGCGCGTTCAGGCGAACGAAGTCCTGTTGCCGGTGACGGTGCGCGACCCGCACGGCGATCTGGCGCTCGACCTCGGGCCCGAGGATTTCCAGGTCTACGACGACGGCAACCTGCAGCACATCGTCCATTTCGGCTTGGGCGGCAGCCCGATGGACATTGTCCTCGTCGTCGAAGACAGCTCCCGCATCCAGCCGCTCATTTCAGGGATTCGCCAGAGCGGCATCGTCTTCTCGCAAACCGTGATGGGCGGAAACGGCCAGGCGGCGATCATCAGCGTGGACGGCAGTTCTCACCTGCTCGTTCCGTTCACCTACGATCAGGACCGGATCGAAAAAGCGATTTCCAAACTCAAGATCGGCGATGACGGCTTGCGCCTGTACGATGCGCTCGGCCGGGCGATTCAGATGCTCGAGGAGCAACCCGCCTCGCGGCGGCGCGTGATCGTCGTGCTCTCCGAAGCGGTGGATTCGGGCAGCGTGGAAAAGCTCGAAAGCGTGCTTCGCGACGCCGAGCTGGCCAACATTTCGATCTATACGATCGGCCTCTCCACCACCGCCGCCGAGCTGCGCACTCCGCCCAGCAAGTATTACAGCGAACCGCAGTTCGGACCTCCCGGCACGTTTCCCCACCCCGGCCCTCCCGGCATGCCGCAAACGCCTGACACGCTGGCGGCCACCGAAGGAAACGCGAACTTGCTGGCGCTGGTCGAAACGCTGGCGAAACTCGGCATCCATCTGATCACCCCCGAAGCGCTCGTCGCGGCGAGCGTCGCCACGGGAGGCGCGCACCTTTCCACCTTCCACGACAAGTCCATTCAGAGTGCGATGAACCGCGTGGGCGACGAGCTCCACGCCGAGTACATGATCGCTTACGAAGCGCCGCTCGATGGGCCTCCGGGATTCCACCGCGTCACCGTTCGGGTAACCCGCCCCGGCTATAGTGTCCGCACGCGTCCCGGCTACTTCCTCGCCATGCCGAACGGCACCACCACCGGCGGCGGGACTCCGTAAGACGCATTCTTCGGCCTCCGCGCCGGCGCGCGTCCCCGTTCAAACAAATTTCAGCGGAAAAAACGCCCGACTGCGCGCTCGTGGAGATGCACCGGGGCGTGCGAATACGCGCCCGCGAATTTATCGAAAAGAATGCGGTTCTTTAGGTCTGCGAGGGGTTCGTCAGTTGCTTGAGGTTCGCTTCGTTGATGGTGAGCTTGCCTTCCTGCTTCATCCTCTGTTCGAGCGCCCGCCGGAACGCCTCGAACGCGTTGTCTTTCGCGTCGCTCAGCAACTCCTGCTCGACTGTGCTCTTCTGCCGCTCGAAATCGGCGTCGCTCGGCTCTTCGTGCGCGCTGACGGTGTAGACAATCCAGTCGTTTCCGATCTTTTGCGGACCCTCCGCCTGGCCCACCGGCGCTTGAAATGCCTGGAGCAACTGGGCCGCCGGCAAGCCGGAGACGTTGCCGGTCCGGCTGAAATCGGCTGATTGCGCGGTGAGCCCCAGAGCCTTGGCCGACTGATCGAGTTTCTTTCCCTGCTTGACGCTGGCGGCCAGCGTATCGGCTTCGCTCTGGGCGAGCTTGGCGGATTCGGCGGCGACGTAATCGCTCGTCACCTGGCTCTGGACTTCGGCGAAGGAACCCTGATGCGTCGGCACGATCTGGCTCACGTCCAGAATCAGGTCACCCCGCGGCGTCTGGATGGGCAGGCTCAGTTGTCCGATGCCCTGCGAGAACAAGGTGTCACGCACCGCCGTCGAATCGCCCATGCCGGGAATCGCGTCGGTCACGCTGACCGGAGGAATCTGGCCGATCGCCAGATCGGGTTTCACCTGCGGCCCGAGCGCGGCAACGACCTCAGCGATGGATTGCCGGCTGGAATTGCGGACGATGCTGGCCATGCGGTCGGAAATCTGGCGGTTCTCGCGCGCCACTTCAGTGGTGAGCAGGGATTGCAGTATCTGGTCGTGAACTTCGGCGAAGCTTTTCGTGTGCGCCGTTTCCTTGCCCAGCACCTTGATGATGTGGAATCCGTATTGCGTCCGCACCAGACCGCTCACCTGGCCCACGGGCAGGCTGAACGCCACTTTCTGGAATTGGGGCACCGTCTGCCCCTTCAGGATCCAGCCCAGATCGCCGCCTTTGTCCTTGCTGCCGGGATCCTCGGAATATTCCTTGGCCATCTTCGAGAAATCGGCCCCATGCTGGATTTTTTCCAGCACCATTTCCGCCTTCTTCTTGATTCCGGCGATTTCCGCGGTCGTCTTGCCGATAGTCATGAACAGGATGTGCTGCACGTGGACGCGGTCGGGAACCTTGTACTCTTCGATGTTCTTGTTGTAGTAGGCGAGCAGCTCGGCGTTCGGGATCGTCGTGTTCTTCTGGAGCAGGCTGAGGTCCAGCAGCACGTAATTCGCCGCGCGCTTCTCGGGAACCTGATATTGGTTTTTGTGGGCGTTGTACCACGTCTCGAGGCCGCTCTGCGCCGGCTTGATTTTCGCCGCGAGGTCGGATGGTTTGACGAGCGCGTAGTCGATCTTCACCTTTTCGTTGCGCCGGAGGAACTCCTCGCGGACGTCGCGCGCGCTTACCGTCACGCCGGCCGTCACCAGGTCCCGGAATTTCTGCTGCAGGATGCTCTGGCGAAGCTGGTCCTCGAAATCGGGAACCGTAAGCCCCAGCTCCTGCTGCACCATCGCCGAATACGTCTGGCCGCCCACCCATTTCCCGTTCGGGAAAGCCTGCGGCAGGATCAGCTGAATCTGGTGCGCGAGTTCCTGGTTCGTGACGCGCAAACCGAGCCGCGACGCTTCGACGTTGAGCATCCGGCTGAGCAGCATCTGATCGAAAATCTGCTGCGCGTAGAATCCCCGCATCTGCTGCGGAATCTGCTGGCGCTGCGAGAGCAGATCGAGCTGGCGCTGAACGTCGCTCGCATCGATTCGCTGCCCCGCGACGTCGGCCAGGCCTTCGCTGCTCGTTCCGAGCGGCGTATTCGGCTTCGGCACCAGATAGAGGAGCATGCCGAGCGATACGAATCCCAGCACCACACCGATGACGATCTTCGCGAGCAGCTTGCTGCTATGCAGGTCGAACATAAGATTCCGCCAAAACACGCATTATACGGGACGCGGCGCGCTCTCTCAAACCGCTCCGCCCCGCGTGCCTGTCTGAGCCGGATAATTCCGTCACCCTTTGATCGCCGGATGAAAATGCCGCGCCTATGGACAAACCAGGAGTGGTGGAGTTGTGCGGGAAGGGAGCGAATCGAGTGGCCGTCATTCGCCGTTGCGTGGCAGGGGCGACCCCCGTGCGGCCGAATCGGCGCCGTACCCCCCTGCGCGCAGCGCGACGCTGCGGGAACAGTTGCCATGCAGGCGGGGCGACTGCATTCCGAGCGAAATCGCTCTGCAAGGCGGAGGGTGTCACTCGCGGGGCCTGGCGGAATGGGCTTCTTTCTCCTGTAATGCCCGTATTTTCAATGGAATACGCCCAACTGGGTGGACGGTGGAGGGCGTCACGAGAGCGGTGTTTTGTTTCTTCCCGATTCGCTCGAAAGCCGCATTGGTATTGGGGATTTGTTGACCGAGCGGATTTGGGCCGGTCACCCTGGGGCTTTGCCGCTCCCGTGGGCTCGAATGGAACGGTGACGGAAGTTCGGACCATGAGTTTGCTTCTCCGGCTGCTCCGCGGCATGCGCTGGTCTGGACCTCGGGAAATTGTCGAATTGCCCTCGTCCGGACGCGACGACATTTTCGCGCGATGCGGCTCGGAGCGCGAGGGGTGGTTCTACGTAAGGTGCGGTTGCTTTTTGGGCCGTGTGGATGGTTGATGGAACGATTGCACCGGGGAGTGATTCACCGTGGCCGTTCCGGAGGTTCGGTCGTCAACCTCTCCGGACAAGCAAGCTGTGCTTCCCAGCGCCGGTGCAACCCGCTGCGCCTTGACAACGCCTTCGTTCTTATCGAGGGCCGCCCGCCGAGAACGGCGTCTTTCAGAGTTTTGCGATTACTCGCCTTCCGCTCTGCATTCATTGCCGCCCGGTGCGAGTCGGATTCTATAACGAGAACGATGGGAAAGCTCGGTAACGAACTTACCGATGGCCTCATACATGACATATCCTCCATTGCCGTAATCAGCGCTCCATTTGGAGCCGTGCCGATGAAGGTGATATGCATTCAGAATTGCGTTGAACCCACCGCTCTCATCGGGGTCCGCGAACAAAAGCACCCCCTTCCTTCCACCCGGCGAGTAGACGACGATATTGAATACTCCGGGGGCGTCTCCCATTTCCGGGATTGAGCCGACCTCGTATCGCACCCACGCCCAATCCCCTACCTTAAGTCCCAAGTAGCTCAGGTCGTACTTCTGTACGAAATCGGCTTTTACCAAGCAGCCCACGGCTACTTTCAGGCGGGGCGGTACTTTCCCTTTTTCCGTCTTGGCAGCCTGCACGCCTGTCCAGGCGGGCAGAAGACATAGCATCACGATAAGGGAGGCCATGACGACAGGACTCATGCTGCGCTGGTCAAGCGAGCGCCTTACTGTCTCCTTGTCGGTGCCACGCCGAGCCGCGGATGCAATCAGTTTCCGCATACGAATTCCTCCTAGCTCATAAGGGCTACGGTCCATAAGTCATTATGTACTTGTATTTACTTCGTGAAATGAAAGGCCCGGCGGATGTATGGACTTTCATCCCCTGAAGGTGAATCGGTCAAGACCGGTCAGAACCTGGGTTTCGTGAAGGATGGCGAGGGGCGGGTGCTGCAATCGGCGGTGAGTCCCGCCGATGGACGCGTTCTTTTTATCGTATCGTCGCTGGCGATTAACCCCGTCGACCCGCTCTTGGCCGTCGGCGCATGACCCTCAGGCGCGTGAGCCATACGCGGGCCAGCCGGCGGGTGCAGGGCGGCAGGTTGCTCCGCGACTACCTCTGGATTACTCAGGCCGGCGCGCTCGACACGCTTGCGCCGCGAGGCGTCAGGACCGCGAGCACCAGCGCTACGAGCAGCAACGCCGGCACGTCGCCAAACAAATGCCCGCGATGTTCGGGATAGACTATTGCCTGCGCGGCCATGATCCCGCCGTGCACGACACTGGACCACACCGTGAACCAAATCAGGCTGAGGTTCCCGAGCGGGTTGCGCGCCGCCAGGATCAGGAAAACCCCGAGGGTCGCGTACACCCCCAAAATCATCTGGAAGTAGAGCGACGGCCCGCCCGAGTGCCAGGTCCACCCCGACGGCCAGAACCGGCTCATGGGATAGATGCCCACGACGAAGATAATCCCGACGATCACGAGAGCGGCGCGAAGCGCCTTGAGTTTTTCGTTGTTAGGCACGTAAGTCCCTCCCGAAGCGTTCGGCCGCCCGCCATTCCCGAGGCAGCCGATTGCGGAATGTTACAGCACAAGCCGTAAAGTGGGAAATTCCGGCTCGCCCTCCTTAAGCCAGGATTTCCATTTTGCCGTCCCTGGCGATGAAAGTATACGCTTCGCTGGCTCGCCTGCAACGGCAAACTCGTACGCGGGAGGCCGACAGGTCGTTCCGCTGCCCACCGCGCCCCTTGCGACCGAGCTGACCGGCACTTTGGCCCGTTCCTCCAGCGAGTTCTCAGACACCCAGCTTCCGCCGCTCTCCCCGCTGGGATGCTCACCACCCGCCGAGGCGTTAGCCCGCCGGCAAGGGCAGCGATTCGATCCGCCACAGCATCGCCCCGAACAACCGCCGCGTCAAATGGCTCTTGGCCAGCAGCAACCAGTAATAGCGGGCGTGCCTCACTAGCCGACCACCTGTCTTCACCCGCCGCTGCTGCAGGCTCGTCAGCGACCAGTTCCCAATCCGCCGCGGGAGCACCAGCCGCCGCCACAGGTTCCCCAGATTGTATGCGATCACGCTCAGCCAGAGCCGAACCTCGTTCGACCCCAACCGGTGGCAGCTCAGCCGCGTCATCTTCACCGCCTGCTTGCCTTCCTTGATCCACTGCTCCGCCGTCCCTCTCTTGCTATAGAACCTGACCACCGCCCGGCTCGGCAACGTCAGGTTGGTCACGATGAAACCCACTCGCGGGAACAACTCACCGGCGTGATGCTCCACCTTCGCCACCAGCCGCCGCGCCGTCTTCCAGCTCTCCGCTTGATAGAGGAAGCCCTTGTACCAGACCACGGGCTTGCGGCTTGGCCGTCCCATCGGTCGCGTCAGCAACTCCGCGATATCCCGCAGCAGTGCGTCGTTGGCGGGGATGCGGATCGCGTACTTCACGCCCCGTTCCTCCATCGCCTCATACACCTCCGGCTTGCCGAAGCCAGCATCGGCACGAAACGCCACTTCCTTGCCCATCTCCTGCTGGCGCTCGATCTCCGGCAACAGAAGCTCCTCCCATCCTTCGGCGCTGTACACGTTGCCCGGCCTCAGCTTGGCCCCCAAGCAGTCCCCCTCGCGATTGAACAGCAGGAGCGGATGGTAGCAGACGGACTCAAAGTATCCGTTGTAATCGCTCTGCTCCTGCTCCCCGTACACGGGGATCTCGGTCAAGTCCATGTCCAGGACCGCCCGGAAACCAGAATCTATCTCCTCCGCCTTGCCGATCAGCGCCCGGTTCAGCCTCGGCAGCCCCGCAAAGTTCTCCTCTTCGGCCAGCATTTCGGTCTCGAAACTCTGCAGGCGGGAGGTCAAGGCCGCCCCGCGCTCCCAAATCTTCTCCGAACCGATCAGCCGGAAGGCCGGGTCATGGGAAAGTCGCTCGGCGTCGTTGAGGTCTTCGTAGCCCGCCAGGCGACTGTACACCGACTGCCGAAACAAATCCGCCAGAGGAAATTGGGTATTCTTTCCCCGGCGCGGGTCCCTCAAATGCTTTTCGATCAGCTCCCCGAAGCCGAGCCGCTCGTCCAGCTCGCGCACCAGGATCAGACCGCCATCGGAGGTGACGCGGGAACCTTGGAACTCGACCTTGAGCGAGGCGTTGAAAGAGAGCTGAAAGGGCTGATTTTGCGTCTCACCCATTGCGTCCTGTCCTCCGAAGCATCTTCATCACACTGAAACCCGCATGAGTGTTGATGCGGCGAAGCATCGCAGGTTCGCCAGTGCGCTTCAAAACGGAAATGCGGGCTGAAAGCGGCCGCCGTGTTTGAATTGGCCCACGGTGCGCATGTTGTAGAAGATCGCGCCATGGGTGGGGTCAATACCTTTCAAATCTTCCATGATCGCTTTCTCCACGGCCTGCCGTGAGAGTTTGTATCCTGGCCCTTTCTCTATCGCAGAGACGAGGCTGGCGTATTTTTGGGCCTTCGCGTTGCTGCCCCACTTTTTAATTCCGTTCAAGCGCACGTGGGCGATTTCGTCTTCTGCGGTTCCGAGGGACACGTTTGCCGCCTTGGAATTCTTCATTCCTAACGTTTCGTGATTGATCTGTCCGGCGATTTCGTTTCTCTGCCGTTGCGCCAGGCTCTTTGAGCTGGTCTGCGTGGGCGGGGGCACCGGACGAGCGTTGGGGCCAGAGGACCCTTCGCAGGCGTGGCCGTCCAGGTCCAAGCTCGTCGTCGGGTTGTCGAGGACGTAAGCGTAGAGGTTGAGCGATTGCGGGTCGGCGAGCTTGGCGTAGGGGACCGGCTCGACCTTGGCGGACCAGTCTGGCGACATGAAGCGGTCCGGTTCTGACAACGCGGACCGTCCCGTATCGGTGAAGGCATCGGGACGGCCAATCGAAGGCGCGTAGTATCTGGCGCCGAAGTAGTCGAGGTTGTAGGCGTAGTCGTCTTCCTTGCCGGTATAGTACAGCGTGCTGGCGAACGTGCCGCTGCAGTTCTCGGCGTCGCCCCTTCGGCTTCGCTCAGGGCAGGCTCCGGGCAGGCCGGTGCACGTCCTCTCGAGTGCGCCGCTGGCGGTGCTCCACGCATGAATCGTTCCCAGCTGATCGCCGTGGCTAAAATTGAATTGACTGGTATAGGTCCCCAGATGCATCGCGCCTGCGTAGACCTCGGCGCTGTGGAACCCTCCAGTGACGTTGTTCATGATCCCGATGTAGCGGCCGGCGGTGTCGTAGAAGTAGTCGCCATCGCCGCCGAGCGCGGGCGTCTGCCACCGTACTCGCCGGCCCTCGGCGTCATAATAGCTGATGGCCGTCTGCCCGCCATCCACCTCCATGGTCCGTGATTATTCTGTAAGCGTTAGCGTTAATGGTGGCCGCAAAAGCCTAGGCATCCGCGACGTGGCCTCCTTCGTGTCCCGCTGTGGCGTCAAGCTGCGAACCGCTCACACTTATCATTCGCGCGTTCGGGGGAAAACCTGCAAATCTTGTTCGTCCTCGTTCCCCCAGTTTTCCCCGCTTTCCTATCAGCTCGCGTCACCCTCTGGGTACATCTCTTCGTACGTTGGATCGGCGTACTCCCACTCCAACCCTTGCTCGGTCAGCCAAGCCCCGATGCCCTCAAGCGAAACCTGCTCCGGAACGTCTACCGATATGAGGCGGTCTCGAAGGAGCTCGGTTGGGCACTCCCTGGACTCAAGTTCGGCCGCGATCAAGGATCGGGCTTCCTCGCTGATATTGCCAACCCGAGCTCTTACGGTTCTGTGCCCGCTTTTCGCCAGGACGCCCGTGAATTGCAACCAACCCTCTGCATCGGGATTTGCAGCAACAACGTCCCCCCTCGACACGCGGTAAACAAAGAAGGGGATGCTCTCAATGCGATACTGTCCGGTCCCCAGCGGAGTTGCCCAGAGGTTCTCATACCCCACATCGGTCTCGTAAAACTGCACCTTAATCAGTTGTTCTGTCGATTCAGGCATGGCTTCCCCAGCGGGTGGCGCGAGCTTTGACATGGAATCTTGGGTACCCGGCCTTCGGTTTTGGAAGGCTGGGCTTCTGGACTCCGCGGTGTTTTTGATCAGCGGAATCCGTCAATGCGCACCAGACCGGAATCCTTATTCGCGTAAAGGGAAAAACTGCTCCACACTTCCAAACCAATCCGTCGGAGCCTTCGCGACGTGCGCCAGTGTTAGCACGCCGCAGTGCGCTATCGCAAGAAAAATGGCGAAAGTAATGACCAGCCGCCCGCGCGAAGACAAGAAAAATCGAAACCGGGACAGCGGGCGAAGCCGGAGGCCGAATGGGAGCAAGCCGAGCCGGACCGGGATTTCGCTGCTACACTGTGCGTGAAGGCGGTCGCGGAATGAAACGGGCGATCACAAGGGCGCTGTGGACGCTGCCGCTCGCGGCGCTGCTGGTGGCTCCGCGCGGGTTTGCGGCCGGAGCCGCTGCCCAAGG
>JAKAOH010000082.1 GCA_021812285.1 Acidobacteriota bacterium | reverse complement strand
GAAACCGTGGCTCGACAACCGTTTTGTGCAGCCTGCGGATTTAAGCCTCTCGAAGAAGTCTTCTCCCATCCTCTGCCTCCCCTGAACCCCTCTCGTTTGCTATTGTCGAAAATTGGCAGGGTGGGCCACCCGTCACTATCCCCGGGTCATCCCCACGGCTCTTTTCGCCTCGTTCTTCGTCGATCTCTCGACACTGTTCCTTGGCTCTTGGCGCCCACTCCCAGCTCGCTCAGTCGTGCTCATCTCGCCTTCGTTGCTCTCTCTTCGAGGTTGCACGGGAGAGGATTTGTCCTTTCCCGGTCTTTGCTCTGCTGGCGAGCCATGGCCTCTTCTTCAGCAGTGTCTGCAGTACGCTACCCGTACCGTCTTCCAGGTCCGCGCGTCCGTTCGCTCGATCGTCTCGACGGCCGGACGTCCGCAACCGTATCCGCACAGTTTCGTGTCTTCCGCTTGCTCGCTCAGGATCCGTGCGACTTTCCGCTCGATGAGTCTCTTTCGCTGGTATTCGCGATTGTAGACCCGGTATCGTTCCTGATTTCTCTTCCGCCACATCCGCATGTATTCGCGGTTGTAGGTGCGCCTTTCTTCTCCTTCCCCAACTTCCGGTGCTGTCGCTTCTTTGATCCCTCCGCCGCTTGCGGCACCGGTTTCCTGCGACCCCGTTTCCCGTCTGACGTGCCGGTGTTCGGTTCTTCGGCCCGTCCCAAATGCCGGAATGGCGTGGGGCCAAACCGCGGCGCTCAGTGCCACGTTCGTTTGCAGATTACCCATGGGTCTTCCTTCGAATTTGGTGCAGCATTTCCACGGCGATCCGGCTCCCTCCGTAAATCATCATCGCGTGGGTTTCTCCCACCTCGATAGAAAGCCGATTGAGCGCGCGCTTCACCGCTTCCACTCGGTCTTGCAATACGCTCCCGTCCACGACGCGTCCTCGCCGCAACCCTCCCACAAGCCACTGCGCTTCGCCTTTTTCCACTAGCTCCGTCGCTTCGTTTTCGTCCACGTGCCGGTGCTGTTTTTTCCGGCAGTCCCGCTCAAGCGCCTGTTTCCTCGTCCATTTCGGTCCCACCAGGCAGATCGTTTTTCTCGCCATTCCCTAAGGCCTCGCGTCGCTGGTTTCTGCCGGCGTCACCCTATCCCAACTCGTTCTTTGTGTCGGCGTTTCTGCGGGGCTTCCCAGTCCCCGTCGTCGCTATTTCTTGTGAAGAATCAGTCCGCCCGAGCGAAATCCGCCTCGCCCTCCCATCCCAGGTTCCAAATAGGGAATCGAATTTGCCCGGTGGGCGTTCTCTCAGCTGCGATTGTTTCCCGCTTAGAGGTAAATCACTCGTCTGTGGTACCCGTACGGTTTTCTGCGGCGTGCTTTGAACTGCTCGGCTCGCGTGTAGCGTTCGATGATTCGCTGGCGCACAACCTCCGATGCTTGCTCCATGTCCAGCGCCAAATCCCTCGCCCCTCGGCTTCTCGCGGCGAGCGCCGCCACTTCATAGGCCAGAGCCTTGTTCGCGTAAGGAATTTCGATCGGGTCGCTCTCCTGCGAGAGCTCCGGTAAGGCGCGCTCGTACTCGATCCGTACCGCGATCCCTTGCGTCGCTCCGACGAGCTCGATCTGGTCCGCTTCCCATTTCCAAATTCTCAGGTACGGCATCGGCTGGAGATTCGGGAAAGGTCCGGTGATCTGCTCCATCGGAATGAACAAATCGTCCGACCCGGTCGCCTGTTCCTGCAGCGTATAGGGAACCACTAGGTCTGTCGGCAGTTGCGGGTTTGTGTCGTCGGCGATCTGCGGCGGATTCGGCGCCAGTGTCACGCCGTTCAGCGTTGTCACCGGCAGGTCGATCTCGGCGTGCGTCGTCATCACCGAAACGCCGTTGATCGCCAGTTCCTCCTGCAGCGACCGATACGCCGCGTTCAGGAAGGGCAACAGCGCTGCATCCGTCCAGATCACTCCATTCGGATCGTTCATTAGGGCTCGCACCAGAGCCAGCACTGCTCCGGCGCTGCTGTAGCGCGTTGTCGCTAAGACAGGCATTTATCGTCTCTCCTCGCCCCTCTCTCCCATTTCGCTTATTCTGCGGTTCTGCCATGCCGAAACGAACTTGCTCGGCATGTAAACCAGCCCGCCCCACGCGCTCACGAAACCAATGACCCCGCTCATATCCGGCAGCGCTCGGTGCCAGATCGTCAGGGCCGTTACCCAACCCAGCACGAATGCCAGCAGCAGCGCCAGCGAGATTCGCGCAAAGCTCGCTTTCCCGGCCGTTCCATCCGGCTTCAAATCACACAGCGCGTCCGCCACGAACGCGCCGGCTCTTTGCAACGCCGCGGGCATTGCCATCTATGGATAAAGCGACGGATACAGCCGCCCCGCCCCGCAGATGGCCATCCCCACGAGCGCGCCGGCCGCATCCGCTCCACCCCGGCTTCCGATCAGGATTACCGCCAGCGCCGCCAGCACGTACTCCGGCCAGTTCGGCACCTTGGCAAAGGCCTTGATCGGCTTGAGCAAATCCGTGAACTCGGGCGCCAACCGCGCCGCCACGTACAGTCCCAGGCAAACGAGCACCGCGTATTTCGCCCATCCCCCGGTTCCCATTGCAAACGCCGCCGCGATCGCCAGCCCCGCCGCCTCCACGTAGTCCGGGTGAATCGCGTTCAAAAGAGAACCAATATTCCAGCTCATGCCTGCCTCCCGTTTTCCACTCGCTTTGAAGCAATCCCTGCTCGCCTCCGTTCACCTTCAATCGCTCGTGTTCTTTCCTTTTGCCGCCGGGCTTACGATCCCGAATTCCCGTGCCTTCTCGCGGTCGAGGATGGCACCGCAGCTCTTGCACAGCGCCACGCCGGGTTTCACTCGCTCCCCGCACACCGGGCAATCCGCCATTTGTTCCGGTTCGTACGCCCACTCCCGCTCGAGTCCCAGTCGCCGCACCGCGCGCCGGTGCAGGTCGGAAAGCAGTCGGTAGTTATGGCTTCTTGCCCACTCCTGGTCTCCCTCGAAAACCAGTTTCTTCGCCACGTCCACCAGATGTCTCCGAGCCTTCTCGATCTCTTCGGTGCTCGGTTCCTCGCCTTCGGCCACGAACACTCCGAAATCCGCCAAATCGGCCGCCAGATCCTCGGCGATTTTCTGCGCGTGAATGGGCACTTCCAGCCGCCGGTTGTCACCCATGTCGATCACGTCGATCCGATCGTTCACCTCGAGCGTCGCCACGTCGTTTCCCGCCGCCGGAATCCGGTACACTCCGTACGTTCGCACCAACGTCCATTCCTGATCGCCGACGTTCCCAATCATCGCGCGTTCGCTCATCGCTCCTCCTGCTGTTGCAATCCCGTTTGGCCTGGTTTCGCTATGGCGTCACCACGTAGGGCTGTCCGTGAAATCTCGGTTCGTCCCACAGCACTTCGTCCACGAATTTCTCGTAGTCCATCTCGCGCTTCCGCTTGGACTCATCCAGCGCTGCTCGCCTTTTCGCTCTGGATTGTGCGCGCGACCACTCGATCGCCCGCACCACCCCGGAGCAGATGGCCGGTGTGAGCCCCAGAAATTCCTCCTTCGGCGTCTGGATCGTGAAACAGTGTTCCCACTCGCCTCGGCTCGGGAACGGTCCCAGTGCCGGCACGCTTTGTCCGTTTCCGCACTCGATCGTTTGGCTGTACCACTGTTCCGGTGTTCCGTAAGCCTCCGGTGGCAGCCATCGCTCGATATGCCAGCGATCGTGCGGAAAATATTTCGGTTCTTCTCTCAATTCCACAACTTCCCGGATCAAGTTGCCGTTTTCGTCGTGGTCGCTCCAGCGTCCGCCGATCAGGCTCAGCCGCGACCACCCCCACACCACGCGAAAATTCGGTTCGCCAAACCGGTTTCGTCCGCCGGCGCGCGTCACCAATTCCTCGATCCGCTGCGGTGTCTGTTTGTTCTCTCTCAGGACGCGAATCATCGGAAGTGCGGCGGCCGGAGCCGTTGTCCGCCCGGCCGCCTCCCATCACTCCATGCGATTGTGCTGTTCTTGATGTTTGCCCAGGAAGCCCTTTGGACGGTCACCCCGAGCGCAGCGAGGAACCCGCTTCTCCTCGCTTACCGGTTAGCCCGCTTCCTGTGCATCAACCACTACTGCCCCGATCAGTAGCCGGTCGGGATCGCCAGGTTGTAGATGTAGGCGCCCGATCGCGGCGAATCCATCCACAGCTGGAAACCAGTGATGAAGTAGAAGATGTAAGCGGCAGCCAGCCCGCCCGACGCCCCGTAGATCGGAAACACTGTCTGTCCCCCGATCTCGTAGAAGTCGATGTCCTGCATCACCGCACGGCCCCAGTGTCCCAGGTTGATGAAGTCGATCCGCGCAGCGTTCGCGTTGATCGAGCTCTTGATCGGAACTCCCGCCATCGTTTTCTGCCCGGTGAAGAGCAGTTCCAGGTCATTCGCCCGGCTGCCGCCCTCCTTGATGATTTCGCTGATGCCCACGCCCAGCGACTCCCAGGCATGTTCCTGCTCGAGCGCCGTGTACGCGATCAGTTTGCCCAGTTGGTTCGTGCCCAACGCTTTGCGCACTTTGTTGATCGCCAATCGAACGTTCATCGGCACCAGCGCCGCGTTGCCGGCATTCACCGAAGGCGTGGCCAGTTCCACCGGGTAGGTCGCCCGATTCAGGTTCAACCACGTGCCCGTGGTAGCGTTGTTCTGGTGGTAGGGGATGCCGAACAGGCTCGTCGGGTTCGCCCCGCTCACGCCGTCATGCAGCAGCAGGTCGCCAGCGGCGTAACCTGTCGGCAGGTTGTCCACCTGGATGAATTTATTGAAGGGATCCACTAGCAGGACGTTCGCCGAACCGCGGTTGGTCGTCAGCGTCGGGTCATACCACTGAAGCGTCTGGTTGTAATAGAACAGCGTCGCCCCCGGTGGGTTCACCAGATTCAGCTGCGCCGCGGCTCCGCTCGTCAGGTTCACCCCGGTTGTCTCAATGCTCGAAATCGTTCCGAGTACGCCGTTGCCCGCCGTCTGCAACACCTTGTCGAGGAACGATCGGAACTGCGCCATGCCGTTTTTCACTTCTCGTTTGGCGGCGTTTTCCACCGCCTTTTCCGGCGCGTTCGTCGCGTATTCCACGAGTTTCGTGATTTCCACCGCGTGCCGGAAAAACACCGGCGTCACCTGGGCCACGTCGTAAGTCGTTCCCGACCCGCGTCCCAGGTCGCCGCCGTCCAGGTTCGCCATTCCCGCTTTTCCGCCCGGACGGATTTGGAGCGGCAACCGCATGTTCCGGCTCGAAACTCGCTCCACGTCGCCGCGCTGCTGAATCATCGTCAGCAGCATATCGTCGCGCTCGTAAAGCAGGGGAAGTTTGTCCCTCACCTTTTCGAGCTGCAACGCAACCGATTGTGCATTCGCCATCTGTGCCATTTCGTCTTGTCTCCTGGCTCCCGATCGCTTCGGAAGCACCAGTGCTCCACGGTCTCGGCTGTCGCTAGCGTCTCTTGGGCCGTTCTTCTCGCGGCCCGCTCATCGCCGCACTTGCTGTTCAGATTCGTCCGTCGAGGATGTCGTCGTCGGAAAGCTGTCCGTATTTGCCGGTTCGCTTCAATTGCGCCGGCGTTGGCGCTTTCACGGCGCGCGCTTCCATTCCGGAAGAGCCTGTAACGTCCACGCGGCCGGCTGCCGCCGTTTCCCGTTTCTGCTTCTGGTCGTTTGCGGCCAGCGTCCCTTGTCCAAACGCGCCGATCACGCGTTCGGCCATGCCGGGAATCATTCGCTTGGCCTGGGTGGATACGAGTCGAATGATCTGCCGTTGCGCTCCGGAATCTCCGGCGCCGCCGCGCGTAAGCGCATTCACGTGGTCCACTAAATCCTTGTCCGCTGCCAGATTCTGATGGACCCGCCGGTAAATTTCCCCGACCAGCAGACGCTTTGCCTCGTCCGAATACGTCCTGCCGACCAGTTGATCCACCGTCTGTTTCACCGCGTCTGTGAAATCGCGAACCACGTGCTCGTTCGCTTCTTCCACCCATCGCAGTGCGGCTTCAGTTCGGGATTGCTCGCGTTGTTGGTCGATCCGTTGCTGTTCGATCCGCAGTTTCGCAAACTTTTCTTCCACCGATTCCCGCGCCCACGGAGACCGGCCGAGCGTCTTGCTGGCAAGGCTTTCCAGATTCCTCGCCAGTTCCTCGTTCCCGTCCGCCCTGGCTTTCTGGTATTGCCGGTCCAGCTCGCGCTCGAATGTTCGCCGATTTGTTTCGGCAAGCATCATCTGCGCCCGTTGTGCCATCCCCGGCCGCGTGGCGTCGCTTGCCAACCGTTCGAGCGTTTCCGGCAGAGTCGCCAGCAGCATGCCGAAGGCTTCGGGGCTGTCGGCAAACAGGTTCTCGACGATCTTTCCGTGTTCGGCCGGGTCGCCCGAATAGAACATCCGGTCGAGCGCTTTCAGGTCCGACACCCCTTTAAGATCGTCCGCCAATTCCGCCGGGTTCTCGTATCGGCCCAGATAACTTGCCACCAGTTCCGCCGTCTTGAAATCGGGAAAGAGTTTTGCGAACTCCTGCGACCGGTAGTAGGCGTCGCGGACTTCCGGATGGTTCCGGAAAAATTCGCGCACCTCCGGTGTCAATCCCTTCTGCGACTGATTTTCTTCTCGCTTCTGCGGGTCCGGCGTCGTTCTCTGATCGCCCGGACGGCGCACGGCGTCATTCGACTGGGTTTCCGTCGTTCTTTCTTCCAAGCCGGAGTTCTCGTTCCCCGGCTCCCCCGTCCAGCCTTCCTCCGGAATCGTCCCGCTTTCATTCCCGATTCCGAGGATCTGGTCGTCCGTAAGTGTGGACGTTCCGGCGGTTGGCGACGCCGCCGCTGTTCCCGTCATGGTTTCCGCGCCCGCGCTCGGCGCCCGGCCTGCCGTCGTAGCCGTCAAGGCTTCAGACATTCCGCGTTCTCCCCAACCTCGTCGTTCTTCGTACTCGCCGCCCGGCCCGCTTTTTTACGAGGTTTCGAACCCCTCGATCCGTTCGGCTGCTGTCCGGCTTTTCACCGGCTCAGCAAGGAAATCTGGGCCATACCCCCCGACGTTTGCCTGCGTCATGTGCCGGGGCGAATGAGGACAGTCCCTCAGAGGGCGCCCATGTGCTCGCAACAGCGCTCATTCGTGGCAGGAGTGCTGGTCCACGCACCCGATCGTCTGTCTTCTGCCTGTGTATGGAATTTCGGTTCAGCGCTGCGGCGTGCCGGTCTTCCCTTTACCTGTCGTCTGTCCGGCCGCTTCTTCCGGCGTCAGATGGATCCCGGCCTTTGCCGCCAACTGCACTTTGCCTTCTGCCGGCAGATTCTGGTAGTTGATTGTTTCGCTCGGCATCTTCACGGCCGGCGCTTTCCCCGTCGCCTGTGCCTGTTCCGTGGCCGCTTGCCTTTGCTGCTCCTGCAAGTCCTGCTGGTGCAGCATCGCGTGCGCTCGCACGTTGGCCCATCCTTCTGGATTGTTCACTTTCGCCGCTTGGCCCGCGTTCGAGTTCAGCCAGTGTTTGCACGTTTCCAGTTCCACTTCGTGGTTATCGGCAAACGCATCCGGCAACAGGCTCGGCAGAAGCACTTCCTGCCCAGTTTGGGGATCGATTTGCGAGATCGGCTGTCCCTCCAGCAATACGGTGATTTCCCGTATCTGTTTCGTGCGCGAGTCCTCCCCCGGCACTTGCAGTTCCGTCAGCCCTAGCAGTTGTTTCAGCAGAGTCAGGTTCTCTGGCAGCGCCAGCGTTTGCTGGATCGCCGGATCCGTCATCGTCATCAACTGCATCAGCACGGCCCGCTTCTGGTTCCACAGGGTAGGGAACTGCTCGTCAGCTTCGGGATACGCCAGAATGTTGCCTTTCAGGTCCGCCAGGCGAATCCACTTCGCGTCGAACTCCATCCCCGCGCCCAGCAGTGGCAGTTCAACGTCCATGCTCCGGTTCTTTCGGAAACATTCCACCCCGAGCATCATCACATCGGCGTGAAACTGCCGGATTCTCCGCCGTACCAGTCCCAGGCGTCCGAGCGCCTGATCGCGCGCCATCGCGTAACCCGACGCGGTCTTCTGGCCTTCCATTGATCCGCCGAAAATCGCCGGAAACGCCCCGGTCAGGAACTGCGCAATCGGCCCCATCAATTCCTGTCCGTGTTCCACAAGGTCCGGTGGCACCTGCGCCGGCGGCGGCACGAAGAAACTTGCCCCCAGCGGCATTCCCGCTCGCGGCCGCGCAGGATAGATGGCCCCCGGCTCCGCCGTCTGGTATTGCACCGCGTCCGCGTCGATCGCTTCCGGGTCCACGTATGTCGGCGGCACGCCGTAGTCGTACGTTTCCATCTGCAAGTTTGTCAGGGTGTTGAATCGTTCCTGTACGCTTACCAGCGAATCGCCCAGCGCCGGCCGTCCGCTCGAGCTCCCGTCGCCCGGTAGCGAATGCATTACGCGCCAGTGGTCGTCCATGGCTTCGTTCCGGCTTTCGAGGTACGCGTCCCCCGCGAATGCCACGTAGCAGCCTTCGGGAAACAACTCCAGCAGCTTCTCCCGTTTCGGCTTTTCCTCAACTAGATAGAAAACCCATGGCCTCAGCCACGTTCGTTCGTACGTGATCAGGCTCTGATTCACGTCGCCGCCTTGCGTGAATGGCCCGCCCTGCGACTGCGAAAGCCGCGCCAGCCGTTCGTACTGTGCCGAAGCGTCGGGAACCACCGGCGGCCCGATCTTGTCCGCTGCATGCGGATAGGCCGCCCGCAATTTCGCCAGGTGTGTTTCGATCTGCCACTGCAAATACGGATACTCCCGCAGATCGTTTGCCCACGGCGGCGTCTCGAGTTCCAGTGCTCCCACCACCGTGATCGCTTCCTGTCCGTTCGGCGCGTTCCTCCTGCCGGTCACTTCCGGCACGGTGATCAGTTCTTCCGGCAGCCAGCTCGCCGTGTCAATCAGGGCGCCGCATTCCGGGCAGAACAAGTTTGCTTGTGGTCGTGTTGCCTCGTTCTTCGTGGGCGCTTTCCCGTCCGCCGTCCTGCCTTGCTCCGCCTCTGCGTTTCCTGCGGGTTCTGCCCTTTGCACTCCAACGCTTAGCCGATTCACCGCCTCTTCCGGCGTCTCCACTCCGCAGTTCGCGCACCGGTACCGCGCTGGCTGTATCTTTTTTTGCCGTGCTTCAATCACCGCTTCCGGGTGCCAGCCGTACGCTTGCCCATCCACAACGTACCGGACGTACGCTCCCGCCTTCCCGCCGACCCAAAGGTGAAACGCTTCCTCGGCCAGCAGTTGCTCCACGCGATTGTTCCGCTCGAGCAGCTCGATGACGTCTGTCGCCGCTTTCGCCGTTGTCACGTCGATCGGGCTCGACGGCGATTGCGGCAGGAATCGCACTCCCGGCGTCGATTGGCTCAGCACCGCGATGATGGACTGCCCGAATGCCTGATAAATATTCGTCACAAATTCGTACCGCGGCAGGTCTTCGAGCGATGTCTGGTCTGTCAGTTTCTGTTCGAACGGTAAATGCCAGTTTTGGTCTCGCTCGTTCCACCACAGGTACTGCAGGCCGCGCCAGAAATAGTGCGCCTGCTTCACCCGGCGGATTTCTTCTCTCCGCGCAACTTCCGATTCCGACCCGATCCGCGTCACCAGTTCCCGCAGAGTGCTCTGCAGTTCTTCAGGAAGCTGTTCGTTGTTCGGGCCGTACGGATACGGTATTCCGCTTTCCGCCTGTGCCTGTGCGTCCGGACCCTCCGCCGGCGCCACATCGCCGGGCGGTAGCACGGGCTGTCCTTGTTCGGGAATCGGCCTGCGGTCCGGGGTGCCGATGCTTTGGAAGGTTTCGTTGCTTGACACGAGTTCTCCCGAGCCGCGTCCATTGCCTCAGGAACGGGGCTGGTCGCCGCCACTCCGCTTTCGGGCCACTGCAAAACTTCAGGCCCGAAACGCGACTGCTCGCAGGCGGGCTCGCTGACTCCGCGTCCGGTTTTTCGCTTTTCCCGCCGGACTCGGCTCGTCCCTCGCCGTGATGGCCTCAGGACGTCAGTATGAATCTCATACTTCGCTCCTCTATTCCATCGGACTCTCTACGTAAAAAAAAAATACACATACAAATGCGCCTCTCGCCATTGCCCATGGCTCAGCGCCCCGACGGAATTGTCCCCGGCTCACGCTTTTGTTACGCTGAGGAAGCCTTTCTTCGGGGCTCGGCCTTCATGTTTTTCACGGCCGCACCGCGAAGCGTCGCGGAGAGGTGTCCGAGTGGTTGAAGGAGCACGCTTGGAAAGCGTGTAGCCTGGTAACGGGCTCGCGGGTTCGAATCCCGCCCTCTCCGCCAGTTTCTATCCCCTGACCAGTCTTGCCCCGCCCCCAATCCGGCTTCATCTACCCGCCCTGTGCCCACCTGTCTGCTCGAGAGCCTTCCTCGTTTTCGCATCGCAGCCAGTACGGAAGTACTCTGAATCCCTCTCATCTAAAAAGACTTATTGCTCAGGCCATCTTGTGTGGGCGGTTCCGTCAATATCTAATTGGGCCATAAGGATTTAGCCTTTCCCGCACCCATTCCCACTCCTGCATCTTTTCCTCTTTTCTTTGCATCTATTTACAGGTACCCTAGGTGGGCCTTCAGGTTAGGTTCTTTTATACCGTTAGGAAGTTCGTCTGACTGCCGAAGAGGGAAACGCAAGCTTCTGCGGTGATGTGGGTGACGAAAGGCATACTACGGGATTGTGTGAGGAGATTCATACGTGCTCGAACTTGAGGATAAGTTGCAGGACGAAACTCACCTGCTCGGCGTAGACGAACAGGAAGAGCTTCATTACGACCGGGAATCGGAAGCGATCGGCGCCGAACCCGCCGAAACCGAAGAGGAAGTCGACGCCCCCGTTGCGGCTGCTCGGACCGAGTTCACCGAGGACCCGGTTCGTGTGTACCTTCGCGAAGCCGGCGCCGCTCGTTTGCTGACCCGCGAAAAGGAAGTTGCGATCGCCAAGCGTATTGAGCGAGGTCAGAACCGCGTCCTCAAAATCGTCTCTCGCTCTCCGCTTGTTTGGAATGAAATTCTTGCCGCCGCCGAGGACGTTCGCGAGCATCGCCGTTCCATCCGCGATGTCGTGCAATTCGACGACGAGGACATGACAGAAAAGAAGCTCGAAAAGAAGACGCAGCAGGTGCTCCAGCTTTTCGACCGCATCGCCGATCACCGCCGCGCCTCGCTTCAGCTCGCTTCGCGTCTGACTCGTGTTCCCAAGTCCAACGCCTCCCGCCGTCGCTCCGCTCGAATCCAGCTCGCTCGCCACGTGGTCGAAACCGGCCACCTGGTTCGCGCCTTGGATTTCACTCCGTCCGAGCGCGGCCGCCTGGTTTCGCTTCTTGAGAATACTGCCGCGGAGTCGGTTCGTCTTGAGCAGGAAATCAAGCAGACTGAGCGCCGCCTTCGCCAGTCGAAGGGCCAGCACGCCACTGAGGCTCGCCGCGATCTGCGCGCTCTTCGCGAGGAAGCCCGCCAGGTCGAGCTCCGCGCCGGTACCAGCGCTCCACAGCTCCAGCGCGCCGTCGCCCGCGTGAAGCAGGGAGAGGCCCAGGCTCTGCAGGCCAAGAAGGAATTGACTCAGGCCAACCTGCGCCTGGTTGTTTCCATCGCCAAAAAATACTCCCAGCGCGGCCTGCATCTGCTCGACTTGATTCAGGAAGGCAACATCGGCCTCATGCGCGCGGTGGATAAATTCGATTGGCGCCGTGGCTACAAATTCTCCACCTACGCCACCTGGTGGATCCGCCAGGCGATCACTCGCGCCATCGCCGATCAGGCGCGCACTATCCGCCTGCCCGTTCACATGGTCGAGACGCTCAACAAGGTCGCCCGCACCTCTCGCGAACTCGAGCAGAAAATGGGCCGCGCGCCCAAGGCTGAGGAAATCGGCCGTCGCTTGGGCTTGAAGACCCAGCAGGTGCAGCAGGTCCTGAAAGTCGCCCGTCAGCCGCTTTCGCTCGATGCTCCCATCGGCGAAGACGATACTCGTCTGGGCGATTTCATCGAGGATAAGGAAGTGCTTTCGCCTGCCGATCGCGTCGTCGAGCGCAGCCTCCGCGAGGAAACCGCCGCCCTGCTCAAGACGCTCACCCCTCGCGAGGAAAAGGTAATGCGCCTCCGCTACGGCCTTGACGATGGCCAGGAACGCACTCTCGAGGAGGTCGGTGAGTCCTTCGGCCTCACCCGCGAGCGTATTCGCCAGATCGAAGTACAGGTCCTGCGCCAGCTCCGCAACCCGAACCGTTCAGGCAAGCTACGCGCTTTCCTCCGCACCAACTAACCAATCGCCTTTGCGTCCGGGGCGCGCCTCTGCGTGCCCCGCTTTTTCTCCGCGACATGGGCACTCCTGCCGTGCGCATTTCTCCTCAATTCTCAAATTGTTTCAACTGTCAACTCGCAACTCTGAACTCTGTATTCTGACCTCGTCCCCCGTCTCCCTCACAGCTTGTATCCGATTTTCCGCAAAAATTCCTTCCGCATTCTGACGTCTTCCGCTCCTTCCACTCCTTTCGGCGGAAAACCATCCACCACGCCCACCACCCCGCGTCCTTGTTCCGTCATCGCAACCAGCACTTCCAACGGGTTCGCCGTCGCGCAGTAAATTCCGCAGACCTCCGCGCATCGCTGGATCCGTTCCAGCACGTTGATTGGAAATGCGTTCCGCAGCAACACAACGAAGACGTGTCCCGCGCCGATCGCGAGCGCGTTCTCGATCGCCGCTTGCTTCAATTCTTCATCGTTTCCTTCTGCTCGCACCAGGCACGGTCCCGACGCCTCGTTGAACGCCACGGCAAACGAGCTCGCCGGCGCCGTGTTGATGAGAGCCTCGTAAATGTCTTCAGCTGTCTTGATGAAGTGGGTCTGCCCTAGGATGATGTTCGTGTCCTCAGGAATGTTCATCCGCACCGCTTCGATGTCCATGGAACGCGCCTCGAAAGCAAGATGTGGTTTCTCAGGCCATCCTAGCACACCCCTTTGAGCCCTCACGTTACGGTTCGCACCAGCCTGAATGAATCTCGGGCCAATCGATCCGCTACTTTCTTTCCTCCGCGTCTTGTGTTCTCATTTTCGGCTGGACTGAAACGCAAACGGTTTGCGCACCGAAAGAATCAAGGGAGGCGGAATGAGCCGCTGGCAGAATCGCTGGGCAGTTGTAACCGGTGCAAGCGCGGGAATAGGCCAATCGCTGGCCGAGCAACTCGCGGCTCGCGGCACGAAGCTCGTCCTCACTGCCCGCCGCCTCGACCGTCTCGAAGATCTCGCCGATAAACTTCGTTCCGACCATTCCGCCACGGTCGAAATCTACCCGCTCGATCTCTCAAAACCGGGCGCGCCGGGCGAACTTTTCGCTTTCACGCAAGGGAAGGGAATCGTGGTCGATCTTCTGATTAACAATGCCGGTTTTGGTTCCTACGGCGAATTCCATCAAGGTTCGCTCGATTGGTTTCGCGACATGGTTCAGGTCAACGTCTCCGCTGTCGTCGACCTCACTCATCGCTATCTCGCCGGTATGATCGAGCGCCGCCGCGGCGACATCATGATCGTGTCCTCCGTCGCCGCTTTCCAGCCCGTTCCCTATATCTCCTGCTACGCCGCCACGAAGGGTTTCGATCTCCTCTTTTCCGAAGCGCTCGCCGAGGAGGTCCGCCGCTACGGTGTCCGCGTCCTCGCTCTTTGTCCCGGCTCGACCGACACGGAATTCATGACTATCGCCAAACAGCCCGCCCGCATGTTCCGTTTCGCCGAATCCGCCGACAAGGTTGCGCGCACCGGTCTCGACGCTCTCGAAGCCGGTAAAACCTACGTGATTTCCGGTTGGTGGAATTACTTCCAGACCCACGCCCAGCGTCTCGTCCCACGTCCCTTCGTGGCTCGTTCCGCCGCAGCCCTGCTCGGCCCCCGCGAGTCCGACCAATCGTCCTGACCTTCGGCGACCGTTTCCCTCCAGCGCCCTTCTTTATCTCTCCGGCCCGTCTCGGCGGACGCCCCGCCTGTGCCAGCTACGCCTCGTCGATCCCCTTCGCCCGCGCCAGGCTCTCGATCACCGAAAGATCTTCGAGCGAGGTCACGTCTCCCGTCACGTTCCCCTTCTGCGCCAGTTCCCGCAAAAGTCGTCGCATGATTTTCCCGCTCCGCGTTTTCGGCAGCGCCTGGGCGAACCGGATTTCAGCCGGTCGTGCAATCGTGCCAATCGTCGTCGCCACATGATCCGAGATCTGCTGGTGCAACTCATCGCCCGGTTTTTCGCCCGACCGCAGTGTCACGAACGCCACCACCGCCTCGCCTTTCACTTCGTCGGGCCGCGCCACCACTGCCGCTTCGGCCACGGCTTTATGGCTCACCAGCGCGCTTTCGATCTCCATTGTGCTCAGCCGGTGTCCGGCAACTTTGATTACATCATCCACGCGTCCCAGCACCCAGAAATACCCGTCCGCGTCCTGTTGCGCCGCGTCGCCCGTGAAGTAAACGCCCGGAATCCGCTGCCAATAATCGCGCCGGAATCGCTCGTCGTCGCCGTAAATCGTTCGCAGCATGCTCGGCCAGGGTTTTTCGATCACCAAATACCCGGTTTCTCCCGGCTGCGTCGGTTCGCCGTTTTGGTTCACCACTCGAGGCACGATTCCCGGCAGCGGTTTCGTGGCCGATCCCGGCTTCGCCGGCGTCGCTCCCGGCAAAGGCGAAATCAGAATCGATCCCGTTTCCGTCTGCCACCACGTATCCACGATCGGACAGCGGTTTTCCCCGATCACTTCCGAATACCATTTCCACGCCGCCGGATTGATCGGCTCGCCCACGCTTCCCAGCAGCCTCAAACTCGATAGATCGTGCCGGTCCGGCCACTCCCGTCCCCACGCCATGAACGCCCGGATCGCTGTCGGCGATGTGTAAAGAATTGTGACGCGATGCTTCTCGATGAGATCCCAAAACCGGTCTTTCGCCGGCTGATCAGGTGCACCTTCGTACATCACCACCGTAACTCCGTTCGCCAGCGGCCCGTAAACGATGTAGCTGTGTCCGGTTACCCACCCGATATCCGCCGTGCACCAATAAACGTCCTCTTCCCGCAAATCGAAAATCAATCGTGTGGACCACGTGCATTGCAGCAGGTACCCCGCCGACGTATGCTGCACTCCTTTGGGTTTCCCGGTCGTTCCGCTCGTGTACAAAATGTAGAGCGGTTGCTCGCTGTCAAATGCCGCCGCCGGACAATCCTCCGACGCTTTCGCGTCCAGCTCGTGGAACCAGATGTCTCGCCCGTCTTTCCAAGCGATCGCTTCGCCTGTTCGCCGTACCACCACCACCTTCTGCACCGAAGGGCAGCTTTCCACCGCCTGGTCCGTCGTCACCTTAAGCGGCACAATCTTTCCACGCCGGTACCCTCCGTCGGCCGTAATCACCACTTTCGCCTGGCAGTCCCGGATTCGGTCCGCCAGCGCCACCGAACTGAACCCTCCAAACACCACCGAGTGCACCGCTCCAATCCGCGCGCACGCCAGCAAAACCACCGGCAGTTCGGGAATCATCGGTAAGTACACCGCTACCGGATCCCCCGCTTTCACCCCGAGCGATTTCAGCGCGTTCGCGAACCGGCACACCCTCGCGTGCAATTCGCGGTAGCTGATTGCCGTTGCCTTCCCGTCCTCCGATTCCCACAGAATCGCCGTCTTGTTCCCGCGCTTCGCCAAGTGCCGGTCCAGGCAGTTGTAGCTGACGTTCAGCTTCCCGCCTACGAACCACTTCGCGTGCGGCAGTTCCCATTCGAGCGTCTTCTTTGGTTCCTCGAACCAATCGAGCAGTTTCGCTTGCTCGCCCCAGAATCCTTCCGGATCCTCCATCGCCTTCCGGTATAGACGCTCGTACTCCGCCAGGGATCCCACACGCGCCTGTTTGCTGAACCCT
>JAKAOH010000081.1 GCA_021812285.1 Acidobacteriota bacterium | reverse complement strand
ACGTGCTGACGTACCCTCCGCTGGCGCGGCTGGCGGTCAGCAAGAACCCGATAATCCACAAGCTGGCGGATTTCCTGATCGATCTGAATCCGGAACCGCACAAGCGGACCTTCTTGAAACCGTTCATGCGAAACAAGAAGCAGGTGGCGGAATTCTGCTCGGTCTGCCACAAGGTGCACCTGGATGTGCCGGTGAATCATTACCGCTGGGTGCGCGGCTTCGACGATTACGATCACTGGCAGGTGAGCGGTGTTTCCGGCTACGGCGCGCGCGCTTTTTATTACCCACCTCAATCGAAGGTCTGCGCCGACTGTCACATGCCGATGGTGCACTCGAACGAATTCGGCAACGTGGACGGACTGATTCCCTCGCATCGCTTCATCGCCGCCAATACCGCGTTGCCTTACGACAATCGGTTCAAGAAGCAACTGGATGACACAATCGCTTTTCTGAAAGATGGCAAAGTCAGCGTGACGATCTTCGCCATGGCCGCGCAGGCAAAACCCCTGCATCCGCACGGCCCGGTGGCTTTCGAGGCTCCCGGCATTTCCACCGCGTTTGCCGTGGGGCAGGAGCAGCAATTCCACGCACCGAAGGCCGGAGCGTCGATCGCCGGCACGTTCGCGCAGCTCACCGCTCCGCTCGACCGCGTGACTGGCCAGGTGCAGCCGGGCGAAACGGTTCGCGTGGACGTGGTGGTGAGAACGCTCGGCGTGGGACATTTCTTCCCCGGCGGGACGGTGGACGCGTTCGATTTGTGGCTGGAATTGAAAGCGGTGGACGCCAAGGGGCGCATTATTTTCTGGAGCGGACCTCCCGAGGACGGCGGTAAGGGGCCGGTGGACCCGAGCGCGCATTTCTACCGGTCGTTGCAGGTGGACGCGCACGAAAATCCGATCGACAAGCGCGATGCGTTCATCGAGCGCTCGACGATCTACGTGCATCTGATCCCGCCGGGGTCGGCCGATACCGTGCACTTCCTGCTACACATCCCCAAGGATATCGCCGGGCCGATTCACCTGACGGCGAAGCTGAATTACCGGAAATTCGACTGGTGGTTCACGCAATTCGCGTTCGCGGGCGTGCCGAACCCCAAACAAACGCCCAAACCTACCCACACGCTCGACTACGACGACACGCAATACATCTTCACCGGATCGACCGCGGGAGACGTGGGCAAGCGGAAGGGGATTCCGAACCTTCCCATCGTGGTGATGGCAAGCGATCAGGTGAATCTGGACGTGGTGGCGGCGAGCGCGCCGGCTCCGAAACCGAAAATCGTGCTGAAAGAATCGGATTGGCAGCACTGGAACGATTACGGAATCGGGCTGCTGCTGCAAGGGGATCTGAAGGCGGCGGAGGAGGCGTTCGCGGAAGTGGCGAAAGTGGCGCCGACCCGGGCCGACGGCTGGAACAACATGGGACGGGTGCAATTGCAGGAGGGGAATCTGCGGCGCGCGGAAGAATTGTTCCGCGAAGCTCTCCAGCGCAATCCGAAGCTCGCGAGCTCGCACTACTTCATCGCGCAGGTGATGCGCGACCAGGGCCATTATGTCGCCGCGGTTCCCTATTACCGGGAGGCGCTGAAGCAATATCCCTACGACCGCGTGGTGCGGGACCAGCTCGGACGGGATTATTTTCTGCAACGCAAGTACAAGAAAGCAGTTCGGCAATTCCGCCAAGCGCTGGCGATCGACCCGGAAAATCTTTCGGCGAATTACAATCTCATGCTCTGCTACACCGGACTGAACCGGCCGGAGCAGGCGGTCAAGTTCGAGGTGCGGTACCTGCGATTCAAGGCTGACGAGGCGTCGCAGGCGCTGATCGGACCTTACGTTCGCGAGCACCCGAATGCGAACAACGAGCGGCAACCGGTGCACGAGCACGTGAGCGTGCCGCTCCAATACATCACTAAGAACGGCGATTACGATCCGCCGTTCGACAAGGACGTTTTCCATTGATGAAGCCGAAAGCCATTCTGGGAACACTGGCGATTTTCGCGGCGGCCGCGGCCGTTTTTTCCGCGCCGGCAAAGAACGCGCCGAATGCCCCACGGCCGCATTTCGTGAATATCACGCGCTCGGCCGGTATCAATTTCGTCCATAACAGTGGAGCGTTCGGAAAAGAGTACCTGCCGGAGACGCTGGGCTCGGGCGTTTGCTTCATCGATTACAACAACAGCGGGCGGCAGAGCATTCTGCTGGTGAACGGCCGGGACTGGCCGGGACATCCGGTGCATCCGGGCACGACGATGGAGCTGTGGCAGAACAACGGGAACGGAACGTTTACGAACGTGACGCGGCAGGCCCACCTGAACGTGCCGATGTACGGAATGGGCTGCGCGGTGGGCGATTACAACAACGACGGGTGCGACGATATTTTCGTGACCGCCGTCGGACACAACCGGCTGTTTCGCAACAACTGCAATGGAACGTTCACCGACGTGACAAAACAAGCCGGCTTGTGGGGTCCTCCGAAATTCGGCACGAGCGCGGCGTGGGTGGATTATGACCGGGACGGCTACCTGGATCTGGTGGTGGCGAACTACGTGAAATGGACGCCGCAGACCGACATCTACTGCTCGATCAACGGGAAAACGAAATCCTACTGCACGCCCGAGGCGTACAAGGGCGAATCACTCGATTTGTGGCACAACAACGGCAACGGCACGTTTACCAATGTGACGAAAAAGGCCGGGCTGTACAACCCTCATGACAAGAGCCTGGGCATCGCGATCGCCGATTTTAACAACGACGGCTGGCCGGATATCGCGGTGAGCAACGACACCGAGCCGAACAAACTTTACATCAACAATCACAACGGAACATTCACCGATGAGGCCGTGACGGCCGGCGTCGCCTACAGCGGCAGCGGCGTGGCGCGGGGCGGCATGGGTATCGCGGCATCGGACTACGACCATTCGGGATGGGCGAGCCTGGCGATTTCGAACTTTTCGAACCAGATGCTGGCGCTCTACCACAACGAGGGAAACGGCCTTTTCATCAACGAATCGCCCCATTCAGAGATTGGGCACGCGAGCCTGCTGACGCTGGGATTCGGGTGCTTCTGGTTCGATTACAACCTGGACGGATGGCCGGACCTTCTTTCGGCAAACGGGCACATCGATCCGGGGATCAATGCGATCCAGCGGCAGGTGTTCTACGCCGAAGCGCCGCTGCTGTTCGAGAATCTGGGCAACGGGAAATTCGCCGATGTCACGCGGCAGATGGGCGCCAACTTCAACCGGCCGCGCGTGGCGCGTGGAGCGGCGTACGGCGACGTGAACAACGACGGCGCTCCCGACATCGTCATAACGACGAGCAACGGCCGCGCGGCGCTCTTCCTGAACGAAGGCGAGACGAATAACAGCCTGGAAATCAAGCTGGTGGGCGTGAAATCGAACCGCGACGGCATCGGCGCGACGGTGACGCTGAAGGACGGCGGAATGACGCAGTCGCAGATGCTGACCGACGGCGGAAGCTATCTTTCCTCGAGCGCACTGGTGTTGACGTTCGGTTTGGGGCGGCAGACGAAAGCGAACTCGATCCAGATCGCCTGGCCGAGCGGGGAGAAGCAGACGCTGGCGAACGTCGCGGCGGGCGAAATCATCACGGTGAAAGAAGGCGTCGGGATCGTCGCGCGGAAACCATTCCACAAACGAGGAACCTGGTGAGGCGAACGGCGAGGCCGGCGCTCGCTTCGCTGAAATTCGGCGCATGGACGGCGGCGGCCTGCATGGTGTTGCTGGGTGCGGCGCTGGGTCTGCGCGCGCGAAACTCCGGGCAAAAAACCGCGGCGGGCGGCGCGGCGCGGCGGGCGGCGGCCGAGCGCAACAACCTCGGCGTCGCCTACATGAACCGGGAGTCGGTGGTGAAAGCGCTCGCCTGCTTCCGCCAGGCGCAAGCGCTTGACCCCGAGCTGAGAGCGGCCCGGCTGAACGAAGCGATCGCGCTGCTGAGCGGGCAGCACTACCAGCAGGCGGAAACCATCCTCCAGGCGATGGCAAAACGCGAGCCCTCGAACCTGCACGTCTGGTACAACCTGGGCCTGATCGCGATGGATATGAACCGGCCGAAGAACGCGCTGGCGGATTTCGAGCGTGTGGCCCGGGCGGATCCGAACGACGCCGACGCGCAATACTTCATCGGCAAAGTGAATTTGCAGTTGGCGCAGTTTCCCGAGGCCATCGCGGCCTTCGAGCGGGCGCTCGCCATCAACCGATTTCATGTCTCGGCCGAATTCGGGCTGGCCCAGGCGTACCTGCGCTCGGGCGATGAAGCGAAAGCGCGCGTGCATCTGGCTCGATTCCAGCAGATGACCGCCGAGAAGCTGGGCGCTCCACTGACGCTCGTCTACGGACAGCAGGGGGAATATTCGCTGGCGGTGGACGTGTCCCCGGGAACGGAGGTGGTGCCGCGGCCGATTCCTGTGCATTTCGTCAACGTGACGCGGGCGTCCGGCCTGCCGTACGAGAGGACCTCGACTGCGACGCGGGGAGCAGAATCGGCCGCGCAGTTTTTCGGGTCGGGAGCTTGCGTTTTCGATTACGACGGTGACGGCCTGCCCGACATTCTGTTGCTCGATGTGAACGGCCATCCGGCGCTCTATCACAACTTGGGACATGGGCATTTCGCGAACGTGACCCAGGGCTCGGGCATCGCGCTGCCGGGACCGGGAATCGGATGCACGGTCGGCGATTACAACAACGACGATAAGCCGGACGTGGCGATCAGCTACGACGGCGGCGTGGCGCTCTTCGAGAATGAAGGTAACGGAAAATTTCTGAATGTGACGCGGCAGGCGGGGATCGAAACGACTGGCTTGGTGCTGGGATTGACGTTCGTGGACTACGATCACGATGGGACATTGGATCTTTACGCCACGCGTTTTCCGAACGCGCCGGTGGACCGCGCGACGCGAACGATCGCCTTTCCGCCGGGTATGCCGGTGGTATCGAACGTCCTGTGGCGGAACGATGGCAACGGGAAATTCACGGATGTGACCGGGCCTACAGGCCTGGCGGGCACCGGCGCCAGCGTGGGCGCCACACTGAGCGACATCAACCGCGACCGGGCGGTGGATCTGGTGGTGACTGGATGGCACGGCGCGCCGCGGATTTACCTGAATCCGCGGCTGGGACAATTCCGCGAGGTCCAGCCGTGGACGGTTCCCTTCTCCGCGCCGACGCTGGGCGTCGCCGCGTTCGATTTCAATAAAGACGGATGGATGGATCTCGCGTTCACGCAGGATGGCGCGCCCGGACTGACGCTATGGCGGAACGAGGACGGCAAACGCTTCGTGCCCGTGAAACTCCCCGTGCTGGGGTGGTCGCGCGCGTGGGGCGTCACTTCCCTCGATTACGACAACGACGGATGGCTGGACCTGGCTGCCGTGGGCGATGGGCCCCGTGGCGGAGAGATCGCGCTGCTGCGGAATGAAGGGCCGGCAGGGTTCCGAAACGTCACGAAGGCCGTTGGACTCGACAAGATTCATTTGCGCCATCCGCGCGCGATTATCGCGGCGGATTTTTACGGCGACGGCTCGACGGATCTGCTCGTGACGCAGGACGATGGACCGCCGGTCCTGCTGCGGAATGTCGGCGGAAACCGCAACAACTGGATCGCCGTGAAGCTGCGCGGCACAAACGACAACCGCAGCGGCATCGGGACGAAGGTGCGGATTTTCTCCGGGGCGCTCGAACAGAAATGGGAAGTCGCCGGTGCGTCGGGATACCTGGGACAAGGACCGACGACGGTAACGGCGGGGTTGGGTCCGCGCAAGGAAGCGGGAATCGTGCGGATGCTGTGGCCGACCGGCGTCTTGCAGGATGAAATTCACCTGGCGGCCGACGAGTCACATCTGATCGATGAAATCGACCGCCGAGGGAGTTCGTGCCCGCTGCTCTTTGCGTGGAACGGACAGCGGTACGGCTTCATTTCGGACATTCTGGGGCCGGGGATTGTGGGACATTGGATCGCGCCGCATCAGAGGAATATTCCCGATCCCGTGGAATATGTGAAGGTGAACGGCAGCATGGTGCATCCGCGCGACGGCCGGCTCAGTTTCCGGCTGCTCGAACCTATGGAAGAGCTGGATTATCTGGACCGCGTGAAGCTGTTGGCGATCGACCATCCGGACGGCACGGAAGTCTATCCGAATTCGCGATTCGCGATGCAGCCGCCATTTCCTCGGTTCCGCGTGATCGTGAGCCGGAACGCGCATCCCCCGCTTGGGGCCTGGGATGGTCACGGGCGGAACGTGCTGCCGGAACTGCTGAAGCGCGACCATCATTTTGTCGAGGGATTCGCGAACACGCCGTTTGCGGGCATCGCGAAGATGCACGCGCTCGAACTCGATCTGGGCACGTGGAATCCGCGGCGTCCGCTCCGCCTGCTGATGACAGGATTCACGGATTATTTCAGCGCGAGTTCGCTGTACGAAGCGTCGCTGGCGGGCGTGAAGCCGGTGCCGCCGTACCTGGAGGCGCTCGAAGCGGATGGACGGTGGCATCGCGTGGCGACCGACATCGGATTTCCCGCCGGACTCGAACGGACGATGGTGGCGAACCTGACCGGAAAGCTGCCGGCGGGAACGCGGCGGATCCGGATCATTACGAATTTGAAGGTGTATTGGGACCGGATCCTGGTGGACAACGCGCCGGCGAACATTCCCTATCGTGTGACGGCGACCCCGATGGAGGCGGCTCGACTCGAATTCCGTGGCTATCCGCGCGCGATCGAAGGCCATCCGGCGGCCGACCTTCGCTACGACTACAACGAGATCAGTGCGACCGGACCCTACGCGCGGCAGGTGGGTAATTACACGCGCTACGGCGGCGTCTTGCCACTCCTCCAGCGCACCGATGACGAATACGTGATTTTCGGCTCGGGCGACGAAGTGGACGTGGAATTCAATCCCGGGGCGCTGCCGCCGCTGCCGCGGGGATGGACGCGCGACTACTTTTTCTACGCGAACGGCTTCGACAAAGACATGGATTTCTACGCCTTCGACGGAATGACCGTGGCACCACTGCCGATCCATACGCTCATTCCGTACCCCTATCCGCCCGGCGTCGCCTATCCGGAGGATCCCACGCATGTGCGCTACCAGATCGAATACAACACGAGAGCCGTAGCGGGTCCCGCGGGCAATTCCTACCGTTTCGAATATCACGCGCGCCCGCCGCGTTGACGCTGGCATGCCCGCGTCGCGGCGCGGGCGATCAGTCCCTCAAAAGAAAACTGGCGAGCTTTCCGCTGGATACATGGCAAGATTTTTGCGGGCCGTGTACCCCCCGCCGTCCTTCCACGCCGATTGTTCCTATCGGCGAATTCTCATTTTCAAGGCAGCGCCTGTCGACTGAAGCTGATGCGCATAACCATGGCACACCAAGCTGCAAGAATTGGTGGCTCGATCGTAGGAGATCGGAACTGGGCCATTCGGAGCCACGACGTTGGCATCGAAATCCACAAGCCGCTCGCCTGAAATGCTTCCCGACCGCCCGGGCACGCCGTGAGCGGTATGGCAGACCGAGCAGGAAAAACCGTCCTGCACGACGTGTCGCCAGTGTCCGTTCCAGCTGGCGTCGGTCATTATCTTTTCGAGATCGTGGCACTTGGCGCACAGCGCATACGGCCCGCCGCCTGGGCCTCCCGCAGCGCTGAAGCTTGGATTCGGATATAAATTGGTGATCTGCGCGCCGGGAGTGGGGGCCATGCTCATCTCGTAACGGCGCTCGAGGATATGCGGAAAAATGGAGCCGTGCGGCCCGTTCGGCCCTTGGCCGCCGAATTCCCGATTGTCATCGCTATTGTGGCAGTCGGTGCACAGAATGCGGTTGCCCATGGGACGCCCGGACGTTTTGCCGTCGAGACCCAACATGTAAGGGCGAAGGCTGGGCTGCGGGAGCGTGCTGCGGCTATCAAAGAACACGGGATGACTCGAAGCCGCAAGCGAATTGAATTGCGGGATAACGTTCAGAGGGTCCGGATCGGATACCACACGCCGGGGCAGGTAGCCGAAATTGACGGTCGCTTTCTTCCCTGTGCTTGGCCCATGACAGCGCAAACAGATCTGATATTGATCGGTTGCGGGATCGACCACAGTTTTGCCGTCCGTGGCGCTGACGCCGGCGACTTCAGCTTGGGATGGGCGAACCGTGGGCGGAGCCGCAAACGTGGTGACCCGCTGGTCCGCGTGCGGGTTGTGGCAATCGACGCAAGTAACCCCGGTTGAAGGGGAATGTCCGTACTTCGGCAGCGTCATTTCGGCGAGGATATTGGGAATACGGGGAGAAACATTCGAGCTGCCGTCGTGGCAATTCAAACAGGTCTGGTCTCCCGCCCCACTTAGCAACTGCTGCCCCGTGGCATTGTGCATCGAATGGCACGAGGCGCAAGCATTTGCGGCAACCGTTCCGTAGGGCCCGAAAGTCGGCCTGTTCGCGGCCGCGGCAAGCCGGCCGAGGCCCGCAAAATCACTCTCACGAACAATCATGGGTTCCACCTTGTTCGTGGCGATGGCGTGGATGCTTGTCCGCCACTCCGCCAGCGGATTCGCATCGCCCGCGGCGGATCCGGCGGAAGTGGAAACCTTCGCCACCGCTCTTGCCAAACTGCGCTTCCCGCTAACCATCCCCATTCCCGAGCCTGTGGGGACCGTCGAATGGCAAGCCAGACAGAGCGCGCCGTCCGTGTTGTCGATCACCAGGAAATAGCCGCCCGGATCGATATTCTGCACATGCGGGTTGTGGCAGCTGCCGCATTCGACGTTTCCGTTGAAAAGCCGCACCGCCCCGGTGGTGTCGTGAGTGGATGGAGAGGAACCAACCAGGGAAGGCCACAAATCGGTAGCCGCGACCAGCGGCAGAACAAAATTAAATGGATGCGTCGTGGAGAGGTCGGTGCCGAGCATGTCCCCGGGGTACCAGTTCCCGGTCATGGCGATGGTGCCGTAAGGAACCAGATGGCCGGGCGAAATGCCCGACGCACCTCCGACCGTCCCGTCGTGACAACTAAGGCAAAGCGAGCTGTTCGAGCCCGGGATCAGCGTGCCGTTGGTCGGGTTTTTTGTGGCACTGTAGAGGATGTAGGTTTGAACGGTGGACAGTTTCTGGTCCCAAAGTGGAGTCTGCGTGACACCGGCCGTGCCGTTCAAGCCGGAGTGCACGGCGTGGCAGTAGTAGCATGAACCGTAAAGCCCGCCCTTGATCGGCGACGTCCCGGAGGGCGAAAGGTTATGCATCCCGAGCACGCCCTGCGCCAGCGCCGTCGCGCCAAATGAAACGATCAGAATCAAGACAAACAACAGAGGCAAAAACCTGGGCCGGACCCGCAAGGCAACTGTGAATCCCGAATTCCGTCCCCAGCCTGCTTCCGGCTCTCCGCTCGTGGCGTTCATTTGCCCTTGACCCCGAAATACTGAAACACCTGCACGCGGCGATTGTACGAATCCACCACGTACACGCGGTCTTTGTCGTCAATGAACAAACCGGTGGGCAGTTGAAAATCTCCCAATCCCGTTCCCGGTCGGCCGAAGTAATAGAGCAGGCGTCCCTGGCGATCGAACACCTGCACCACATCGCTCATGCCATCGACGACGTACAGGTGGCCCTCGGAATCGACGCCAATTCCCTTCGGCCGGAAAAGCTGTACCTGCCCATGGTCCACGCTTCCGATGGCGTGCAGGAATTTGCCAGAAAGGTCGAAGACCTGGACGCGAAAGTTCATGGCGTCCACCACAAACAACTTGTTGTCTTCCAGCCGTAATTCCGTCGGGTAATTGAATTCACCATCGCCCGCACCGCGCTGGCCGATTTTCTGCAGTATGTGTCCCTCTATATCCAGCACGTAGATGTGATTTCCCAGCGTATCCGAAACGTAAATGCGGTGCGTTTGCGAATCGACGGCAATGCCGGTGGGCCGTTCAAAATAACCTTCGCCATCCCCCAGATACCCAATCTGGCGGCGGAACTTGCCATTGGCATCGAAGACAAAAATCGTTCCGGAATAGGAGTCGGTAACGTAAATGTTGTCGGCCGCGTCCACGGCCACGCATTGCGGGTAGAACAGGCTGCGCCTGCCCTTCTGGCGCGAAATGAATTTGAACTTGTGCCGGGCAAAGTCGAAGATGTCGATTCCGCCGGCGCCCGGATCCGTCACGATGATGCGACCACGTGAGTCGGTTACCACGCTGTAAGGTTCGATGAGATCGTGAAACCTCGGCTCGCCGACCACCGCGTCAAACAGCCGGGTCCAGATCCGTGGCCGGCCTTGCACCTGTTTCTGCGAGCTGATGCTGCCTTCATACAGGAGCTTCCGTCCGCCGGTCAGCTCCAGTTCCGGCGCCTTCACAGGTCCTGCGGATTTCGCTTTCTTTCCCGCCAGCGCTGCGGGAATACACAACGTATTCAGTGCTAGAAAGCACAGAAACCACAATAGGCGCGAGACGAGAATGCCAGTTTCGCCGATTGGCAACTGAGAGCTGGACACTGCCCAATCTTCTCGACCATTTCCGTACCAGCCGGAATCCGGAGAGCGGCCTTCTCCTCTCAAGTATTCGGTTCGCCTTCCTTTGGCGCTCATCAGAACACCTTGAACCATCTCGATATCCCGAAGTAGTAGGTGGACACCACAGCCGGCGCCAGCGTGCTCGCGCTGAATCCTTGCAGCAAACGGCTATAACCCGCTGTGAAGAACACTTTGCGGAAATGGTATTGAAGGTACGCATTGGCTTCATCGGTCTTGTTGTTCGAGAAGAGTTGCTTGCTTTCCGTGTCGCTCCTTGTGGCGGAGAAGCTGCCGTTAAAGATCAACCCACGGAAGGTTCCTCCCAGAGCAACCGAATACGTCCTGCCCGAGTAGAACACCGGTGACGGAAGCACCGTCGGTGGCAAAACCGTCGGCACGGTAGCGATTCCCTGGTTCGTGTATAAACCCTCGCCGCTGGACCTGGAGTAGCCACCGCTTATCCCTAACCAGTGGTACGACAGTCCCGTGGAGTAGCTTTGCGTAAACGAGGTGGTGCCATCCGAATGCGAAAATGCGCTCTTGGAACCGCTGGCAGTTCCGTTCCAATTCACTTTGCCGAACTGGCGGCTTACCGAAGTCGAGTAGCTGTAGCCGGAGGTCGTATAACCGATCAGGAATGTCTCGGCACTGCGTGAGTAGGCGAGGGAACCACTCACGTTCCACGCGCCGATGGAGCGGCTGTAGATGGCATTGCTCAACAGGCCCAGCCGGGATCCGTTGTTATTTCCAAGATCACTTCGCGTGACGGTGGTTTGCCCAGTGAAGCGCCCCCCGAACAGTGCGTGTCCGTAACCCGCTCCCCCGCTAAACCCCGTTGAACTCATCGCAGATCCCAAAAACACTTCCTGGCGGTGGACTACGTCGGTGGTGAGGTAAAACTGCTCAATGAGTTCGTATTGCGCCTGTCCGTACACCCCCCAGGAATGAGATTTCATGGGAGGGAGCCCCAAGGGAGCGATGCCGCCGACGCTATTTTCGGCCTGATAAAAGGTTCCTGCAAGATTATCGTCGTAATCCACGCCGAAGCTCGTATTCAGCTTCTTCGTCGGTTTCAGGGAGATTCCGCCAGACACCACGTCATTCGTCTGGGAATCACTTGTTCCCAGGGCATTGTAGCTGGTGGTGTTCCTCGAGTAACTCAGCCAGGTGGAGGTGTCATACCGCTTCAGGCCCCGGGACAGATTGAAATTGTACGTGGTGCTGTCCACCCGGCTCGCCTGGCTGGTCTGGCCCGCCAGAATCTGAGGAAATGTGTAGTTTCCGCTCGAATAGTGAATTCCCCCCGCCAGTTGAAATCCATCGAATCTGTACCTCGATGCTGCAAACATCGAGTGGAAATGGGACACGACGTCGTTATTCGTCCCGTACACCGAAGAGTCATTGTTCCCATTTTGATAGCCTGCCGAAAAGGAAAGTGTATCCGTGGGATTAGCGGACCAACCGATTCCGAACGTCCGCGAGTTTCCGTTGGTTCGGTAGTTCGCTACCCCTGGCAGGAGATAGTTGCTTTCGTTGTTGTACACGTAGCTGTAATTCACGTAACCGGGATATTTGCTCCCGCCGAAGATGTTGGTGCCCAGCGTTACTCCCGTGCTGTCGGTAATGGACTGGTAGCTGGAGTTGTTCCTCGACTGGTCGTAGAAAGGGACGATATTGAAAGACAGAAACTGCGGGCTGAAATAGAACCCCGATAAATCCCCATTCCCCCCGAAGCCTATTCCATGGCTGGAGGGACCTATATTCCCAAAGCTTCCCGAGTATCCCGTGCTGGCGCTGCCACTGAGATTGAAGCTGGCGTCCCCCTCCGTCACTTGCGCGGATGCGATCGCGGATGGCGCCAGCATGAGTATGGCCACAATGACCAGCTTGCGCCCATACGTTCTCCACAAATCGGCGCCGGGCCTGCCAGAGGGTTTGCCACCGAACCCCCCGGGCATCACAACAACCGAAGCCTTAGGATTCCGGCCATCCACTTCTTCCTTCACGGTTCTTCAATTATTTTTGCGCCCTTGCGCAACCGACGGTTCAACTGGACGCGCAGCCGCTCTTCGTTTTGCCTTTCGAGCTGTTGACGCAAGCCAGCCTTCACCTCGGCGAAGGTTCTCAGGTGAGCGGGCACATGCTTGTTCAGCCGCACGATCGTGAACACTCGGTCCACCTGGACCACGCCGCTCACCTGCCCCGGCTGCATCTTCCTCACGGCGTCCAGGATTTGCGCGGGCAGCTTTGCCGCGGCGACCACGCCGTGATCGCCCATCATCACGCGGTAATCGTCTTCGGAAATGGACTGCGCGAGCAGACCGAATTGGTCATAGTTCTTTGCCGCCCTGGCCCGGGCGAGATAGTTTTCGGCCCGCTGGCGGACCTCTTTCAACTGCTCCGGGGTCGCTTTGGCCGGCGCCATCGCGGAAATCGTCTGGACGGCGTAGGATTCCGGAACGCGAAACTCTTGCGGATGTTTTTCATACCAGGTTCTGGCCTGAGCCACGGAAACCGGGGCCTTGTCCGTTATTTCAATTTTCAGCAGATCCTCTATGAGCAATGCGCGCCGGATCTTGGCGCGCAGGACTCGCCGCGAGCTGTGGCACTCGCTCTTCAAATACGTCTGGTACATTTCCGAGTTGGGAAACTGCTGCCGGAAACTGATTTCCGCCTTGTTGAGTCGCGCCGGCGAGACGGTCATCTTTCGGCGCAACGCATTCTGATAAACCAGTTCTTCAAACTCGATCATCTTCAGCGCGCCCCGGCGAATATCCGGTTCCATGGCTTTGGGAAAGGACCCATTGTGCTGCCGGGCGTACGGGAAAATGGCGTACATCTCGCGGAGAAGGTCGCGGTCCGTCAGCACTGCGCCATTCACTATTGCCACCGTGCGCCCCACCGGCACGATCGGGACGCTGCCTGCAAAAGCTCCATTGGCATCGCTACGCGTATGGAAAGGAATGGACTTCTGCGCCCACACCGGCACGACGCCCACGAGTAGTAAAAGGATCAAAGCCGAGAGACTCGCCGCGCGTGTTCTCATGTCCGCCGCTCCTTCCAAACCGGGCCGTGCCCATTCCGCATGCCGTTCACAGATCCCGCTCTTACTGACCACCTACAACTGCGAGAAATGCCGGGGGAGGAAATGACCCTCCCCCGGGTTGGAGTTGGAAATGACTAATTTGTCGGCACGTTCTGGCCGTGCATCTCGTTGGACTCGCCGCCATGGCAGCTGCGGCAGAATTGCGCCGCGCTGTTGCTGGTCGTGCTGTTTCCGGGGTTATACCAACCACGGACAAAGAAATGGGTTGGCTTAATGTCCGCGGTCGTGGCGCCAGCCTTGAAATAGAGCATGTCATGCTGGTCATGACACGTGGTGCAAGTGACCCAATCCGTGGTGTCGGTCCACGTCAAGGTCCCGTAGGTGACCGTTTGGGTGCCACCGCCGCCGGCAGGAACAGCGAGGTTCGCGATCGGCCCGTACTTTGTGACATCAAAGTAGTCGGTCAGAAACGCACTGGAGGCGGTTCCCGTGAAGCTGATCGAGCCATCCGCATTTACAGTGCAGTCCCAGTTGTACGGGCCACCGCAACCGGGGTTGGCGGTCGGTCCCACCGGATGGTCGTTCATGTAATTGCCCGGCGTTGACCCGTCATTTCCGAGCAGGGTCGGGGGATTGAAGGTCGCCCCATTGATGGTCACGGTTTCGTAAGTGGTTCCCTTCAACATGCCGCTCTTCGCGATGTTGCCGTCGTGACAGCTCAGGCAGGCGGCGATGACAAAGGTGCCGTCGCCAGGATCGGAAGGAAGCGGAACAGGGGAATAGCTGGTACCACCGACGGTCACGGCCGTGGTGCCGTAATCGGGGATGGTGACAGTGTTGGCGCCGCCATTGCCAAACCCGAAGGTTTGGCCGTAGAGCGGCGTAAGGTCCTCGCCCCACAGCGCAAGATTGCCGCTGTTGGGGCTGCTGGCTGCACCGTTCGCGGCCGCGCCACTGTGCGGGGCGTGGCATGCGATGCAGCCACGACCGTACACGTTGTGCGCTCCGAGAACGTCATTCGTTGGGGTCGAGACCTGAGCGGAGGCAATTGCCGCCCCTCCCAGAATCACGAGAATTGCAACTGCAAGTCTTCTCATGTCCTTCAGACACCTCCTTCTGAAAATGAACTGCTGCGCGGCCGTGTATTACCGGTTCCCGCGGTCCTACCTGTCCTTAAACGGACGAAATTCTCGCTGTTCCGAGCCCAAGGCCAACCCAAGCGTGGGCCTCGATGTGGCGCTACTCCGCCGCTTCATTTTTCCCGCTCCCTGGATCCACATTGGCCCGTGTCTTATGTTCCGGCGCCGTCGCAGCGCCCTTCGCGCCGTCGGCGGCTTGCCGCGTGGAGACTGCCGCTGCTGCGGGCTTCTGCGCCTGGGAAGACCCAGCCAGTCCCGGCGCGCCCACGTTTGCCGCCCCACCCGGCGCTTTGCCGCCTGGAGTGCCGTGATGCTCCCGCTGCGCTTTCATGGCAGCCGCTTCCGCGTCGTCGATGTAACGGAACACCTGGACTCGCCCGGGGAACTGCTCGGTGGTAATAATCCGGTTATTGCGATCGTCGCTTGCGATTCCGTAAAGCGCCTGAAATTGACCCGGATACCATCCCAGTTCGCCGAAATAGATCAGCAACTGCCCTTTTGTGTTGAACACTTGCACCCGGCTCTGCACTTCATCCGTCACCCAGATATGCCCGTCCCGGTCAATGGCAATACCCTTGGGCCGTGCGAAATATCCCGGGCCATCTCCCGCGCTTCCGAATTGGCTGATGAAGTTGCCATCCGCGTCGAAGATTTCCACGCGGTCGTTCAACGTATCCGTCACGTACACGTTGCCGCTCTGGTCCACGGCCACGCCCGTGGGGAGCGCAAAGTTGCCGGGACTGCTCAACGTGTGCTTTTTCCCGCTGGTCCCGATACGGCGCAACAGCGTGTACTTGTCCGCGTCAAAGACCAGAACTTGATCCTGCTGCGTATCCACCACATAGACGAGGCGGTTTACCTCGTCGATCGCGATTCCCGCGGGCGACTCCAGCACACCCGTTCCAAATTCGGCGATCGGCTGATGCAGCTTGTTCAACACCAGCACTCGGTGCGACCGCACCTCGGAAACGAACAGGCGACCCGTATCGTTGTCGATGGCCAGACCGTTGATGCTCCGCAAAGGCGCGTCCACGCCGTTCTTGATCAGCTGCACGGCGCCCTTGAGCGACTCCGGGAAAATGAAGATGGCGCCCACACCCTGGTCCGCAACGTAAATATTCCCCGCGGAATCCACGGCTACCCCGTACGGCCGCCTGAGCTGAAAACCTATTTTTTTCGAAACATTCTTGACTTGCTGGTCCGGTTGCGCTCCGGCCAGAATATCCATCCACGACCGTTTCGGTTTCTTCTGGATTTTCAACTCGGTCCAATCAACTTTCTCGCCCATCAGGATCGCCCGGAACTCGATCCGGGGGAGTTCCGGCGGTTCCGGCCAGACAATCTTTGAGATATTGAACGTCGTTGTGGGCGGCCCAA